>SLOM01000199.1 GCA_007132505.1 Candidatus Sumerlaeota bacterium
AGCGCGCTCTCGTGGCTCTGCACGGCGCCCCTCCCGTTCCGTAAGGTGCGCCTCTGTTCCATCCGGTGCAGAGGCCGTCTGAGCAGGGTCATCGTATCCATCGCGGTTGAGAATGAGCACCGCAACTATAACAACGACAACGATTCCCAGGACAGCAAGGACCTGCTTCCCCGAGGAGAATCCTGCGTCGTAGCGGTTCATGGGTGGGAGTCCTCCTGATGCCCTTTCCGTTCCGCCGGCCGGGTGGCCCGAGGATTCGGATTCCGTTTGACCCTATCCTTGCATGGAGTGGGCCGTTAGTCCCGAAGGTGGTCCAGACCGATGCTGTTTCGCTATGAAAAATTCGACCCAGACGTCGCCAGAGAGATAAACCTCCGCAAACTCTCCAACCTGTTCCTCGAGCTGCTCAACCGTGCCGGGGGAGACGTGGATCAGGCTCTCCGCTACATGGAGGCCATCTGGGAACGTCACGGCCTGGAAGAGGCCATGGGGATGAGCTTCGAGGAGTTCCGCGACCACCTCGAGGAGGAGGGCCTGCTTGAACGCCAGCCCGGCGATGGGCAGGGGGAAGTCCGCTACAACGCCACGGCCAGAGCCTGCCGCGAAATCCAGAAGAACGCCTTCGAGGAAATCTTCCACGGCCTCCGCAAGGACACCGCCGGCGACCACCCCGTCCCCGTCCCCGGCGCCACCGGCGAGAAACAACCCGAAACGCGTCCCTATGAGTTCGGTGACGACATTCAGGACGTCAACTTCGTCAACTCAATCGGCAACGCCCTCCGGCGCACCGGCTTGGAGGACTTCTCCATGGCAGAGGACGACCTCGAAACCCACGAGCGCGAACACCTCACCTCCTGCGCCACCGTTATCCTCATTGATGTCAGCCACTCCATGATCCTCTACGGCGAGGACCGCATCACTCCGGCCAAGAAGGTCGCCATGGCCCTCGTCGAGTTCATCCAGCAGAAATACCCAAAGGACGCCATCGAGGTGGCGCTGTTCGGCGATGACGCCATCCCGGTGGACCTGGACAAAATCTCCCACGTGCGCGCGGGGCCCTATCACACCAACACCAAGGCTGGCCTCCAGTCGGCCTACCGGATGCTCCAGCGCCACAAGCACGTCAACAAGCAGGTCTTCATGATCACCGACGGCAAGCCCTCGGCGATCTGGGAGAACGGGGAACTCTACAAAAACCCCTTTGGCCTCGACCCCAAGATCGTGGCGCAGACCGTGAACGAAGCGGCCTACCTCCGCCGCAAGGGGGTCACCATCACCACCTTCATGATCACCACGGACCCCTATCTGCAGGACTTCGTGGATCAGATGACGCGGGCGAACAAGGGCCGGGCATACTACGCCACGCTGGACGAACTGGGGAAGTTCATCTTTGCCGATTACGCACGAAACAAGAAGAAGATGGTTTGACGCCGCTGGTGGGCACCCGGCCGTGCTTCTCCGTGCCGTGTTGCTCGCCTTCGTGGTACTCCTTGCCGGGGCCGCGCCAGCGCAGCAGGAATCGCGGCCGCTGGATGAGCTGCTCGCCGGCGTGGAGCCACTCTCCATCGCGGGGCTTGAAGGCCGCACAGAAACCGCCGTCTATCGCGGGACGCGGCTGGTCTCCGGCCGCGAAGTAATCACCAGTGTCACCATGACCCTGCGCGAGGAACAGCTAAACCGCGAATACCACGTCCCGGCGGAGTGGCCCCACGGACAGAAGCCGCTGGAGGACGTCCTGGCCCTCTCCTTCCGCGAGAACTGGGAGGAGAACGGCTCTGCCTTCACCCGTGCCTGGGACCTCTACCGGGCGGATCAGACCCGGAAGATGGGCGGGGTAACCGTCGCGCCGGCCGGTACGGTGGCTTGGGAGCTGCAGCTTTGGCGGGAACGGCCCGTCCGCGTCCATCTCTCCCATCGGGACGGCGAGGGTTCCGCCCAGCGATCCTTCGCCCGCACGCGGCTGGACTTCTTCGAGGAGGAGCTTCCGCTCATTCTCCGGCAGCTCGCGCCCGAGCCCGGCATGAGCGCCGCCTTCCGCCTTTTCCCCACCCAGGGAGAGGGAGCCATTGAGCCGCTGGAGCCCGCCCCGGCGCGGCTCCGCGCCGAGGAGACAGGGGAGGGACTTGCCGTTTTCGTGGAGGTGGCGGATGGGCGGGAGATCCGGTACGAGTTCGACCCGGAGCCTCCCCACGCCCTCCGCACGATGGAGCACAACGATGGCCGGCGCCTCGAGCGACAAAGCCTCCGCTGGCGGGAGCAATGAGCAGCCGGCGGCGGGTAGCCCTTGCGTTGAGGGCGGCCTCGTGGCTCCACTGGCCCCGCCTCCCGCGGCCCCCCGCTCACTTCAACAGCAGGACTCCAAACACTTGAGATTCCCGCGACTGCTCACCACCCGCTGGCTGCTTCCCCTGTTGTTCGCGATGCTGGTGTCCGGCCCTCCGGTGACCGCGGTGGCGCAGCCGGGCCTGGTTCCCAACGGCGAAATCACGGGATACCAGCCGGAGGTCATCGGGACCGATCAGACGGTCGAGGCCACCATCACGGTTCGAAACCGCAGCCTGAAGACCAACTTCTGGATCGCCGTCACCCAGTCTCCCCCCGGTTGGCAGGTCGCCAGCATGACACCGGGAGAGTACCTCATAGACAACGACAGGACCCGGGATTTCCGCCTCCAGATCAATCCGGGCGGCTCGCCGGGAAACTACAATATCACAGTGCAACTCTGGGCCCGGGATGTGTTCGGGGATCCGAAGCTCATCCTCACGGAGGCCATCGCTTTCGATGTCGTGCCGCCTCCGAGCGATTTCCGCATCATGGTGCCGCAGCATGACCAGGAGGTCTCCGGTGTATTCCAGGTGAGCTGGACGCGCTCCAACCACGCGGACAATTACAACATGCGCATCCGCAGGCTGCAGGGCGGCAGCCCCACCGGCGCCCCGGTGTTCCAGGTTCTCGGCACGCAGGAGCGCGATTTCCAGCTCATCGCCGAGGACCTGTTCGAGCCCGGCACCTATTACAACATTGAGGTGGAGGCGAACAACCGAGCATTCAGCGGCGTGGCGGCAGAGAACTCCCCCCGCCGCATCAGGGCCCAGGACCCACCCCCTCTCGGACCGTTCGAGCTCACCGCCCCCGCCTCGCCGGGGGACACGCTCTCCACCCGGCCCGAATTCCGGTGGAGTGCCTCGGAGAACGCCGACACTTACAGTCTTGCGGTCTTCCCGCTGCAGGACGGAGAGATGAGCCCGGTGCCCATCGCCGTGGTGCAGGGCATCGAGGGGACGAGCCACAGGTGGGAGGAGCCGGTGCTCTCCGGTGGCACGGAGTATTACGTGAGCGTCTCGGCCCAAGGTCTTGGCGGCTCGCGGATCGTGGAAGGCGGCCCCCGGCGATTCAGGGCCACAGCGCTCGGCACCTTCGATCTGATAAGCCCGAACAACAACCAGCCGAACCAGACCCTGCGCCCCCGCTTCCGGTGGGAACCGGCCGCCGGGGCGGACAGGTACGAGATCGTTATCTTCGAAGTGCTCGACGACGGGACCGACCGTATCATCATTCACCACGACGTGCCGCTGCAGAGCGGGCTCGTGCAGTACGACGTGCCCCAGAACCGCCGGCTGAAGCCCAACACGGAATACCTCTGGGCGGTCGTGGCCTATTCCCACAACGAATCACAACTCAACGAAGGCGGCGTCCGCCGGTTCACCACCATCCCGATGGGAGGCTTCCATCTCCTGTCACCCGCCCCCTTCGAGACCGGTGTGGAGCAGGTCCCCACCTTCGAATGGGAGCCCACTGCAGGTGTCTATGCGTACATGGTCGAAGTGGCAAGGCCCGGCCCCAACCTGAAGCCCGACCCGGACACGATCCGGCGCTCCCCGCTTGTGTTCGGCGAGGAGACGGTGCTGGAAAGCCCCTTTGATCCGCTGACGATCGGGGAGACGTATCTCTGGCGCGTGGGCGCGACGGACGGCGACGTGACGGTGTGGAACTCCCCGAACTGGCAGCCGTTTACCGTCGGAGCTGTCGGGGAGTTCAACCTCGTCGCGCCCGCGGACGGCGCGGAAGGCATCTCCGTCCAGCCGCAGTTTCAATGGACCACCGCGGAGAACGCCACCGGCTACCGCGTCCGCCTCTGGATAGACGGGACGCACGAGCTTCCGCCCGTCGAGGTCGAGGGTCAGGTCACCGGCGTGGACCTCATGGAAAAGGGTATCTTCCTTAACGGCCAGCGTGACTATACATGGACTGTGGAGGCTGTTGGCCTCGGTACCAGCCGCACGGCAGGAAGCGAGAGAACCTTCAACACCACCTTCCGGGAGCAGTTCCAGTCCTGCGATCTTGTCGAACACCTGCTCGGCATGCAAAAATTCAGCATCCTCGATCAGCAGGTCAGCGGCGTGCCACGGCCGTTCGACATTTCCGCGTACCTGCGCCTTGCTGGTGAACCCGGCTGGGATTACTGCGAGCCTGAAACAACAGACTGAGCCCCCGGATACTCTCCTCGACCATGCACAAACTCGACTTCGGCGCCGCTTTCCCTGCACGGCACCTCTTTACGCCCATAGACGAAGAGGAGTTCGCCGAGTTTGAGCGCCTCTTTCGTCCGTACGTCGAGCAGCGCGCCGACATCTATGCCCGCATCCCCGGGAGCAGCAACTGGCCGGAATTCGAACCTCCGCGCGAGAAGATCCTCGAATACTACCTCACCGGCAAGGCGCTGGGTCTGCCCTCGGGGGCCCGCTGCCTCGACGTTGCCAGTTGCCTCAGTATTTTCCCCAACTACGCCGCCGAACAGCTCGGCTGGACCATGGTCCGGCAGGATATGCTCTACGAGGACCTGCCTGGCGAGATAGAATTCCCCTCCGTGGCCGGGAACGGGAGCACACCGATCCACTTCATGGCGGGCGATGCCTGCTCGCTGCCGATCGAGGACAATTGCCTGGACGCGATGACGCTCCATTGCTCGTTCGAGCATTTCGAGGGCGATGGAGACCGGCGGCTTGTGGCTGAGGCGATGCGTGTGCTGCGCCCGGGCGGAAAACTTCTCATTATTCCCTTCTATATAGGTGACTCGGGCGGATTCCAGGAGTTGGTCCGGGAGGAATTCGCCGCTGGTTGTCAGTTCACCCGCTACTACGATCCGGCGCACTTCGTGATGCGCGTGCTGGCGCCTCTTGATCAGCCCATCGAGCTGGAGATGCGCTACTACCCGAATTTTGCCGAGGTGGACCCGTCGTTCTACTGTGGCTATTCACTCACCATCATCAAGCGCCCGTTCCATCCTGTGGACCGCGCCGCGCGGTGGCTGAAGCAGGCGCTGTCTATACCCGGAACGGGAGACGGAGCAGCCCGGCCGCCCGGGTAAGCGGCCCCGGCCCGTGCCGGCGGTGATATTCCCGGGCCATCGGGATGGCCGAGACGGCCGCAAGGACTGCCACACCCGCCCCAATACCAAAATTCAGCTGGAGTGCCTGCTGCTCGGTCAATTGCATCGGGCCCTTGGTGAACCAGTATAGAGAAACCGACGCCCACAGGTTGCCCAGCAGCATCGCAAGGTGCGCGAACACCAGCCCGAACATGGTCTGGCCGCTCGACTTCAGCCGGCGGGGCACTTCCCGGTTCAGGAAGATGATGCTGCACAGATAGAGAAGTCCGAATGTGACAACGTGGAGAAGGTTCGAGGCCAGGACGACCCCGACTCCAGGGGCAAACGCCACAAGACTCCAGCGCACGGCGAGAGCCAGCGGCACCAGCAGGAAGAGCAGCATCAGGTGAAAACGGCGGATGATCTGAGCGCCGTAGTAGAACACGATGACTTCCACGAAAGCCGCCAGCGCCAACGCGCCCGTTGCAATCTTGGCGGACGCTCCCAGCTCGCGCATCAGGTTCACCTGCAGCAGGTGCCCCGGAGTGGCTGCGAACTGGACAAGGAACACGAAGAACAGGAAGCGCACGAGCAGCCTGTTGCTGAGGAGAATCTTCTGCGCCTCGAGGAAGCCGATGCTGGCTTCTCCGGGCGAGGTGCGGCGCTTGGGCGGTTCGTCGCGCGTGCGGATCAGCGAAATGGCGAAGAACAGGTCAATCGCCACCAGCACGGGCCACATGATCGCAGCGCCGAACACCGGCATGTCCGCAAGGATCCCCACACCGATGGCTGTCAGGGCGAAGCTTATCGAGCCCACGAGCCGGATTTTGCCGTAGAGCTCCTCACCCCGCCGGCTGTCCAGCAGCAGCGCGTTGAAGATCATGATGCGCTGGCTGACGAAAAGGGCGATGACCACCATGCCGAGGATCATGGCCGGGCGCGTCGGCGGCAGCAGAGGGAAGAGCGCCATCGTCAGCGAGCCGAACAGCATCATCCACAGCAGCAGGCGGGTGCGCCGCATCCGCGTGTCCGCCAGGTACCCGATCACCTGTCCGATCGCCATGGCAGTGGCGGCTTGGACTGCCACGATCATCGCGAAGTCGCTTGCAGCGAGCCCCACTTCCGCCAAATAAATGGGCAGCAATGGCATCAGCGCACCGATGGTGGCGCAGAGCCAGAACATTCCCTCGCCAAGAAGCAGCGGAGAATTCGGCAAGTCGAGCGGCTTGGAGGGCGAGCCCTCCGGCGCCTTGCCCGGTTCCCCTTTTTCCTCCGCGGCGGGCTGGAGATCTGATGGGCGGACTGAAGAAGTCAAAAAGATCCTCGGAATTTCACGGCATTCTGCTCGTGGACAAGCCCGCGGGCATGACGTCCCATGACGTCGTGGACCGGGTGCGCCGAATCTACGCCACCCGGCGTGTCGGGCACTGTGGCACCCTCGACCCGCAGGCTACTGGATTGCTTGTCCTGCTCCTCGGGGAGGCAACACGGATTTCCGAGCACCTCATGGGCATGGACAAGTCCTACGAGGGCACCATGCGCCTTGGCTTCACCTCCGACACGTACGACGCCGAGGGTGAGGTCATCCCCGCTCCCGAAGGCTGGGATTGCCCCACGCTCGAAGCCCTGCAGGAGGCCGCCACCAGCTTCACCGGCGAGATCGAGCAACTCCCACCGCCCTACTCGGCGAAGAAGGTCGCCGGCAAGAAACTCTACGAATACGCCCGAAAGGGCGAGATCCCGGAAATTGAACCGCGTGAGGTCCGCGTGGATGATTTCGAGATCCTTGAGCTGACCGGAGAAAACCACGCGGTCTTCGGTGTGGACTGCTCCACCGGCACCTACGTGCGCAGCCTCGTGCATGACCTTGGGCAGAAGTTCGGCTGCGGGGCCATCCTAACCGAACTGCGCCGGACCGATTTCGGCCCCTTCCGTATCGAGGACGCCCACACGCTGCAGGACCTCGAGGGGCGGACGACGAAGGCATCGCTCGCGGAGGTCGTGATCCCCATCCGGCGTGCCGTCCCGCAGTTCCCCCCCGCCTACCTGCTCCCCACCGCGGAAGCCTGGGTTCGCCGGGGCCAGGCCATCCCCCACAACCTGGTCCAAATGGCCGATGACGCCATCCCTCCGCGCGGCAGCATGGTGTTGCTCTGCCGGCTGAACGGCCTGGAGGTGGCCGTGGCGCGTGTGGACCCGGCGCCGCTCTCACCCCCGCCCAAGGCACTCCGGCCTGCCATGGCGCCATGGTATCAGCCCGTCAAGCAATTCAGCATCGAGCCTCCCGATGAAGCCGAAAGCGGGGAGGACGTGCCGGCTCCGCTGCATCGCGAGCCCGCCGGCACCGAGGGTGGAGACACGGGATGACGGTCCGGTTCGTCTCCTGCGACTTCTGTCAGCGCATCGGCGATTTTCAGACAATGCACATGTGCCCGCTTTGCCGGAAGACTGTCTGCCGGAGGTGCAAGCACGAGGGGGTTCCCCGGGCCGGTTACTGCCTCAAGGCGCCTCCCTGTCCCGGGCAGCAGAACCCACCCGCGGAGAGTCCGGGGTGAGCGCGGGCCTCATCCCTTCACCGCCCCCGACGTGAGGCCGGAAATGATCCGCCGCTGGAACAAAATCACCAGCAGGATCAGCGGTCCCGTCGCGATCACGCCGCCGGCCATGATTTCGCCCCAGGGGATCTCGTATTCCGTGACGCCGCGGAACTCCGCCACCACGACGGGGACGGTGCGTGCCCGCTCGTCCAGAGTGAAGCTCAACGCGAAGAGGTACTCGTTCCAACTCGTGATGAAGGCCAGCAGCCCGGTCGTCACCAGTCCCGGGGCGCTGAGCGGGAGCAGGATCATCCAGAAGGCCTGCAGCGGCGAGGCGCCGTCCACGTAGGCGGACTCCTCCAGCTCCTTCGGCAGGGTCTTGAAGAAGTTGCTCAGCACCCAGACGGTGAACGGCAGGATCGTCAGCAGGTACGTCAGGACAAGCGCCAGGTGCGTGTTGTACAGACCGGCGCGCACGACCATGCTGTAGAGCGAGCCAACGATGGCGATCTGCGGGAACATGGTCATGGAGAGCACAAGGTAGAGCATCCAGCGCCGGCCGCGGAACTGGTACCTTCCGAGCGCGCACGCCGCCAGTGATCCGGCCACCAGCGCAAGAAGCGTCGCCCCGCCGGCCACAATGGCGGAGTTCCGCAGCGCCAGCACGAAGAGCCGGCTTTCCATCACGGCACGGTAGGACGCCGCAGAGGGCTCCGTGGGGAAATAGACCGGCGGCACGCTCATCAGATCGGCGCGGCTCATGAGGCTTGTGTTCACCGCCCAGTAGAAGGGGAACACCGTGTAGGCAAGCGCCACAACCAGGAACAGGTAGAAGGCGATCACGGCGGCGGGGGAGCGGCGCGGGGTCATTGTCAGCGCTCCTCGTCCACACGCAGTGTATAGACGTAGAAGACAACGAACAGGGCAATCAGGAAGAAGATCGCCACGCTCAGGGCGCTCCCGTAGCCGAGCCGGTTGTATTCGATCAGGCTGCGGTAGGTGTAGGTGGCGGCGGACTCGGTCCCGTGCTGGCCGCGGGTCATCACCCAGATGACGTCGAACACGCGCAGGGCGTCCAGCGTCCGGAAGATCAGCGCGACGAGGATCGCCGGCTTGAGCAGCGGAAGCGTGATCGTCACGAAGCGCTGCCAGGCCGAGGCACCGTCCACTTCGGCGGCCTCGTAGAGTTCACCGGAGATGAGCTGCAGGCCGGCAAGCAGGAGCAGCGCCACGAACGGCGTCGTCTTCCACACGTCCACCAGGATCACGGATGCCATGGCAAATCCCGGAGTCGCCGTCCAGGCAACAGGGTCGGAGAGAATGCCGAGCTTGCCCACCAGCAGGTCGTTCACGACGCCAAACACGTCGTTAAACATCCACCCCCACATGCGCGCCGCCACGACGGTCGGCAGTGCCCAGGGGATCAACATCGCCGCCCGCATCAGGCCCCGCCCCTTGAAGTGCGTGTGCACCAGCAGCGCAAAGCATAATCCCAACACGAACTCCAGTGACACCGACACCACCGTGAAGACGACGGTGTTGCGTATGGCCAGCCAGAACTGCCGCTCGGACAGCATTTCGGCGTAGTTCGCCACTCCCACCCATTGGGGCGGTTCCGGCGAGCCGGTGAAGGTCTCGGTGAAGCTCAGATAAACTGTCTGTACAAGGGGCCAAAGCCCAACCGCTGCGAGCAACACCAACGTGGGTGCCATGAACACCCAGGCCAGGCGTGCCTGCTTCCGTGCGAGTGTTCCCGGGCCGCCTTCCTTCATCGTCTCAGCGGATGATTCGCCCAATGCGGCGTTGCGCGTCGGCAAGCTCCTCCATCGGATCCGCCTGCCCCGAGATGATACGGTGCACCGCCTGATAGTAGATGCCGGAGACCTCGTTGTAGCGCCGGCCGGTTGCAGCGGATGGCCGCGCCGCCGTGTTCTCGAGCACCTCCCGCATCTCGTCGTACCAGGGCAGAACCTCCGTCAATGCTGGGTCCCCATACACACCGGGCCGTGTGGCGAAATAGCCACCGCGGAGCGCACGCTCGTGCTGCGCCTCGTGCGTTGAGAGGAATGCCACGAATTCCTTCGCCAGCTCCGGATGCCGGCTGTAGGCGGAGACACCGAGGCTCCAGCCCCCGAGTGCGGAGGCCGTACGAGCCTCTCCTGCGGGAAGCTCCGTCACGGCAAAGCGGCC
>SLOM01000264.1 GCA_007132505.1 Candidatus Sumerlaeota bacterium
CCTCCGCGACCCCAAAGCCAGACATTCCCCAAAAATGGACGCTTCCAGAACAGGGGGCAGAAAGATCACTCAAACCAAAGGGGTTGCGCGATTCAGGGCCCTATTTTGGGGAAGGTCCTCAGGTCTCCCGGCTTGACAGCACACCTCGGACGCCGCTTACTCCTTCACCCCGGCCAATGGCTTCGTAAGGCGCCGCTTTGAGCAGACCCTCCCAACACCGCCGGGCTCATCCCACAACCAAGGACTTTAGTGTGGCAGCGAAACCTGTCGAATATAACGCCACGATCATCCACAAGAAGCTTCACACCCCCACACTCGGCGTGTTCCGAGTCCGGCCGGACGAGCCTATCGGCGGCTTCATCCCCGGGCAGTACGCCATCCTCGGCCTCAACCACTCCGAGAAGGGCGGCGTCATGCGGGCGTATTCCATCGCCTCACCCCCCTGCGTGCACGAGGACTACTACGAGTTCTACGTCCGTTACGTGAATCAGCCCACTTCCACCAATCCGCTCACGCACCTTCTGTTCGAGGCGGAGGAGGGGGACCGCATCCTGATGCGCAAACGCATCCAGGGGCACTTCACCGTGGAGAAGACCATGGGGCTCGATGACCCGCGGATGCGCGTTCTTGTCGCTTCGGGCACCGGGCTGGCACCCTTCACCTCCATGGTGTTTGAGTGGCACCATCAGCTTGGCCACACGCGCAACAGCGCCATCGTCCACGGGGCCAGCTACCCCACCGACCTCGGCTACCGCGAGGAGCTGGAGGAGGTCATGAACAGGGGCGAGCAGCAGCGCTACCTGCCGACCATTTCCCGCCCGAAGGAAGTGCCCGGATGGGACGGACTGACGGGCCGCGTGGAGAATCATTTCGCCCCTGAGAGCATCGGAGTGCTTGAGGAGCGCCTCGGCTTGGGCGAAGGCGGCTTCAATCCCCGGAACTGCACCGTGATGATATGCGGGCTCCAGGGCACCATCGCCAACACGCTGACATCGTTGCTCTATCGTGGCTTCGTGCCGGGAGATCGTAAGCTCCGGCGTGTGTTCGGCATCCCGAAGGACCTGGAAGCTTCGCTCTTCTTCGAGCAGTACGACACCACGCCGATCATTGACACCAAGGACGAGGCACTCGTGTCCGAGTTGGTGGAACGGCTCCGAGCCGCCGGAGTCCCCGCCGGCGAGGATGCAGCCGCCGCACGCTGAGCACCCATGCCTGTCCCGGTCCCCACCAACCCCGATCCTTTCCGCCGGCTTGAGGCGATCATGGAGGCTCTCCTTTCACCGGAGGGCTGCCCGTGGGACCGGGAGCAGACGCACGAATCCCTGCGTCCCTATGTGATCGAGGAAGCCCACGAGGTTGCCGAGGCGATCGCCGAGGGGGACATCGAGGAGCTGCGCAAGGAACTGGGCGACCTGGGGCTTCAGATCGTCTTCCACGCGGCGCTGGCCCGGCGGGCGGGGACCTTCACGCTCGATTCCGTGTACGAGGCCATCTGCGAGAAGCTGATCCGCCGGCACCCGCACGTGTTCGGAGATACGAACGCCGGAGACGCCGCCGCAGTCCTCAAGAATTGGGAGGCGATCAAACAGCGCGAACGCCAGGAGACGCATGAGGAGAATGGCGGAAAGGGGGAGAATCCCTCCGCACTCGACGGCGTGCCGGTTGCCCTCCCGGCGCTTCAGCGTGCCCAGCGGCTCCAGGCCAAGGCCTCGCGCGTCGGCTTCGACTGGAAAGATGTGGCGCCTGTGTTCGGAAAACTCCGCGAGGAGATTGACGAGCTGGAGGAGGCGGCCGCCGGCGCCAGCCAGCCCGGAAGCCGGGAGGTGGCCGGGGAGCTGGGTGATCTGCTCTTCGCCATGGTGAATCTGGCGCGATTCCTCGAGGTGGATCCGGAGCAGGCGCTTCAGGACACCAATCGCAAGTTCCTCCGCCGGTTCCGCCATGTGGAGGAACGGCTCCGCGAGCAGGGCAAGGCCCCTCGCGACGTGACATTGGAGGAGATGGACGCGCTCTGGGACGAGGCGAAATCCCTCCGCAAGTAGCGGCCCTCCGGGCTCATCCAGCATCCACAATCATACATCGGGTATAGACAGAGGCTGTTCCGTGCAGACTCCGATGCCACCAGTCCGGTGATGGCACCCGGGTGGGTTGGTGCTCTGCCCCCCGTCGCGTCCGATACGCACACCGCTTTTTTTCGATTGCCGGTGGAAAAGAAGTGTCCCAGCCTTTCAGTGTATCGAAAGCGAAAGGGGGCTGTGTGCCATGCTGTCGAAGCTCTGGGGGATCGCCCCCCTTTTGATGGGGGTGCTGCTGCCGGTGGCGGGTGGGGCAGCGGTGAACGAGGCGCAATCCGGAACCAAGGACGGACCGGAGATCTTCTCGCCGCGCGACCGCCACGCATCGGTTGTGTTCGATGGCCGCATGTGGGTCATCGGCGGATCGGGCACTAAGGGCCGGATGAACGATGTCTGGTCCTCGCAGGATGGAATCAACTGGGTCGAGGAGACTCCCGCCGCGGGTTTCTCCCCCCGCCGGGACCACAGCGCCATCGTGCTCGGCGGCCGCATGTGGGTCATCGGAGGGGAGGACAGCGAATCGCCCCTCTCCGATGTCTGGTCCTCCGAGGATGGCGTGACATGGGTGGAGGAGACCTCGGACGCGGCGTTCGGGCAGCGTTACGGCCACCGCTCCCTCGCCTTTGATGGGCGGATGTGGGTTATCGGTGGAGACGGCACCAACTCCGTCCTGTCATCGGAGGACGGGGTGACGTGGACCCAGACGGGAACCGTTGGAGGGTTCGACACACTGCTGGGACTGACACGCCATGCGGCGGTGGTCCACGACGGCGCGATGTGGGTGACCGGCGGACAGTCAATAACAACTATCGTCCCCTACTTTCGCAACATCAGGGATGTAAATCGCTCGGAGGACGGGGCAGAGTGGTCCCGGATTATCGGGGCCATCGCGGACCATAGAGACCATGCAATGCTCAGTTTCAAGGACCGCATATGGGTGCTCACGGGGAGCAGTGTGCGCTCCACGGAGGATGCGATGTCCTGGGAGAGTCACACTTGGAGCCCGCCCCGCCGCATCAACCACACCGCCCTTGTCTTCCGGGACCGCATGTGGGTCATCGGCGGATCGCTCGTTTCGGACCGGATGAACGATGTCTGGTCCTCCGCCGATGGCAGCGTTTGGACGGAGGGACCCATGCTGCACGCGGAGCCGTCCAGTCGCGAGGTCGGCCACCTACCCACTGTTGTTTCGGTGACGGTGAGGAATTCGGGGCACGGGGTGCTCGAATGGTCGGCGGCTCCCGCCGAGGGTAACGACTGGTTCTCCGTCTCCCCCGCCAGCGGGACACTTGGATCGGACGAATCCGCGGATCTCACGATCACCATCGAACGCAACCCCACCACGTCGGTGCGCCAGGGCCTGGTTGTCCTTAGCGCTCCCGGCGCCACGGCGAGCCCGCGCGAAGTCTCCATCATCCAGCAGGACGCACCGGAAACAGACCCGGACGCGATCTTCTCACCACGGCGCGGGCACACGGCGGAGGTGTTTCACGGCCGTATCTGGCTCCTCGCCGGAAGGGACGAATCCGGCCGGCGGAGCGACGTCTGGTCCTCGCCCGACGGGACACACTGGGTGGAGGAAACCGCATCTGCGGCGTTCCCGGCCCGCAGTGGCCATGGCTCCGCCGTGATGAGCGGGCGTCTCTGGATCTTCGGGGGGCAAAACAGCGACGGCGAACCAATGAACGACGTGTGGTCCTCCGCCAACGGGGTTACTTGGGAGCAGGAGGCCGCCTCGGCGGGATTCCCACCCCGCTTCGACCACGCAGTCGCCCCGTTTGATGGACGGCTGTGGATCATCGGGGGTCTGGGAGATGCCGGCCGGCTCAACGATGTGTGGTCTTCCGCCGACGGGGTGACCTGGGAGATGGCGACACAGGCTGCGCCCTTCCCCCCCCGCCGCATCCATGAAGCAGTTGGCTTCGCCGGCCGGCTCTGGGTGCTGGGTGGGGATGCCAAGGACCTGCCCTACAACAGGGACGTATGGTCCTCGGCGGACGGTGTGGATTGGCGCGAGGAGGACGCCTCGCCCGTTTTCAGTGGACGGGGCGGGCATAGCGCCGTAGTCCTGAACGACAGGTTGTGGGTCCTTGCCGGAGCCAGCGGACCGGTCATGCCGTTCTTTCCGCAGCGAGACGTCTGGTCCTCCCCGGATGGCATTAGCTGGGAACTCATCAACTCCCAAGCACCCTTCAACACCCGCTGCCAACATGCCTCTGTTGTCTTCGACGGCCGGATGTGGGTCATCGGAGGCTTCGAGGGTGGCACCCGCTACGGGATCCGGCTATACAACGACGTGTGGTCCTCCGCCGATGGTGTGGTCTGGGACCGTGCGGTGCCCCTTGTCCCGGCCGTCCCGGCATGGATCGCCCATCCGGCCTCGAGCGAGACCGGCACCATCGTGGTGGAATGGGCGGAATCCGAATTCGCTGACTCCTACGAACTGCAGCGTTCGCGGGACGCCGGGCCATGGGTAAGTGTCTATACAGGACCGGACACGGAGTCCCAGGACTCGGTGGGTCACGGACGCTATCGCTACCGCGTGCGGGCGTGCAGCATCGGTGTCTGCTCGGACTGGCGCACCGGCGCGATGGAGCTGGACGTACCGTTCAACTTCCGAGACTACATCGAGTTCGCCTACCTGACCGCGCTTGATCGCGAGCCGGAGGCGGGGGCCGTGGACCTCTGGGACGCCGGGTACTTCCACTACTTCTTCGTGCAGGGTGATCTCGGGATTCGGCTCATGCCGCAGGACGTGGGCAGGATGATCCTGCTCTCTCCCGAGTATGAGGGCCGCGGACGCACCTGCGAGGAATTCATCGGCGACCTTTACCTCATGTTCCTCTTCCGCGAGGCGTGTGGGGGCGAGCTGGAGATCTGGTGTGGCGGCGAGCCGGGCTGGAACCGCGCCGAGGCCATGAGCATCGTCGCGCGCTCGCAGGAGGCGCGGGAGAACTTCGAGGCACTCTTCCCCGGACGCCAGGGGGAGCCACTGCGGGATTTCGTGGGTGCCATGTACGCCGGCATTCTGGACCGTCTGCCGGAACACGGCGGCCTGGAGGCGTGGACGTCCACGTTCCCTGCCCAGCCCGGCCCTGAGCAGCGCCAGGCGGCAAGGTTCATGACGGGTACGCTCTTTGACTCGGCCGAATTCCAGGGCAACCTCCCCCAGGACGAAGTGGCCGCCGCGCGCAAAACCGTCGTCCATCTATACAGGACGTTCATGAACCGCTACCCGATGACGCCGGAGATAGACTTCTGGGCGGGGGAACTGCTCGACGGGGAGTGGGCGCTGGAGGAGGTGATTGATTACTTCGCCGCCTCGGAGGAGTTCAGCAATCGTCTGGCTGAGTATTTCGGCGGCTGACCTGCAGAAAAACGGCCGCCCCGGTCTTGCTCCGGGGCGGCCTTGGGCAGAGGTGAGCGGGTTGTCTGTCAGTACAGCTCGGGATGCTCCTCCACCTCGGTCTCCACCTCATCCGGCAGCTCTCCGCGGCGCTCGCCGGTGGCCCATGGGGTGAAGTCAAGCTCCTGCTCCATGAACGCACCGTCATCCCAGAGGACGACGCCAGGAACGCCGTGGGCGGAGAGCACGTCCATCGAGCCGATGGTGGCCTCCTCGCCCGCACCAAGGGAGATTCCACCCCAGACGGGAACACCCGCCGGAAGCATGCTCAGCACCTGTTCCAGCTCGCGGCGGACCAGCTCGGGGCTCCCGTACATCATTGGAATGGCCACGTCCAACTGGCCGCGATGGGCCCACTCGTCCCAGCGCTGAAACTTGTCGCGCATGAAGTAGGGCGGTACAACGGCAGCGGTGAGCAATGCATCCGGGTGCCTGCGGCGGAGGTCATCGCTCAGGATGGTGATGAAGTGATTGATCTGGTCTTCGCGGAAGCGCACCCACGGGGCGTAAGTGTCCGGGTCTTCGGGCGCCGCTTCGAGCGGGTTGGTGCCGTGGATGGCCTCGAAGGCCTTCAGCGAGAACTCATCGTAGGAGTAATCCGGGTCCTGATAGCGCATCCGGTCGAGGTGCAGGCCATCGGACTCGGGATAGAGGTCCATGACCTCCAGAAGCACGTCCGCCAGGAAACGCCGCGCCCCGGGGTGAGCGGGATTCAGTGAGTAGTAATAAGCGTCGTACACGGGGACATAGTGATAAAGCTCCCCCCCGCGGTCCCGCACGATCCAGTCGGGGTTTTCCTGGAGGATGTAGCCCTTGCTTTCCTCGCCGGGTTCAGTGTCACCGTAGTGGAAGTGAGCGAAGAAGCCGTACTCGCCAAAGGGGTGGACTTCCATGCCGCGCTTTTGTGCCTCACGGAAGACGATGGCCAGCGGGTCCTTGCCGATGAAGTCGGGGTGCTGGCGCACGTAGCGGCTGCCGGGATAGATCACGTAACCGTGAAACCAGTAGTTTGGCATGATGATGTTGATGCCGCGCTGCTCGGCCTGATCCATGAAGTCAACGATGGCGGCCTCACCCTCCGCCATGATGTGGCGGTTGAGCCAGATGCCGACGTTCATGCCTTCACCGTGGCTGTCGGCCTTCGAGTTGGCCGGGAGAAGGAGGAGGATTGCTGCGAAGAGCAGCGGCAGTGTGGAGAGCCTGGTCGCGATGTGTTTTGTCATATTGGGTGCCTTTCCTGGGGTGAGATTCGGTTATGCTTTCTTTAATTCGCTTCTAAAGTAAAGGCCGGAGCTTCCCCAGTCAACGCCAACCGACACGGTCCACAGGAACCGCTTGCGCGGCGGCGCCAAATCCCCCGAGCCTGCCCGCCATGCTGGGCAGGTCCCCGGCAAACACACAATCCAATGGAACACTTCTCATGAGCATTCTATCCCGGATTATGCCTATCCTGCCCATGCCTGCGTTGCTGGCCCTCACCGTGGCGGGCTGCGACCAGCGCCCCCGCATCCCCTATGAGCCAGTCCCTGCCCCCGCCCCTGCCATGGGCGCCGGGCACGACGCCGAGCTCCCCCGCGAGGTGCGCGGGGTCTGGATCACCAACGTGGACAGCGATGTCCTGCTCAGCAAGGACCGCATCGCCGAGATGATGGAGTTCCTGGCAGAAACGAACATCAACGTCGTCTTTCCGGTGGTCTGGAACAAGGCGCTGACGATGTACCCCAGCGACGTCATGGAGGAGACCTTCGGCGTCCGCATTGATCCCCTCTATGAGGGCCGTGACCCGCTGGCGGAGATCATTGCAGAGGCCCACCGCCACGGCATCGAGGTCATGCCCTGGTTCGAGTACGGCTTCGCCGCCTCCCACAACCTCGATGGCGGACCGATCATCGAGGCCAAGCCCCACTGGGCGGCGATTGACCAGGACGGTAACCTGGTCACGAAGAATGGCTTCGAGTGGATGAACGCCTTCGATCCGGAGGTCCAGGAGTTCCTCACCAGCCTCGTCCTCGAAGTTGCGGAGAACTACGACGTGGACGGGATTCAGGGAGACGATCGCATGCCCGCCCTGCCGACGCTCGCCGGCTACGACGAGGCAACCGTGGAGCGCTACCGCGAGGAGTTCGGCACCGATCCCCCCGCGGATATCAAGGACCCCGAATGGGTGCAGTGGCGCGCCGATATCCTGTCAGACTGGTTGGAGGACCTCTACGAGCGAGTCAAGGAGGTGGACCCGAACCTGATCGTCTCCTCCTCGCCAAGCCCTTACGACTGGTCGCTTTACGAGTATCTTCAGGACTCCTACACGTGGACCAACAGGGGGATCGTGGACATCATTCACCCGCAGGCCTACCGCTACGGGGTCGAGCCCTATCAGGCGCTGATGGACGACATCGTTGACAATCAGTTCACCGAGGAGCAGCTCCCCATGCTCTCTCCCGGCGTGCTGATCAAAGTGGGCAGCTACCGGATTCCCACGGAGGAGCTGCTGGCGAAGATTGGGTACAATCGCGAGAAGGGCGTGCCGGGAGAGGTGTTCTTCTTCTACGAGGGCCTGCGTGAGGAGAATGACGAGCTGGCCCGTGCCCTGCGCCGGGGCCCGTACGCTGAGCCGGCGCTGGTGAACTACCGCGAGAACATGCCGTGGCGGCCGGGAGCGCTGGATATTGCTGTCGAGGCTGAGGCCGTCCCGGAGGGCTGGGAGCCGCTCGAAGGGCAGCAGGGATTTTACAGCCTCGCTGGTGGTCAGGACACGCCCCTGTCCTGGCAATTCGACGTCCCCCGCTACGGCCACTACGACGTCTATGCGTGGCTGCCCGAGCATGCCACGGCAACAGAGGCGTCCTATCTCCTCACCAACGGACACAGCCGCACAGCAGCTCTTGTGGACCAGTCCGACGAATTCAACCGGGGCTGGGTGCACCTCGGGACCCAGGAGTTCAACCCGGGGAACGAGCGCAACGAGGTGGTGCTGAGGCCGCTGGAGCGCGACGTCAACCGGCAGACCGTCGCGGGGCCGCTCATGCTGCTGCTCAACCGCAGGCACTCGCCCAACGTGGTTTGGAATTGATCACGCCGGGAGCACCAAATAGCCTCCCGCGCCAGAATTGCCCATCCGGCACTCAAGGAGAGGAGTCCACGTGCGCTTTCCCGCTTCAATTCTTGCAGCTTGTATCCTGATGCTGCCAGCGACTTTCCTCAGGGCCGATGCCCCAGCCACCTCCGACAGCGGGGCAGATACCTCCGTCGCCAATCCGGCCTTGAGCAATCCACTGAGCAATCCGCCCGGGATTGTGGACCGGCTGATGTTCTTCCGCACCGGCGAGGATTGGGAGGCGGGCGAGCTGTCCCGCGTCGCTGTGCGGGAGGACGGTGGTGGTGCGCTTCATCTCGACGACGAACGCACGCGGTTCCCCCGCCGGGGGCGGTGGACATCGCCGGAGGTCAATACCAGGATTCCCTTCAGCGAGCTGATCCCCTCCTACAACGCCCGGACCCCGGGTGAGTCCGGACTGGCCTTGCACGTTCGTGTGCGGGACGAGGAGACAGGAGATTGGTCACCCTGGCTGTATATCGGCCAGTGGGGCCGGACCATCCACTGGCCCTCCCGCCGGATCGAGTTCGACCACGGCAAAGTGAACGTGGACAACCTCGTCCTCGACCGCCATGCTGACGCCTTCCAGATGCGCGTGGATATGTACGACTACAACCTCCCCGCTCCGGGGGAGGACGCCGCGCCGGAGGACGTGCCTTCCCTGCGCCTGCTGGCGGTCAACTACTCCGGCGTGGTGGAGGACGAGGACAAACGGCGGGAACTGGGGCGCGGCCGGCCCATCGCCGAGGGCGAGTGGGCGCGCGACCTCCCTGTCCCCTTCATCCCCCAGAGGCAGAGCGGACCAGAGATCGGTGGCTCCACCTGCTCTCCCACCTCGGTAACCATGGCGATGGCCTACCGGGGCGTGGAGATTCCGCTCCTTGAGAATTGCCTGGATATATACGATCCCGAATACGGCATCTTCGGCAACTGGGCACGTGGTGTGGCCCAGGCGGGAGAGCACGGGCTCAACAGCTGGCTGACTCGCGTCCGATCCTGGGAGGAAGTGAAGTCCTACATCGCCGAGGGCACGCCACTTATCGCCTCGATCCGCTTCGGCGAGGGTGAGTTCCCGAGCAACGTGATGAGTTCCACGAGCGGGCACCTGATCCTGATCCGTGGGATGACGGAGGAGGGGGACCTGATCGTCAACGACCCCGCAAGCCCCAGCAGGGGCGACGGGGTGGTGTACGTGGCGGAGGAACTGGCCAACGCCTGGTGGGGCCGAGGCGGCGTGACCTACGTCATCGGCGCGGACATGCCGGACTGGGTCCCCACCTACACCGATTACGCCCAGGGCGAGGCCGCTACGGCGGCCGGTGGACGATGAGCGAACCGGGCGACTTCCCCAAGCCCACGCAGGACAAGAAGGAGCGCCTTGCCTCGCTCGACGCTTTCCGCGGGTTCACCATCTTCGGCATGGTGCTCGTCATTGCCGTGGCCGCCGGCGGCTACCAATGGGAACCGGAACACCTCCCGCAGAAGATGAGCTGGATGGGCAGCC
>SLOM01000090.1 GCA_007132505.1 Candidatus Sumerlaeota bacterium
CTCGATTACTGCATGGGATTTCGAGATGCCCGGCCGGCGATCGCTTCAGACCGCTGTTGGTCTTGGGGGGAAAGGCTTCGCCGAGTATTATGGGGTGGAGCAGTGGTCGGAAGAATACTGGGATATCTACGCGGACTATTACGAGACGTTACTGGACTACCGGCTGACGGCCTATCGGGTGCCCTACGGTTTGCAGGACGAACGGGGGCGGGAGTACCTCCAGGATGAACGCGTCACCACCTTCATGATGGATTACTACGGGGAGCGGGAGAGGATGAGGGCGCTCTGTGCAGATCTGACGGAGCTTGGTGTGCACAACAAGGCCTATTTCTACAATATTGACGAACCGGAGACGGCCGAGGAATTCGAGGTGGCGCGCGGACAGGTGGCCTACCTTCGAGAGGTTTGCCCCGAATTTCGTTACTTGCTGCCATTCTTCACGGGCCTCGAGGATCAATCCACACCATTCGACCACCTGGCAGACGTGATTGATGTCTGGGGAATCCAGACGGACTACTATCATCATGGGCATACGCTCGGCGACAGGATTCAAGAGCAGGCGAGGGAGCGCTGGGAGGAGGGCGATGAGATCTGGCTCTATACCGCACTCGCCCCCCGCGGCGGATGGTGCAATATTCTCCTCAATCACACCGCGCTGGAGCACCGGCTGCTCTTCTGGCAGATTTTCGCAGAGGAAGTGGCCTCGGGCTACCTCTTCTGGCAGAGCACTTACTGGGACCAGGTGGATGATCCGTGGACGGACCAGGCGACAGTCAAGCGCCTCGACCCTGCATTGTGGGGCGACGGGTCCCTCTTCTACCCCGGCGATGATGGCCCCGTGCCGTCGTTGCGGCTTGAGTTGATCCGCGAGGGATTGCAGGATTACGAACTCCTCCGCATGGCCGAGGAGGCCGCAGGCAGGGAGGCGGTGATGGAGCTGGTCGGTCAGGTCACCGAGAACTTCACCGACTATACAGACGACCCGGCCGAATTCGCGCGCGTCCGGAGCGCGGTGGCGGAATTGCTGATCAAGGCGCGGAATCAGGAGTAGACTCCCTCCCTCGATTGGAGACGTTGTGACAACAAGGCGCGGCTCTTTGCTTCCCGCGGCGGTGTTCGGGTTGGGCGTGATGTGGTTCTCCGCCCCCTTGCATGGCGATTTGCGGGAGTACCTGTTCGACGGCTGCAACGACATCGAAATCATGGCGCCAATCTTCTGGCAGCCGGCATGGAACCCGAGGGGATACGAGGGGCATCGCATCGGGAGCTTCTCAATCGACAAGGAGACCAGCGTCCAGGGGAGCGGAAGCATCGCGTGGACAGTGACTGCCGGGCAGGTTCACGAGGTGATCTCCCGGGAGGAGCCGCCGGAATACGTCATGATCAACCGGCTCTTCGGTCAGGACTGGGGAGACGTGCGTGAGGTACGGTTTCACGTGAAGTCCCTGGCCGGCAACACTCCGCCCCTTTTTGTCCAGCTCGTGGGCCACGGGGAGGCGCCCTCCCGGACAATCATCGAGCGCGAGGAAGCAACGGACGGTTGGAAGGAAATCCGGTGGAACGTCGAAGGCCTGGACCTCGGCGAACACGAGGAGTACGGCAGGCGGCTCTGGTATTTCCGTGTTGGCGCCCGGACGGATGATCTGGAGGAGGGCGAAAGTATAGACATCCGGCTGGACAACATCCGGTTCGTGGCCGCACCGGGAGAGGACGCGTCCGAGGTCCCTGAGGAAATGGAGCTTCCCGCCGGCGAGTCCTACACCGTCTGGCCCATGCATTACGCGGCAAAGGGCAGTATTCACTCCGTGCCGGGAACCGATACTCCAGGCGGGTCTCTTGAGCTGTTCGCCACGCCCGGTGAGTACGAACCCGCCAGTCTTGCCGTCCGCGCCGTAAAGGAAGATCTGGCCAATGTGCAGGTGGCGCTGGAGGGGGCTCTTGTTACATCCACCGGAGAAACCATCCCGGAGAGCCGGGTCACCATACAAGCCGTGAAGTCAATGACGAGGTGGCTCAACCCCAGCCAGTATCTGCCGGAGGAGACGTACCTCGTCACCGTGGACTCGCTGGATATCCCAAGGGGGACGACACAGCGATACTGGCTGACGGTCGAGGTCCCGGAAGAAGCCACACCCGGTGTCTATACGTCCACCCTGATGGTTGAGCCGGAGGGGCAGGAAGCGCAACGCCTCGATGTCAGTCTGGAAGTTCTGCCTTTCCGCCTGGACGATGCGGAGGACATGGCGTTCTTCATGTACCACTCGCCGCACCTTCTTCCTGCGCCGTTTCGGACAGTTGAGTACCAGCAGGAGCTCTACGAAGACATGGCTGAACACGGCATGACAACTGTCACAGCCTACTTCCGGCCAACCGGAGATATCCTGCACGGCGCCCATCCGGGCTACCTTCCAATGGCGCCGATGGTGGAAGCCATGGACAAAGCGGGCCTGCCGGCTGGAGAGAATCCGCTTGTGTGGGTCGGGGCAGAGTCCTACGGGGGTGATGTCTGGCAGGCGGTTCTGGATGCGGGGAGGGAACACGGATATCCGGAACTCCTCTTCTATATGATAGATGAGCCTTCGCCGGCCCGTTACCCGGCCGTGGAGAGTGTCATGGCACGCCTCAACGAATTCCGGGAGGCACACCCCGAGTACGATATCCGGACGACAACGGCACTCGGCCCTCAGGCGATCGAGGATGTCGGACATCACTACGATGTCTGGATTCTCGGAGGAGGCGCGGTGCGGGACGGCATGGCTGCCAATGCCGAGGAGCAGGGCCGTGAACTCTGGACCTACGAGTGCCACTTTTCCCCCACCCAGCCGGAGAGCAGCCGGTACTATTTCGGGTTCTGGGCTTGGAAGGCCGGGCTGCGCGGTGTCTCCTACTGGGCCTACTACGACGGCGCATTCTATGGCCGCTTCGGTAACATTGGCTCGTACGAGGATGTGGCCTTGGACTGGACGGGATGGACCAACCAGTTCAATTTTGTTTATCTCGCGGAAGACGGACCGGTGCCGACCATCGGCTGGGCGGCGGTACGGCAGGGCATTGACGATTACCGGTACCTCCGCACTCTTGAGAACGCCCTCGCCCGTGCAGAAGGTGATCCCGCGATGGAGGAGCAGGCCGATGCGGCACGGGAGCTCCTCGCGGAGATTCGGTCGGCAATCCACTTGGAGAACTACCGGAAGCCGGTCCCGCCAGAGCTCGGGGACAGGCCCGATGCGGACATCTTCGACCGGCCCCGGCCGGAGGAGGACCTGCGGCCGGTGGACTACGACCGCTTCCGCCGGCGCATCGCGGACAAGGTCATTGCCCTCAGAGGGCCATGACCCGTTCAGAGCGGGCGGAGCGGCAACTCGCGGCTTGACCCCCCGTGACAGCGCTGGCGTCCTTCCGTGACCGGTCCAAAACAGCAGGGCCGAACGGTGCAGTTTACCAGGTGGAGGATCGAGGATCTCCATGGCCGAGACTATTCTGGCAACCGAGCAACAGCGGCTCGTGTCACTCGACGCGTTCCGAGGCCTGACCATCGCCTCGATGGTCATGGTGAACAACCCGGGCAGCTGGTCCCACATGTACGCGCCCCTGCGGCATGCCCCCTGGGACGGGTGGACGCCGACGGACTTCGTCTTCCCGTTCTTCCTCTTCATCGTGGGCGTGGCGATGACGTTTTCCTTCGACCGGCGCATGCAGGCCGGCGCGGACCGGCTCCGCCTGATCGCCCACGCCTTCCGCCGAAGCCTCATCCTCATCCTGCTGGGGTTCTCGATCGGCGCGTTCTCCGGTGGGAAATGGTGGAACATGACCTCGTACGCGATGATCATCGCGGGGCTCTATTTCGTCTATTCGAGCGAGCCGCTCCTGAGTCTTGGAAGGACGCAGCGGGAGAAGCTCAATAAACTGACCGGCTGGGCCCTGCTCATTGCCGGGGTGATCGTGTTCATTGCGTCACTCGGTCAGTTCGGCGATCAGCGCATCCCCGGTGTGCTGCAGCGCATCGCGTGGTGCTACTTCGGCGTGTCCATCATCATGGTGCTGACGACGTGGAAGGGCAGGCTGCTCTGGACCCTTGTCATCCTGAATGCATACTGGATCGTCATGCAGTATTTCGACGCGCCGGCGGATTACGAGATGACAAACCGTGACGCCCCGGAAGGCGTGCCTTTCGCCGGTACACTTAACGATTGGGTAGACACACGGATCTTCGGCGACAATCTCTACCGCCGGCGGCCCGACCCGGAGGGTTTGTTGAGCACCTTTCCCGCCATGGCCACGGTGCTGCTGGGTACCCTGACGGGCACGTGGCTCAAGACCGCATGGGACAGGCGTGACAAGGTGATCGGCATGGCCTGCATGGGGGGCGTGCTGATCATCGCCGGGCTTTGCATGGACCTTTACTTCCCGATCAACAAGAAGATCTGGAGCAGCAGCTTCGTAGTCTTCACCGCGGGCTGGGCGATGTCCATCCTCGCCGTATGCTACTACTTCATAGACGTGAAGATGTGGAAGCGCTGGAGCCTGCCCTTCGTGGTGTTCGGCACCAACGCGATCCTGCTCTTCTGGGCGGCGACCATCATGGCGCTCACGATGTCCCGGTACATCCGGTTCACCGTGGACGAAGAAACGATCGCGCTGCGCACCTGGCTTTACAGGAACATCTATACGGCAAACATCGAGACGCCCGAGCTGGCGTCCCTCATGTGGGCGCTCTCGTACCTTGTTCTCTGGTGCCTGTTGTTGTACCCGTTCTACCGGAAGAAGATATTCCTGAAGGTATAGAAAACGCGGGGCGGCCCGCAGGCGGAGCCGCGAACCCACCCCCGGGCCGCCACCACCAGTGCGTGGCGCCGGACGGGTCCCCACGCAAAGGACTGCAAGAGCACCATGGCAGACACCCTCCTGGCGGGCGAAGACAAGCGCCTCATCTCCCTGGACGCCTTCCGGGGCCTCACCATCGCCTCGATGGTGCTGGTGAACAACGCAGGGAGCTGGCCGCCTTACCCGCCCTTGCAGCACGCCCCGTGGGACGGGTGGACACCGACGGACTTCGTCTTCCCCTTCTTCCTCTTCATCGTCGGCGTGGCGATGACCTTCTCCTTTGACCGTCGGCTGGCGGAGGGCGCGGACCGGCTCCGGCTCTTCGCCCATGTCTTCCGCCGAAGTGCCATCCTGATGATACTCGGCTTTTCCATCGGCGCCTTCGCGGGCGGAAAGTGGTGGAACATGACGGCCTACGCGATGCTGATCGCGGGGCTGTACTTTGTCTATTCGAGCACTCCCATCCTGAGCACGGGACGCCCCGGCCGCGAGCGCCGCAACAAGCTGATCGGCTGGGGATTGTTGTCTGCCGGGGTTGTCCTGTTCCTCGCCTCGCTGGGGGAGTTCGGCCAGCAACGCATCCCCGGCGTGCTGCAGCGCATCGCGTGGTGTTACTTCGGGGTCTCCCTCATCATGCTGTTGACCACATGGAAGGGGCGGCTGCTCTGGACCATTGTCATTCTGAACGCCTACTGGCTGATCATGCGCTATTTCGACGCGCCGGCGGACTACGAGATGCCCCGGCCGGACGCGCCCGATGATGCGCCATTCCGCGGAAGGCTGAACGACTGGATAGACACGATGGTCTTCGGCGATTATCCGTGGGGCCTGCGGCCGGACCCGGAGGGACTGCTGAGCACCCTTCCCGCGATGGGGACGGTCCTGTTTGGCGCCCTGACCGGAACGTGGCTGAAATCCGCCTGGGACAGGCGCGACAAAGCCATCGGCCTCGCCTGTGCCGGTGGCGTGCTGATCATTGCCGGGCTTTGCATGGACCTGTATTTCCCGATCAACAAGAAGCTCTGGAGCAGCAGCTTCGTCGTCTTCACTGCCGGCTGGGCCATGGCCATTCTGGCGGCGTGCTACTACGTCATGGACGTCAAGATGTGGAGACGCTGGAGCCTCCCGCTCCTGGTCTTCGGCACGAACGCGATCCTGCTCTACTGGGCGGCGAGCCTCGTCACCCACTCGATCACGCACGATATCCGCTTCGATGTGGCCGAGCAGACGTACACGCTGCAGGCGTTCCTTTACCAGCGCCTTTTCGAGGCCAACTTCGAGCCGCGCGAATTCGCGTCCCTGCTCTGGTCCCTGAGCTACGTCGCGCTCTGGTGCCTGCTGCTGTACCCGCTCTACCGGAAGAAGATCTTCCTCAAGGTGTAGGTGGAGGATCAGTCGAGCTGGGTTCTGATCTCGGTCAACTCACCGAGGACTATTTCGAACGTCTCGACGACTTCCTTTCCGTCCGGAAGAGTGGCTCTTCCGCGGTACTCGCCGGGAGGAAGCCCCGCTGCATAGAACCAGCCCTCCTCCCGGCTCCTGAGTGTGCGTTCGCCTGCCACAATGCCATCGTCCAGTGGTGTGATTCGAACCGTGGGCTCCTCCAACAACGGTTCGCCGTCCGCGTCGAGGACCTGCCATGCAAGCAGGCCGCCAGGTTGAAGCAAGTCCTCCACACGGGTGGTCTCGCCCGCTTCTATTGTCACGGTTTGTTCGTTCCATGAGTAGTCGTCTATTCCGACAAAGACGCTGTAGGTGCCGGCTGGAATCGCATCCACAACAGCCACCCCATCCTCGTCACGCCGGACCCCCTGCATTGCGAGGCGGAGTCCGTCCTCAGTTCTCATGGCTATCCAGGCTTGCGGAAGAGGCTTGCCGTCTTCCCGATCGGCCGCGGTGGAGACAAGCCTGCCCGTGTTCTCTTCTTCGAGCACCAATTCCACTTGGTCCCGGACTTCATTCCCGCCAAGTGCAATCCGCTTGCCTGCCATCCCATATTCAGGATGACGAGCGTGGATCCAGTATTCGCCAGCCGGGAGGAACTCCAGGGAGAAGGAGGTGGTAGCCCCCTGCGGCTGGTGTCGGCGGTAGCCGATCTCCCATTCGTCAAGCAGTTCCCAAGTAAGGTCCCGCGCTTCTGCTTCCACCACTTCTCCCTCGGCGTTCAGGATGGTGGCGTGGATTTCCCCGCCTGGAATAACGATCGTTTCTGTGTGCTGTCCGCCTTTCTCCAGCTCGAAACGGGAAAGCCCGTTGAGGTATGTTCGATCGTCGTAATCCTTGGCCATCATGAGGTTCACCGTGTAGCTGTCTGCGGGCAGGTTCTCAAAGAGGTGGGTGCCTTGCGGACCGGCAGAGCGGCTGCTGATGCGATTCACGCCGGCCTCGCTCCAGAGACTCACGGTGTCAAGTAACCCCATGGTATAGGTTTCGCCCCGATGGACGAGTCTGAGAGAGACAGTCCCACTCCCAATGGCAACCAGGACCTCGCGGGTCTCGTTGCTGGTGAGCTCACGGACACGTTCACGGGTTCCACCCGCCTCCACTGAGTAGTCGCCGTCGGTGAGATTCTCAAAGACA
This sequence comes from Candidatus Sumerlaeota bacterium, assembly GCA_007132505.1. Lineage (GTDB taxonomy): Bacteria > Sumerlaeota > Sumerlaeia > SLMS01 > SLMS01 > SLMS01. The sequence continues at coordinate 7,405 of SLOM01000090.1, forward strand.
GCGGCCCCCTCCTGGTCCGTGACAGAGCGGCGCTCGATGAATTCGCCGATCGGGCTGCCAGTCAAAGTGACGGCAAGACCTGCCGCGGGTTCACCGTCGCGCGTCACGGACACGTTGATAATCCCACCGCTCCCCACTTCGATGTCTCCAAGTTCCAGGGCGCTTCTCCCGTCGTGACTGACGGCCCGGGTGACCGCTGCGTGGGGTGCCGGTGGATGGACGATGAGCGCAAAATCACCGCCGCTGACATCGTCGAGCCGGAACGTCCCGTCAGCTTGGGTGCGTGCTCTGGGCCGGAGGCCCTCCATCTTTTCCGCCATGGGAGAATAGCGGTCCTCTATGGCCCCAGGATACAATTCGAGGCGGACCCCCTCAATAGGGTTTCCGGAATCGCGATGCACAACGCGCCCGATAATCGGAGCTCCCGGGTAAAGCTCAACTGTTCGCTCAAAGTCATGTCCCTCGCTCGGGATGCGGAAGGCAACGTGGGTGTCAGCGTAGCCCTCCGCCTGGATCGTATAGATGGGCCAGTCGAGGGTCTCGATGCTCCGGTCAACAAAGGACCCGTCTTTGATCTCCAACTCCGGGGCCTCACCTGCCCAGTGCCGATCGAGCCGGGACACGGAGAACTCACCGGCTGGCTCTCCCGACTCCGCATCCAGGACGAATACCGTCAGGGCCCGATAGGTCTTCTCGTGGAGGGTGAACTCCTGCATACCTTCTTCCGGCCGAACCCCTCTCACATCCTTGAATTCATAGTCCTCGTGGAAAAATGTCAGCTCGAGCGCCCCCCTGGGAATACCGCTCTGCGCATAGACCCCATCCGCGTTGGTAAAGGGAGGTATGAATAGACCCCCTTGCATCACAGGCCCTGTTTCCGGGTGGTCCACCACGACCATAACGCCCTCGATGGGTTTGCCTTCTGCATCAACCACCCGAACGCGTAGCTCCTCTGTCGCGGGCTCGAGCGTAACTTCCACCCCGGCCATTTCTTCACCATCCGCAAGGCTGATTCGATCGCTTTCTTGGGAGGCGTAGCCTTCGAGGGAAACCGAGATCCAGTAGAGGCCTGCGGCAAGGTCTTCAAACTTGAATTGCCCATTGGGGCCCGACCTGGTGGACAGGGCTTCCGTCCAGAGAGACGGGGCTCCGCGGGGAGCGACAGGAGTAAGCGTCAGCGATGCCCCTGGGAGTGCTTCTCCCTGGGAGTCCACCACGCGCCCGGAGGCTCGTGCGGGCTCACCCAGTACAATTTCGACGTCCTCGACGGGCTGATCCTCCACCCACACCAGCCCTGAGTACAGGCCGGACGCGTGTTCCGTACGAACGGCGATGACTCCGGTCGAGCCCGCGCCGGCCGTCACGCTGAAGCGCCCCTCTTCATCAACGGACGTCCACCTCGGCCCGGAGAAAAGGCCGGTGGCTTGAGCACCGCGGCCGGGAAACCACCGCACGGTGGCATCGGCAATTGGCTGTCCGTCGCTCCGCCGGACGACGCCGGAGATGGTGAGGTGGGGGTTCATTTCGACAACAAGCCCCCGCTCCCGCTCGTATCCGGGGGAGGGCAGGATCGCCACCTGTCCATCCTGTGCTGGCAAGACACGCAAGCCCGGCCCCGCGGATGATGCACCTGCGAACGTGTGGCCTTCCTTGTGGGTCCGGAGGAGGGCAACACTTCCGTAGTGGACACGATAGAAGGAGAACTGCCCCTCCTCGTCCGTGACGGTGGTCCGCTCAACTTCCTCGATATCCGGTGCAGGGCCGGAGAACGACGCTCCGAGTGGCGTGATGTGCAGCTTCACCTCCACCCCTTCGAGTGGTTTGCCCGTTCCCCGGTCCGTGACCTTTCCGTATAGACGCTCGCCGGGCGCCAGATGGATGTCCGCATGGGTCCGGGTAAGGTCCTCCGGTACGACAAAGCCGAGCAGGGGACTGTCGCCCAGCAGGTCCACCGGCATACCGCCGGTTACGGCCTCGAGGCCGGCCATCTCGACATTGCGAATCCGAAGCTCCCCCGTCCCGTCCTCCGCATAGAAGCGATAGCGCCCTGGCCGTACATCGTCGAAAATGAAGCGCCCTGCCCTGTCGGCCACGGTTGAGGCTGCTCTCCGCTCCTGCGCAAGCCCAACAAAGGCTGAGAGCATGCCTTCGGCTCTGCTGCCCGGTATGCGAATCAGCTCCACTTTGGCCCCCGGGAGAGCGAAGCCGGTGTCGAGGCGGTACACATTCCCAGCGATCACACGATCGGCCCGGGGCAGGGTCAGGACAAGGCCGGTGTCCGGTTCGCTGACTTCCCAGGAGTGGGCGATTCGCTTCTCCCGCAGCGCGGTGATCAGGAGCGGCCCCTCACGCAGGCCAGCGAGCTGAAACCCGCCCTCCTCGTCCGTCTTGACGCTGGAGGTGGCAGGGAGCGGAATCGAGGGCGCCCCGCTCAGATCCAGGGTGTGCTCAAGCTGCTCAGCTTTGAGGCTGTACCCGGCTGCGGGCGAACCGTCTTCATGGACGAGCCTGCCCGAGACCGGTGCCTCCTCGTAAAGGCGCAGCATCACATTGTCCAGCGGGGGAGTCTCGCCCGCGAAAACGTCCCCCACCACTCCGGAGAAGGCGGCAACACCCGCACTGGCGTAACCTTCCTTCCGGCCCAGGAAGTACACGAAGGCGCCATCATCCCC
>SLOM01000030.1 GCA_007132505.1 Candidatus Sumerlaeota bacterium
TCCGCATTCCGTGAATGACCCTCACACCCTCCAACGTCTCGCCGCGTACGCGGTAGAATATGAGGTATTTCGTGGAGGTCACGTTCTGCCTGCGGCGAGGCAACAATCCGCAGCGTCACGAACCCTTCCCTTCGCGAGCTTCTGCATTCTCTGTCGCCCGCTGGCGCAGCCTGTTCCAGAACTCATCGTCAACCGGTACGGTGGCGAACCATGTCCTGGATGCAGGCGCTCTGGTCCGGGTAAGCGCCGCTGGCCACTTGTTCCTCGATGAAGGACTTGAGGTCATCCGGCAGTGAAATGTTGATCGTGCTCATCCTGGCTGCTCCTGGTCCGCGGGCGGACAGGCCCAGGTCTCAGGCAGGGGCGCCTGCTGTCAGGGTTGAGTCCTCCCCGTTACGCGTCGTCCGAATGCCGGACATTGAACTCGAGCTGGTATTCCTTGCCCGTGGCGCGCTCCACGCAGGCGAGGCGGAGGACGCCAATTTCCGTCAGTTCGGCGCGTAGGTCCACCTCGGCTGGCCGGCCTTCGCCTTCCTCCTCGCCTTCGCCGAGGACCGTCTCGATCGGGTTGTGCTCCTCGAACTCCTCGGGCTTGACGTTGGCCAGGTCACCCGGCTTGTCCTGCCGGCGGGTGGTGCTGGAAAGGAAGCGGAAGGACGCCGGCTCGCCCGTCCAGATGCACAGGTCAATTTCCTTCCCCCCGATGTCCACGGAGGTGCCTTCCTCCATCCCGTGGGGGACGACGCACATGGCCTTGATGGGCGGTTGTACGCCGGGGACGGCCGGGGCGGCGCTTTCGATACCGATGTAGTAGGACCGCGCCGACCCACCGCGGATCCGGATGCCGCGTCCGCGCCGCGCAAGGCCGAGGTACGCCGCACCGCGCGCCACCGCCAGGTCCAGGTCCACGCTGCCGAGCATCCGTGGCGCGTCCTTGCCGTGCCGGCCACTCCAATCGGTGAGGACGTCCAGGATGCGCTGGCGGAGGGGCGCCGCCTTGAACACGCCGCCATTGAAAAGGATCGCCGTGGGCAGGGCCAGGCTGCCGTCCGGCGCCACGCGGTCCGGGTGGGTTTCCTTCACCTGGCCGGCGTGCATGGAGAGGAAGCGCGCCAGATGGCGGGTGACTGCGGGATCGGGCGCGTACGGCAGGCCCGCCTCGCGGAAGCCGGCGCGGCGGGGCCGGGCCGGACGGTCCTCCGGCGCACAGCCCGGGAAGAACCCTTCGAGCAGAAACCCGTCGAGGCCCTGGCGCGGCAGCTCTGTGCGAATCGTGCCGCCGATCACGGCCGACCCGCGTCCCAGGATCGCAATCGGATAGCTCTCCTTGCGCGGGTCCAGCAGCAGCTCCTCCTTCGCCATGCGGGACTGCTGGACGAGGGCGCTCATCTGCCATGGGTCCAGCTTCACGCCACGCTCCTGCTCAAGCTGCCCCGCCAGACCGTAGGCGATTGCCAGGTCCATGTTGTCGCCGCCGAGGAGGATGTGCTCGCCGACGGCCAGGCGGCGGAGCGCCAGCGCGCCGTCCTCCTCGCTCACCGCGATCAGGGAGAAGTCCGTCGTCCCCCCGCCGACGTCCACGACGAGCACGAGGTCGCCGGGGGAGGTCTCCTTGCGCCAGCGCGGCCCGGTGGCCTCGATCCAGCTATACAGTGCTGCCTGTGGCTCCTCCAGCAGGTGCAGGTCCTTGAAGCCGGCGCGTTCGGCCGCGGCGACGGTCAGGTTGCGGGCCCCCGCATCGAAGCTTGCCGGCACGCACAGGGTGACCTCCTGCGCCGTGAGCGCCAGCGCCGGATCGCCGCCCGCCAGGTTGTGGTCCCACGCCTCCGCCAGGTGCCGGAGCAGCATCGCCGCCACCTCGGCAGGGGAGCGCTTGGCGTCCTCCTCGGGCGAGTTTGGCGGCAGGATGGGCGCTTCGCGGTCCACGCCGCCGTGGCAAAGCCAGCTCTTGCTCGAATGGATATACCTTGTGGGGACACGCGCGCCGAGTTCGCGGGCGAACTGCCCGGCCGTCACGTGGTCCTCGCGCCGCCAGGGCAGGTTCAGGGCCCCCTCCGGCACCTCCCCACCGCCGGCGATATAGACAGCACTCGGCAGCGTCGGCAGCTGATCCACCGCCCCGGAGGACACCACCTGGTCAATGGGGAGCGTTGCGACCATGGCCTCCTCCGGATTGTCCGGGGAGACCTCCGTATCCACAAACGCCAGCGCCGTATTCGTCGTCCCGAGGTCAATTCCGATGGTGAAGCGGCTCACGAACCCACCTCCACCTGCGCGGGTGCGGCGACCTTCGGGTCCGCCGATTCGGGAATCGTCGGGAGCTTTGCCTCCTCCGCGTACCAGCCGCGGTGCCGGACGGTGCCGTTGCGCGGGCCCTCCCCGCCGGCGTCACCGTAAAGCTCCACTGCGGAACGGTCGAAATCCTCCGGCAGGGTCACCGCCGCGCCTTCCGTCTCCTCAAGGACCGGACGCAACTCGAAGTGCTTCTCAAGGACGCGCCGGCAACCGCGATGGATGTCGCGCACCGCGGCACCCACCTCCGCGTCGCCGTAGCTGCCTATGTCCTCGTTGAGGAAATCGAGCAGCCGGCCCTCCTTCTGAAAGAGCCCGAGCAACTGGACCGCCGGCTCAGCCGAGCCGCTGAAGACGGGCTTGGGCGCAGCGCCGGGAAGCTCGGCGAAGGCCGCGTCGCCCTTGAAAAGAATCCTGAAAAACCAGCGAAAAGCCGTGAATAACCGCATGGAGAGTCCTTTTGTGGGTTTTGGGGTTTAGGGGTGGGGAGCAGGGAACTGTCTGCAATTCTTGTGCGCGTTTTGATGTCCTGGTTGTGCCGGCTGGTGCCTTCGTGGCCATGCCCGGCTGCCAGTTTTTCCCTGCCCGCGTGTTGGCTCCGGTTGACGGTCCGTCCTGACAATGAACCGCCCCCAGTCTCCCGCACACCCCGAAGCCCTGGCCCCTGATGTCTGGTGCAGGCGGAGGGACTCGAACCCTCACGGGTTTCCCCACTGGAACCTAAATCCAGCGCGTCTGCCATTTCCGCCACGCCTGCGCCGCGCGCGCGGGGGTCATTTCGTGGAGGGGCGCGGCGCTCGTGCAAGAGTAAAGCAGGTCTGGAGCGCCGGAGCGGGACGCATGCACGTCCGCTGGGAGATGGAGCGCATGCATGGGGGGAGGGGTTCTTGTCCTTCGTGCGGTGGCGTGGGACCCCATATGGACCCTGGTTTTCGCTGCGCAGGGTCTTTGCCGTGGTTCCTGCTGCGGAGGGGTCCGTGGGGTGGGCTCAGCCGGCGTCCTCGGCGGGGAATTCCGCGATGAAGCGGGCGCCGCCGAGTTCCCCGGGCTCGCCCAGGTCGAGCCGTCCGCCCATTTCCTCTGCGATGGTGCGGCAGATATACAGTCCGAGGCCGCTGCCGCCGGTCTCGGCGCGGGAGGTGACGAACGGCGAGAACAGCTCCTCGCGCATTCCGGCCGGGACGCCGGGGCCGCTGTCCTCCACCTCGACGCGCAGGTGTCCGCGCTCCTTCGTGCCGGTGATGCGCAGCCGGCCCCTGCCGTCCATCGCCTGAAAGGCGTTGAGCACGAGGTTGCTGAAGAGCTGCACGAGCCGGTGGGGCTGGCCCTTGAGCAGCAGTTCCGCGTCCGGCGGTTCGAAGCGTGTTTCCATCTCGACGGCGCCGCGTTCGTAGCGGACCAGGCGGAGCGAGCGCTCCAGGGCATCGCGCAGGTCGCACCATTCATCGGGCTGTTCGCGTGTCTTGACGAAGGATTCCAGCCCGGTCTCCCGCAGCATGTCGAAGAAGAGTTCCGTCTGCGCGCGGACCGTCCCGAGGGCCTCCCTTGCGTCTATACGATCGTCCTCCAGCGCGTCCCCCGCCTCGTGCTTGATGTTGAGGACGGGCTTACGCAGGTCGTGGAAAAGGTTGGCGGAGAGCTGCCCGGCGAGGGCCAGCCGTTCGAGCTGGATCACCTGGGCGCGCCGGTCCTCGAGTTCCTCCTGGAGCCGGCTGACCTGCACATCGGTGCCGCGCTGGCGCACGAGCAGGATGCCGAGCCCAAGGGCGAGGAATCCCGCCAGGGTCCCGATGGCGGCGTTCACCGCCTGGAGCTGGGTGTTGTCCAGCCGGGCGTAGAGGTAGCCCACCGGTTCGGGCCCGACGGGCAGGCGCGTCCAGCCGGGATCCTCGCGCCAGTCCGGGTCCGTCAGGTCCACGTGGAAGGGGTGGACGGCGAGTTCCTCCCCCTCGGGCGTCAGTTTGGTGACATAGAGGCCGATGATCAGCTCGTTGCGGCTGGCGCGGACGAGGGTTTCGACTTCCTCGAAGACGAGGGATCGTCCCTCCGGCCGGCCGAGCGCGCCGGTCGCCTCGAAGAGCCCCACGGTGCCGTCAAGGATGGTGCGCTCGCCCTCCACGAGCCGCTGGCGCAGCCAGAGAAGCGTTCCGATGGCGGCCACGAGCAGGACCATCGCCAGGAGGAGCGGCCAGCGCGCCACCCTGTCGCTCCGGCGCGGCCGGCTCAACGGATCACCTCCCCGATCTGCTCGTTGAAGTCCTGCATGAGCTGGATCAGGCTCCCGTAATCGTTGTCCGTCCCGGGCAGGTACTGGATGCCGGAGAGGTCGTTGCGGAGGGAGTACTCTCGGATGGCGTCGCGCAGCGCCCGCCCGAGCGCCGAGCGTTCCGGAGCAATGGCCTGCCGCACCACGACGGGGTCGGTGGCCACGCGGTCGGAGACGAGGATCTCGCGCAGCAGCTCACCGCGCCGCTCCTCCAAGCCGTGGCGCCGCAGCACGCGGTCAACGGCGGCCCGCTCCGCGGCGCCGATGTCCGCAAGCCCGGAGAGCACCCCTTTTACCACCTCCTCGGAGGAGTCGAACCACAGGTAGCCGCCCTCGTGCGCCACCACGTCGTAGCGCACGGCGAGGGACAGCAGCGGGGCGTGGAATCCGGCCACGGACTGGGTGCTCACCACCGCGAGGCGCTCACGCCCAAGGTACTCGCGCATCGCCTCGGCGGTGATCTCCTCCTCGTGGAAGAGCGGACTGCGGGGGCTGACGAACACGGTGCCCAGCCGCCAGACCTGCCCGCCCGGGGCGAAGATGTCCTCCTGCCGGCGGGAGCGCAGCACGACGGTATAGCCGCCGCGCTGCTGCAGGTAGATGGCAGCGGGCACGAACGCGAGGTCGAATTCGCGGGCGTTGAGCCGGCGCAGCATGTCGCCGATGCCGTCCGCCGCGTAAAGGCCGATGCCCTCGTAGTTTGCCTCGGCAAGCTGCTCGGCGACGCGCTCATTCCCCAGCAATGCGTCGCGCAGGTCCTCGAGGGCACTCTCGGCCGGCTGCCCGGTGGCCTCCCGGCGCAGGTACCCGATGCGGAAGATGGCCGTGCGCACGGGGGGCGGAGCAGCGGGGGGCTGCAGCTCACCGTCCACGGGGCCACCCGATGCCGAATCGTCCGCCGGAGGGGCTTCCGCCGCGGCCACGCCCGCGCCACCGCCAAGCAGAACAGCCGCAGGCTCCCCGCCGCGGTCGGCCAGCAGCATCAGACCCGCCAGGACGCCGAGCACGGCGCCCACGGGCACAACAACACGGAGCAGGTGAAGAACGGATGGCATGAGGCGGCAAGGACCCTCCCGGCGGCGCATTCAATAGCCCCCACGGCCTTCCCCGCAAGCGAAGGCTGAAGGCGGCGGGGGACGCGCTCCAGATCGAGGGAATCATCCGCCGATTCCACCGATTGACGCCGATGGGGGCTGATACCCGGTGGTCCCGCGGCGTCGCGCCAGATGCCAGCAGCGGATCAGTCCGAAGAGATTCCGCAATCGAACGATCCCCAAGGAGCCTGGTCTCATTACGGGGTATTCCACCCCGCTAAGTCCAGCAGCATGAATAATATAATGAAAGACGGGAGCACGCAACGGCGCTACGACGCAACGAAAGGGACGCCTGCTCCAGGGATTGCCGCAGCACTTCATCTCGAGTTAATCGCGAGGCGGGGGTTCGGTCCTTCACGCCGAAGACCCCGCGAGGGGTCCAAGAAATTAGCCGGTGGTTGAGCGAAGCGACACCACCGGTAGGCGGGGTGGCGGGCCACGACCCCGGCAGGGGTTGCAGCCAAATGATGTGGTGAGGGCCGAAGAACGGGAATATTCGCGAAAGAGGACATCAGGTCGACCTGTTTCCCTTGACTCTCGAGCGGCAAGCAGTCAGGTTATCTATCAATCTCATTCGAAAAGAACCTGCTTCCATGCGGAGATTCCTGTTTTCTGCGGGGCTTTGCCTCGCAATCACAGTGGGCACAGGCTGCATGTATCATGCGCCGGTGATGCCCCCGGGGGGCTTGCTGTTCACTTCGGTATCAGCGCCGATTGACACGCGGATGGACCACAAGCCAGTCCACCGAAACTATGGTGAGTCTTCCTCGTTGTCAGTTCTGATGTTGTTCGCATTCGGAGACGCCTCGGTCACACGTGCAGCGGAAAACGGCAGGTTGAGCACCATAGATAATGTGGAGTACTCCTACCTGAACGTTCTCTACATTTATCAGCAGTTTACGATCCGCGCCTACGGGCCAGATCAAGCGAGGGCAGGCCAATGAGTAGCGTCAAGATGGTCGGCCTACTTGTGGCTGCTGGTGCATGTCTCTTGGTTGCAGCCTGTTCGCCGAACTATACTGCACCCGTGGTTCCTCCAGGGGGGCTTCTTTTTACGCAGGTATCGCATCCGATCACCACCGAGTTCGAAGGCGCTGAGCCCAGCGGTCTGCACACGGCAAGGATCAGCAGAAGAAGTCATTTTGTCTGGGACATCCTGCTGACGGGCATCAGCATCGCGTGGGAGGACACGCAGTTGGCAGAAGAGGCAAGGCGGCACGGTTTTGAAAAAGTCGAGTACTATGAACATGAGTACCTGAGAATCTTCCTGGTTTACGCCAGTTCCGACATTATCGCACACGGAACGCTGCGCGATCGAGGTTCGCCATGAGACTTTCCTGTTGGCTTCCCATGCTTGTTCTGTTTTCCGCGATGCTGAGTGCAGGCTGCGTTGGAGTTGGGCGATATCCATTTGTGCCGCCAATTGGTGGCGTATTTACGGCTGTCTCCACGCCCATCGACTTTCAGGCCAAAGAGGACCCCGACATGGATGGCCGGGCAGAGACAAGCTCTCACAACGTGCTTGGACTACTGACTTGGGGTTCAATGTCGGCCAACGAGGCGGCGGTCCGGGGAAGGCTCGCCCGGATGGATCATGCCGAGGTCCAAATCCTTCGCATCATCGGTGTCTATACCAGAACCAAGATACAAGTTTATGGCCCGTACGAGAACTGAACTGGCTATACACGCCCCGAAATAGGCTGTCCTCCCCGTTGCCGCTGGGGAGGACAGGTTGCTTCTGCTTAATGTCCACCAACCGGGGGATGCGACTATTCCCCGTAAACGTGGAACTTTACGTTGGTGTAGATTCCCAGGACGGAGAGCACTTCGTAGTCAACGTAATCTGCCTGCTGGAGTGCTCCCGAGCGCTGGGCTTCGCGGAGGCTGGCATCGTCCCACGCAAAGCTCAGGTAGGGGGAGAAGAGGGGGATCCGCAGGTAGCTGGCCTCGGACGTGCCCATGCGGGTACCCACGGTCGTCCCTGCTCCCTGGTTGGCGAAGCGATAGTCGAGGGGAGCCTGATACTGGGTGAAGATCCAGCCGGGGGGCGGGACAACTGGCGCTATCCATGCCCCTGAAGTTGCCTGAGCACTTGTGACGGCGGGGCTTACTGGGCTGAGCCCGGCTGTCGCACCACGCGGGATCGCGCACCCGGCGGTCACCACCGCCAGAGCCGCCGCACCCAGGAGCAGGCCCCCAAGCCGGGCCAGCGGCCCGTGTCTTGTCTTCGTGGTAGGGCGCATGGCGGCTTAATCTCCGTAGACGATAGTGGTGTAGCGCTGATAGATGCCGAGGACGTTGAAGTACTCGTAGTCCGCGCCATGAATCGTCGTGATTCCTCCGTCGCGGGCGGCTTCGCGGATCGAACCGTCACCGAGCGCCACGAGTCCGAGAATGCTCATGGTTTCCGAACGGCCTTCCCGAGCGCCGACCTGGCTGGCCTGCTGATCCCAGTCCAGCGGGGCCTTGTAGTCCGTGAACACCGCACCCATCGGCGGCATAACCGGGGCCACCAGGCACCCGCTCAGTCCAACGGTGATGGCGAGTGCGCCCGCCATGGCAACGATCTTCCTGTACATGGGTAAAACCTCCATGAAAGAGTCTTTTTCCTCCGAACCTTCAGTGTCATGATGGAGGAAATGCCACCCATCAGGGCAAGAAGAAAGAATACCGGAGCACGAGTTTCAGGCCGTGGCGGGCTTAGACAAGCTGGCGGCGGACGTTCGCCAGGTACCACTCGCCGTAATACTGGCGGAACCACTCCCGCAGGGCTGTGCCGTCCGGGTCGCGCGGATCGCGGGAGCGCCAGATGTCGTGGCCGGCGCGCTCGGCCTCCAGCCACTTGTAGCGGCTGACCTCTTCGCGCAGGGCCTTGAGCAGCCGGCCGTCGAGCGGAAGGCTGACGCCGAGCCGGCTTTCGAGTTCGCGGCGCATCTGTTCGGTGCGCGGGTCGCGGCCCCTGAGCCGAAGCATCAGATTGGCGATTCTGCCGCGGCCGAAAAGTGCGGAGAGCTCGCGGAAGAAGCAGTCAACGGCGATGGGGTTGACGCCGCCGCCTGCGGTGCCGAGGCCGGTGTTGGCCATGGCGGTGAGGCTGATGGTCTGCAGGTTGGTGATGTCGTTGTTCTGCCAGTCGTAATTCCATGCGGCGTTGTTGTTTGCCGCGTGCGGGTTCATCATGGGAAGGGTTCTCCTTCGCGTTGTCTTCTGTGGCGGTTTGGATGTTATTCCGTCCGCTGCGCCCCGCGTGTGCAATCCTTATGCCATGGTGGACAAGGGCGAAGGTGCCTATTGCGCCCAAGTTCAATAAAAAGATTGCTTGAACCGTTGCGTAATGGATTGTCTAAATTGTGCAAGATCCCGGAAAGAGGTCAGGAAGAGCGCGGCAGCTCCCGGACCTCGAACTCCACCTGCACGGGATCGCTGTAGGCACGCCCGTCGTGCACCTGAAGGGTCAGCACCGCCTGGCCCGGCGTGAAGAACTGTACCGTGACAATGGGAGAGCGGGAGGAGTAGCGGGTCCGGCGGAAGAACCGCGCCGTCCCGTCGTCGTGGAAGAGAACGTCCGGCTCCTCGGGCTCTACGACCTCCCAGTGGTAGGTGAGCATCCGGCCGGGGGCGACGACCGAGGGCGAGGCGTCGAGCAGGATGCGCTCAGCGAGGGTGGCGTAGGTGGGCGGTGGCTCGCCGACTCTGGCCACGGGCCGGTGCCACTCGTCGTCACCCGAGGCTGGCCGGAGCGCCAAGGCGAGCAGGAACGCCACGAGGAGGAGTGCCGCAACGGCCCCGGCGGCGACAAGGGTCAGGCGCCTGTGATTCCCCCTGCCCGGGGGTTCTCCGGGTGGCTCGTAGCGGGGGGGCGTGTCGCTGCTCCCCCCTGAGGGGCCCGGTGGGCGGGGAGCGGTGCCATAAGGATCAAGATCCTCGTCCGGGTCTCTTGCCGAGAGGAAGACCGGGTGCCAGTGCTTTGTGTGGGTGATGCGTTCCATGGACGAGCCTGGGGGGCAGTGGATGCATCAACTGCTTACGGCCGTCTGGCGTGCCGCCCCTTGCATCAGAACACAAGGGGAAACGCTCATGCTCTGGAACTTGCGGGCTTTTGTGCGGCTGTCCCGGCTCCGTTTTCCGGAGTGGCCCACAGGTCCCTCAGTTCCCGCAAGCGGTCGAGAACCGGCGCGTGGAGCCTGTCATTGCTGGCGAGCAGCCCGTTGTGAACCTGGTAGTTGGGGCGGTTGTAGCGTATTTCCCTCCCGCTGAGGGTGGTGAAGCGGCCGCCTGCCTCGCGCAGGATGATGTGCGGCGCGCAGGCGTCCCATTCCTTGCAGGGTGCGCGTTCGGTGCTGAGGTAGATGTCGGCCTTTCCGGAGGCGA
>SLOM01000277.1 GCA_007132505.1 Candidatus Sumerlaeota bacterium
ACGGTCTTCTTCTCGTCCGCCTCGATCAGGTTGCGCACGGAGGTGAGGAACTCCCGCGCCTCCTGGGGGGGTAGCTGCTTGAGCGCGGGGAGGCAGAGCTCCACCAGGGGGAGGCGTGCGCGGGCCTCCAGCTTCCCGGCCTGGACGAAGGCCGTCTGGATGTCCTGATGGAGGGCCGGTGGCAGGAGTTCCTTGCGTGCCTCGACGCCTCTTTCGGAGGCTTCGGAGTCCTCCTGCAGGAGCAGGGCGTAGATGGCTGCCCGGGCGCCGGCGGGTGTGTGGACCTTGTCGCGCAGATCGTCGCCGAGGGATTGGAGCAGGGCGGAGGCAATGAGCAGGCTCTGCGGATTCATGGTGCCGACGGTGCCCAAGACCTGGGCTGGGCCGCTGGTGGCCAGCGGTTGCTGCTGGGCGGAGGGCTTCTGTCCGGGGCTCCAGGGAAAGCCGGCAGGTGCGCCTGCGGGCTGGCGGCGTGGAGGCTGGGGCTCGCCGTAAGTCTTGAGCGAGGGGTGCAGCCCTTCCGGTCCGACCTTGGGGAAGCTGCCGTCCCACCGTGGGTCAATGGCCTGGATGCGTTTGTTCAGGGGCGGGTGTGTGGAGAGGAGTCCGATGAAGGAGTCCCTGCTCTTTGAGAGCGCCTCGGCGAAGAACATGTGGCTGATTTCCTCGGCCTTGGACGCGTCCACGCGGGAGTTGCTGGAGATGCCGCCGATCTTCTTGAGGGCGCCGGCGATGCCGTCCGGGTTGCGGGTGAACTGCACCGCTGCGGCGTCCGCCAGGAATTCGCGCTGGCGGGAGATTGCCGCCTTGATAATCCGGGAGAACAGGACCCCGACGCTCCCGATCAGCCAGAGCGCCAGTCCTGCCAGGACCAGCACGATGGCACCGCCGCCACCCTGTCCCCTGCCCGAGGAACGGGCGTACATGCGGCCGCGGGAGGCGCTGGCAAAAAGTGCCGCCCGCATCATTCCCGCCCCGAGAACCGCCACGGCCAGGATGCCGTACATGACGCCGATCAGGCGGATGTTCAGCCGCATGTCCCCATTGAGGATGTGGCTGAATTCGTGGGCGATGACGCCCTGGAGCTCGTCGCGGCTGAGCACCTCGATGGCGCCCTCAGTCACGCCGATGGCCGCGTCGTTGGGGGAATATCCGGCCGCGAAGGCGTTTATGGAGGAGCGGCCCGGAATGACGTAGAGCGATGGTGGTGGCACCCCCGAGGCGATGCTCATTTCCTCGACGATGTTGAGGAGCTTGCGCTCGTTCGCGTCGCGTGTGTCGAGGGAGATCGGTTTGCCGCCAAGCATGCGTGCGACCGAGGAGCCGCCCTGCCGCAGTTCGATGATCTTGCCCGCCATGGCTCCGCCGATCAGCAGGAGCACCGATCCGGCGATGCCGAGGATGAACTTCCAGTTGAAGAAGATCATGGAGAAGATGCGGTCGTCCTGTGGCACGGCGGGCCGTATTTCGCCGCCACCTCCGGCCAGAAAGTCGCCGAGAAAGATGACCGCAACGGTCCCCACGACGAGATAGGTCCCGAGCACGATCATGAGCACTGCCAGGGAATACATGGCCACGAGGAAGAACGTCCGCCGGCGGGCGTTCTCCTGACTTTCGAAAAAGTCCATCGTGAGGCGGGAGGGAGGCGCGTTCCTGCTCATGGTTCCTTCCTGCGGCAGTTTGCATGGCCGCGGCAACAGGCATGATGCCGGATTTCTACACTTGATACGCCGGAGAGACTGTTTCTATTCAGGCCCGGCCCTGCCAAGAGCTTTATCATCCCCCGTCACCGGACCCCACCACCGGACTCATGGAAAAAAGACCACCAACCTGGGGCAAGGAGTACGCCCCCCACCGGCCCATCCCGGAGGCCACGATTAAGAGGCTGCCGCTTTACGCGCGCGCCCTGCAACTCCTCGAGGCACAGCGTGCCGAGAAGGTCAGCTCGGCGGAGCTGGCCCGGCCACTGGGGCTCAATTCCGCGCAGGTGCGCAAGGACCTGGCGCTCTTCGGCCAGTTCGGCACGCCGGGCTTTGGCTACCAGGTGACCGGCCTGCGAAGGGAGCTGCGCCGCATCCTCGGCACGGACCGTGAGGTGCGCGTCGTCCTTGTCGGTGCCGGCAACCTGGGCTCCGCGCTGCTTTCCTACCGGGGGTTCCTCAAGCAGGGGTTCACCATGCTGGCCGGGTTCGATGTGGACCCGGAGGCCGCCGCCGTCCGCGCCCGCACGAGCGTGCCCATCCACCATGTGGACGCGCTGGAGGACCGCCTGACCGGCCGCCGGGTGGACATCGCCGTGCTCGCCGTCCCGGTGGACGCGGCCCAGAGCATAACGGACCGGCTGGTGGAACTCGGCGTGCGGGCCATCCTCAACTTCGTCCCCGCGCGCCTTGCCGTGCCACCCGGCGTGCATGTGCGGTACGTGGACCTTTCCCTGGAGCTGGAAAGCCTGAGCTACTACGTGCAGGACGGATGATCGCGGGGGCGGTCACACCTCGCGCGGGAGCTGCACGCGCCGCTGGACCGGCTCGGAGGGGGTAATGACAGCGCCAGCCTCCACGATGCGCTCCCACGGGAAGGGCTCCTCGCCGCGCGGAGCGATGGGGACCTCCTTATTCGCCCGCAGGAACACCAGCCAGGTTTCCTTCACCGGCTCGCGGAGCGTGCGTTCCACGGCCAGGCGGTAGAGTTGGAGCTGGGGCGTATAGCCTGAGACGAGTTCCTGCACGCGGCCACCATCCTTCCCGCACCAATCGGTCTTGTAGTCCACCAGCACCCAGCCATCGCCCTCACGGAAGAGCAGGTCCGCCACGCCCTGCAGGATGACGAAGTCGGACGGGGCACCGCCGGTGAACGTGCAGGCGTCCAGGCGGACGGTGAAGGGCAGCTCGCGCCATGCGTCCTTGATGGCGATGCGCATGCGCTTGCCGAGCGGTCCGTTGAAGAACGCGGCCACTTCGTCCAGCAGGACGAGCGGCACGTCCTCCGGGGCGAGAAGGTGCTCTCGTTCAAGGCGTTCGAGTTCCTCGCGCAGACGGACCCGGCCGGCGGAGAGCGCGCCGATGTCGCAGTTGGCCAGGAAGCGGTGGGTGGCGGTCCCTGCCCTTGCGCCGGTCCTGGCGTCGGCATCGGCAGGACGTTCGGCCGGGGCCATGACCGGGACGGGGCGCGGGTAGGGCGGCGTTTCGCCGTCCCGGATGGCATCGAAGGCGCGCTTGGCTTCGCTGACGGAGAGCTTGGCGCGAACGCGGGGGCGTTGGGGTGCGGCCTGCAGCCGGCGGATGCGCTCCAAGGCCTCGGCGTAGGGCTGGCGCCAGTCCGCGGGGGGAGTGCTGTCCCTCCCGGCTGCGGCCGCGGTGGCGTCCTCCTCCATGGGCTGGCTCAAGTAGCGCAACCGCGCGGGACCGTCGTGCCACTCGCCGGGTTCCAGATCGCTGTCCACGAGCTGGAGGCGCTCCAGGACGTGCGGCAACACCCAGGTGAGCGGTGTTTTCGCGGTGAGCAGTTCGAGGGGTGGGAACTGGAGGCGGGCGAGGTTGCGCGCGTTCTCCAGGACGTCGTCCAGGTTCCGTGCGGAGGCTGTCATATAGACAGCTTCCTTCGCGCGGGTGAGCGCCACATAGAGCAGGCGCAGCTCCTCGGAGAGGGCGTTCCGGCTGTTCTCGTCCCGGATGATGTCGAAAAGGAGTGTGTTGCCCGTCTGGGGCTCGCCGCTGTCGCGGAACTTGGTTGCCAGGCCGAGCCGGCGGTTCCAAATGGAATCCGCGCGGGCTTCGAGTACGTTGAGCTGGGCGCCAAGGAAGGGCGTCACGACGATGGGGAACTGCATGCCCTTGGACTTGTGGATGGTCATGATGCGGACGACGTCGGCGTTCTCAGGGAGCGGCACGGGCGGGGCGAAGTCCTCCTGGTGCTCCAGCAGGTCGTCCAGGTAGCGGAGGAACTCGCCGAGGCCCTTGCGGCGGAAGCCGTCAAATTCCCCGGCATGGAGGACCATTTGCTGGAGGTTTCGTTTGCGCTGATCGCCTCCCGGGCGGACGGAGGCGCGCTCCAGCAGGTGCAGTTCATCCAGCAGCATGGCCACGAACTCGGCCACGGTGTGCCGAGCGGCCATGTCCTGCCACCGGCGGATGGACTCCACGGCGGACGCGGCTTTTTCGCGGAGCGGGTGGCCGCCATCGCCCGCCGCCACGCACAGGTTGTCGAAGAAGGGCGCGCCGCGATTCACGAACCGCAGACGGAGCAGCTCGTTCTCGTTCCAGCCGCCGGCCGGTCCGCGCAGCATCGCCAGCAGTGGCACGTCCCCGAAGGGATTGTGTATGGCACGCAGGAGCTGCTGGAGTTCGATCACTTCGACCGCCGTCAGGTACCCGGTGCGGCTGTCCGTATAGATGGGAATGCCGCGGCGTTCGAGGGCTTCAACCAGCGGGGGTGCGTTGCTGCGCGCTGCCCGCAGCAGGATTGCGATGTCCTTCCATGGCGGGCCGATGGACTCCACGAGGCGTGCCACGTGCTCCGCTTCGGGGAGGAGTGCCTCGCGGTCCTCCTCCTGTGGGGCTGCCTCCGTGACGTCGTCCGTGTCATCGTCCGTTGTTTCGGGCTCGGGCTGCTTCGGCAGAAGGTCGAGCTGGAAAAGGGGCGGGCAGCGTGGTGGCTTTTCGGGATCATCCACGCGGCCGGGGATGAACTGCTGCCCAGCCGTATAGTCGAGTCCGATGGTCCCCTGGCGGAGAAGTTTCCGGAAGAGCCCATTGAACTCCTCGAGGAGATGGGAAGCGGAGCGGAAGTTCTCCGCAAGGTCGAGCCGGGAGTCCGCTCCCTCCGGCACCCCGGGAGCAAGGGGCGCCGCGGCGTTGTACTTCTCCAGGAAGAGCGTGGGGTCGGCCTGACGGAAGGCGAAGATGCTCTGTTTCACGTCGCCGACGACGAACAGGTTGCCTCCCTTCCCATCCCGTGGAGGGCGGCAGGCGTGGCCAAGGATGCGTTCCTGGAACTCGTTCACGTCCTGGAATTCGTCTATCAGGATATACTGGAATCGCTGGCGCTGGATGCGGGCGATTTCGGAGCCTTGCCCATCGGGACCCTCAAGCAGGCGGAGCGCCAGCTTCTCAAGGTGGTGGAACGTGAGGCGCCGCATTTCCATGTGGGACGCGTCCAGCTCCTCCAGCCAAGCCACGCCGAAATCACGAACAAGAGCCAGAAGACACTCCCGGGATTCGAGCATGAGGTCCGTGGCTTCGGGACCGCAGAGCGTGGCGATCCGGGCCCTGTCCTTGTTTACGGCATCCTTCAGCTTGCAGTGCTGCTTCTGCATCTCCTCGTCGGCGGAGGTCTGGTTCTTCTTGGAGCCCGTGACCCTGGGAGCGGACATGTCCTCCACGAGCACAGCGGCCGCCTCCAGAAGGGCTGGCGCCGCCAGCACCTCGTCTATACGTCTCATCAGTCCGCGGTAGTGGTCATACTGCGGCTGCAGGCGGTTGAGCCCCTCGCCCCGCCCGTAGGTGCCGGCGCCGAGGCGGTTTCGCAGACCGGCGAGAATCGCACGGGCGTACCGTTCGAGGAGCGGGCGGCGTGCCGACGGATCGTCCGGGTCCGGCAGCCGTTCGCATTGTGCCACGAAGCCCTCCGGTTCAGGGAGCGAGGAGAGGAACCCCTGGAGCTGGACGAGCATCCCGCGCAGACGGGCTTGCGCCCCGACGGGAGAGAGCTGCCCAAGCATCCGCAGGAGTATCTCCCTTTGCGGCGAGTCCGGCGCGAGGGCCTGCTCCAGCTTCTCACGCACGAAATCCTGATGGTATAGACGGGCTTCGCCCTCCGCCATCAGCTCGAACCCCGGGGTGAGGCCGGCCGCCTCCGGGTAGGACGTGATCAGCTCCAGGCAGTAGGAATGGATGGTGGAGATGTTGGCGCGCGGCAGGAGGAAGAGCTGTTCCTCGAGGTGCTGACGCCTTGCGGGGGAAAGCTCCTCCGCCAGATCCGCTGCGAGCCGAGCGGCAAGGCGCTGCTTCATTTCCTGCGCCGCTGTGCGGGTGAAGGTCACGATGAGGAGTTGGTCCACGGTGCACGGATCCGTGCCGGCGGTGAGCAATCTATACACGCGCTCCACGAGTGTGGCCGTCTTGCCCGCCCCGGCACCCGCGGACACGATCAGGTTCCGGTCCGTGATCGTGATGGCTTGGTCTTGTGCCGGGGTGAACTTCATTGCGGGCCTCCCGTTGGGCGGGGGTGAAGCTCCTGGAGCACCTCGTCGCGCTTCTTCTGGGGGAGCACCCGGGCGCGGTTGAGCTGATAGTCAATGCCGCAGACGGGCTTCAGGCCGCAGTAGGTGCAGGGCGTCCAATTGCCCTGGCGGGCGGGCTGGACCGTTGCGCAGCCGGAGGCGATCCCCTCCGCCATGGCGCGCACCTTCTCCGCCGTCTGCTCCATGAGGACCTCCAGCACCTCGTCCGGCAGCGGGGTGCCCCAGCCGCAGTGCTTCTCGTAGGGGTCACCGTTGCTCCCCTGTACCCATTCGAAGCCCTTCCAGGGGTTGCCCGGCAGAACCTGCGGTGCGACGGAGGCGCGGAACAGGCCCGTGTACTTGCGGGCCGCCTGCCGCTCCATGGTGGGCTTGGTGAGCGTCAGGATGCCCAGGTAAAGCGCCCCGAGAACCTCGCCACCGCCGAGCGCCTTGCTCGCGTTTCGGACCGCCAGCATGTAGAGCGGAAGCTGCAGATCCTGATCGTTGTACCAGCGGGGGAAGGAGAACTTCTTCCCGGAGAGCTTGTAGTCCACCACGAGCAACCAGCGCCTGCCCTCGTGCTCCACGCTGTCGAGCCTGTCTATCTGCCCCGAGAGGCTGCATTGCCAGCCGGAGGGAAGGTCCCACGCCAGAGGGGGGAGCGTACCGCCGGTGTGCATCACCGCCTCCTCCCGGAGCGGACGGAAGGGCAGGGCCGCGAAGGAGTCCACGAGCCAGCGTGCCAGGATGCGCAGCTCCTCCGTCAGGCGTTCGAGCAGGATGGCACCGGAGGCGCTGTCCGAGAGGCCGCTCCTGTGGATGCTTTCCCGGGGCGGGCCGATGGCTTCCTCGAAAAGGAGGTCCAGCTGATCGTCCGGGATTTGCGTGCCGGTCAGGCCGCGATCTCGCAAGAGCGAAGTGAAGCGCTGGAGGAAGGCGTGCGCGTAGTTGCCGGCGTCGCGGGCCTCGAAATCAGGCTCCATCATTTCCCGCGGGCGGAGGAGGTGATTGGAGAAGAACTGAAACGGGCACTCGGCGAAGGACCGCAGGCGAGAGGCGCTGAGGTTGAGTTTTCCGCCGTAGAGATCGCGCAGCAGGGCGGGGTCCAGCCGTGCCGCGTTTCGCCAGCGGGCCGACTCCTCCACGAGTCGGGTTTCCGCGCTTTCCCCGCCCTCCTCGAAAAGACGCGCGGAGACGTGGCGCACGGCGTCCGGTCCGTATAGATGCGTGGCGTCCACCCGGCGGAAGGCGGAGGCAGCCACCTCGCGCGGACGCCAGCAGCGTGAGGGCTCGTCGTCCTCCTCCACCTCAACAACGGGCGCGTCCGCGAAGCAGCGCAGCAGTTCGTTCCAGAAGGGCGATGGTGCGGCGCCGGCACCCCGCAGGTCCGTGCGCGGCCGCATGACGGCCAGCTCCTCCGAGGGGGCCGCCACGGCACGGTAGGCGAAGAGCCACTCCCGCTCGAAGAGCTTCCGCGTGGAGGGGCGGACGTCTATACCCGCAACCTGCAGCACGTCGCGCTCGTCGTCATTCAGCAGTGTCGCATTCGATCCGGCGGAGGGGAAGATGCCCTCGGACAGGCCGAGCAGGATGGCTCCCCGCAACGCCGGCTGCCGCGAGCGGTCCACCTGCCCCACGAACACCTGGTCGAGCATCGGGGGGATGCGCGGCAGGCCAAGGTGCCCGAGCGTCTTCAGGATCAGCTCCGCGGCCAGCTCCCAGGGGAGCACCTCGTTTCCGGCCGCCTCGCGGACCTCGTCGAAGAGTTTGCGCGCCTGCTCGAGGATTCGCCCGTCCTCCTCCGGGATATCCCGGCCGCGGAGGATGCCATCCATGGACTGTGTCAGCGCGTCCAGGAACTCTCCGGCGGTTGCGCCCTCGCGCTCGTCCATCCGGAGGGCGGAACGCAGGGCAGCCACCGGCCCGGCAAGGGCGCGCCGCGTCCCATCCAGCGACGGGTGGAAGACGGCGGGGTCCTTGCCGCGGCCCTCCCCGTTGTCGTCGTCCATGGGGGAGCGCGGGGGAGGGGGTGTCCATGGGTCGTGGGTGTACCAGAGGCGCGCCGGGCGGGGATACTCGCGCACGTGGAGTTCCAGGCGGTCCACGTCCGCGCGGGGCACGGAGGTAAAGCCGGACTTTCCGAGGTCCAACAGCAGCTCGGCCCGCTGTGGGTGCACGGCGGCCCGCACGAGCGCCTGCACCCCTGCAACGATGGGGTGCGCGTCCAGCGGGAGGGGCCTGTCCACGAAAACGGGAAGCCGGAGCACACGGAAGGCGTCTTCCAGCTCCTCCGCGTATAGATCGAGGTTGCGCGTCAGCACCCCCACGTCTCCGGGGCGCCAGCCTTGGCGTGCGATCCATTCGGCGGCGATTTCGGCGGCCCGGCGTGCTTCGCGGCGGGGTGTGTCGGCTTCGAGGAAACGGACGTGTTCCGCCGCGGAGAGCGGTCTCCGCGACCGGTCCGTGAAGGCGGCCTCGACGTGGATCATCTCCGAGTTGGCGAACCGCGGCGGCGGGTCGTGTTCCGCCAGGGAGACAGGATCCTCGATGTCCACGTCCGCGCGGCGCAGCATTCGCACAAGGCGCGCGAGTGTCTCCTCCGTGGGGCGGAAGGCCGGGTGGCCGCGGGGGGCGGCGCCACGGAGCAAGAGGCGCATCCTTTCGGGGCACCCGAGCAGCGCCACGTTCAGGCGCACGGCGCACCGGGCAAGCGCCACCAGGAGGCGTTCCTCCACCGGTGTATAGCCGGAGAATCCGTCCACGAACACCTCGGCGCCCTGCAGAACCGGCAGGCGGGGGAGATGGTCGGCCAGGGTAAGGAAGCTGTCCTGCGGGTCCTCGAACCGCTCCGCGGCCGCCCGGCCGTACTCCTCATAGAGCCGGGCCAGGGAGGTGAGTTTCTCCGCCAGCCGGCGCGTGACGCTTCCTTCCGGGGCATCCGCGAAACGTACCGCCGCCTGCGCGAGCCCCCTGGCATCCACGGCATTCTGCTTTGCCTCGGAGAAGAAGGCGGCAAGCGGCTCCTCCATTCCCGGCCTGAGGAACGCGGAGCCGGGGTCTTCGGCGCGAAGCCGCGCGAGCAGGAGGGTGGTCAGGATTTCACGATGGGCGGGGCTGAGCCTTGGCCGGCGGGGCGCAGGGGCCCGTGCGTACACCCAGTCCGCCAGACGGGTGAAGCTCAGCACCTGTGCCCGGCAGTAGCCCTCCACAGGCCCCGCTGCCAGCAATGCCTTCTCCGCCTGGTAGGAGAACTGCTCCGGCACAAGGTAGATGAGCGGCGGCCCGAGGGGTTTTTCCGCGCACGCCCGGGCTATGCACTCCGCAAAGGAGTGCGTCTTACCCGAACCGCTTCCACCAAACCAGAACCTGACAGCCACATCCGGCCCCCGCGTCTATACGAATGGATGCAGGGTAAGCCCCACGGCTCCGAAACACAAGGGGAGAAAGGGGTGTCATCCGGGCCGGGAGGATTCCTCCCCTCCGAGCATGGCACCCAGGCTCCGCATTCCGTGAATGACCCTCACACCCTCCAACGTCTCGCCGCGTACGCGGTAGAATATGAGGTATTTCGTGGAGGTCACGTTCTGCCTGCGGCGAGGCAACAATCCGCAGCGTCACGA
>SLOM01000005.1 GCA_007132505.1 Candidatus Sumerlaeota bacterium
CAGAGCGCCGCGTCCGGCATGCTTTTCCGGCGCAGCATCCGGGCGAGGAAGAGGATGACAAGGCAGGCAAACAGAGGCGCGAGAATCGTCCTGAATGCCATCGCGGAGAAGTGAATGTGCCAGCGCATCAGCGCGAAGCACACCACCGCCACCGCCGCCACGTTGCGCCCAAGGAGCTCCCGGGCGCAGAGCCAGACGACCGGAATCGTGAGGATGCCAATGGCCGTGCTGACAGCCCGGATGGCAAGCGCCGTGGTGCCCCCGGCGAGAACACCCAGCGTCTCCAGGTACATATACATCGGCTCGCGCATGTGGCCGAACGTGTCGAAGAAGATTGGAAGCCCGGGCTCCCGGAGGATTCGGAGCGCGTCCAGTCCGTTGATGGCCTCGTCGTACCAGAGCCCCGGGACCTTCGGGAGAAACCAGAGGCGCAGAGCGCCACCGAGCGCCGTGGCCAGCAGCATGACGGCCCATTCCCATCGCAGCACCGGACCGCGTTCACTCTCCATCGGGGGCAGCCTCCTCGCGCTCGAGGGCCATGATTCCGTCTATCTCCCGCGTTACTCTCCAACCACTGCCGGGACGGAGCAAGTGGTCAAGCAGCCGGGTGTACTCCTCCATGCTCACGTCAAGAGAGCGGCGCCGGGCATCCAGCAGCACGACGCCGGCGTGTTCCAGTTCCTCCTCCGCGAGGAAGAGGACCTGCCTGCCACGGGGAACGAAGGCACCAAGGTCATAATGCGTGGCGGCACGCAGCTCGGGCCGGTCGCGGGGTACGGTGTCCTGGACGAGTTCCCGGGCGGCGTCGAGCCGGGCGCGCTCCGCGAGGGTCAGGGCCGGAGGCCACTGGCGCCATCCCTCCACCCGGGTGGGCATCCAGAGGTGCACCACGCCGAAAATGGCCAGCCATCCCACGAGGAGCCAGTTCGCCCGGGGAACCCACTCCGCCGGTGTGCGCCGGAGGATGCTGCCGATCCCCTCTGACAGTGCGTAGAGCAGCGGCGGATACAGTGGGTAGGCGTAGTAGTAATACAGGCGTGCGAAAATCTCCGCCTCGGCGGAAAAGAGCAGCACCGCGGGCGGTACGAGCAGCAAGAGCGGGCGCCAGCCGTACAGACAAACGAACGCCCCGCAAAACGCCACGTAGAGCCACATCGGATTCAGGATCATACGGTCCAGCACGACCTGCGGATTCGTCAGGAACCACCATGCCAGTCCCCAAGGTGAATCCGCAACACCGCCGTAGCGCTCCTCGATCCAGAAGAAGCCCACCTCCACATCGCCGCCGGGGCGCGGCAGCATCGCCTGCAGCAGCCCGAACACCACAAGCGCCACGCCCCCCAGCGCTCCAACGGCCAGGATCGTGCGGCGCTCTCCCCTGCCGAACAGGAGCGCCCACACTGTATAGACAAGCAGCCAGAGCGGCTGGTCCTCCTTCACCATCAGGATGGCCGCGGCGCAGGCAATCGCCCACCAGTGCCGCCTTGCCTCCACGGCCAGGAACAGGCCCAGCCAGGGGGCGATCAGCAGGGATTCAGGGTGCACGGACTGGCGCAGGGATGCCGTCAGCGTATTGACGCCGAAGAAGACCGTCACCGCCCATACCAGCGCCATGCTCTCCGTCTTGCGCCAGACCAGCAAACCGAGCGGCACCACCGACAGCGCCAGCGCCAGATTCAGCGGCGCAAGATACATGAACAGGTCATCGCGAATCCAGTAAAGGACAGCCGCCGGGTAGAGCCACAGCATGACGTGATTGGTGAAGAAATGGTTCCCGGTGCGCGGGTGCTCCAGGTGCGCTTCCCCCGCCACGAAGCGGGAAAGCATCATGTCGAAGGTCTGCACCGCGTCCCCGCGCACCTGCCCGTCAAGGTATTGCTGCCAAGTGCCGAGGTGAAAGAGTGCGAACAGAAGCAGCGCGAAGGCCGTCAGGCCAGGCAGGAGAGCACGCGGAGCGGGAGCGGGGCCGGCGGGAACCAGCCCGTCTGCAGGCTGACCCGTCACCGGCAAGGCACCTCCGCGTCCCGGAGGTTTTCATTGTCCACCGCGGGCCAGCGCGGGAGACAATGCTGCAATATCTGCAGCACCTTTTCACCACCCAGGGAGAACTGTCGAAATGCCTTCATTCGAGGATTATTGCGCCCTTTACTGCATGCCGGAGGGCTCCCCCGCCGGGCTCGACGTCAGCCGCATGGGGCTGACCCCGGAGTTCTTCGCCGAAATGGAACCCCGTCTGCAAGCAGCCTGCGATGCCATGGAGCAATTGGAGGCCGGCGCCATCGCCAATCCCGACGAGAATCGCATGGTCGGGCACTACTGGCTGCGTGATTTCGCGCGCATTCCGGATGCAGCGCTCCGCCAGCAGGTGGAAGCCGACCACAGGCGTCTGATGGCCTTTCTGGCGGACGTGCACTCCGGGAAGATCAAGGCTCCATCCGGGAGACCTTTCCGCCGTCTGCTTTCCATCGGCATCGGTGGCAGCGCGCTCGGCCCGCAGTTCCTTGCCCATGCCCTGGGCCGGGACGGCGCGGACCGAATGGAACCGCACTTCATGGACAATACCGACCCGGATGGCATCGCACGGGTTCTGGGCCGGCTGAACGGCTACCTTGATGAGACGCTCTGCGTGGTCATCAGCAAGTCCGGCGGCACCGCCGAAACCCGGAACGGGATGGTCCTTGCCGAGAAGGCGTGGCAGAGCGCGGGACTCGATTTCGGTCCCCACGCGGTGGCCATCACGGGAGACGGCAGCAAGCTCGACATGTACGCGAAGGAGGGCGGGTGGCTCGACCGCTTCCCCATGTACGACTGGGTCGGGGGGCGCACCAGCGTCATGTCCGGCGTCGGGCTCCTTCCGGCAGGACTCCAGGGACTCGACATCGAGGCCCTGCTGGCCGGAGCACGCGACATGGATGTGGTCACGCGCACCCCGGATGTCCGCGCCAATCCAGCCCTGTTGCTGGCGCTCTGCTGGTACCACGCGAGCGGGGGGCGCGGGGAGAAGGACATGGTGGTGCTCCCCTACAAGGACCGGCTGGAGCTGTTCAGCCGTTATCTCCAGCAGCTCATCATGGAATCACTGGGCAAGGAACTCGATCTCGATGGCAAGCGCGTCGAGCAGGGCCTGACCGTGTACGGCAACAAGGGCTCAACGGACCAGCACGCCTACGTCCAGCAGCTCCGGGACGGGGTGCCGAACTTCTTCGCCGTCTTCATCGAGGTGCTGCACGACGGTGCGGCTGCCATGGACGAAGTGGAGGAGGGAGTGACCGCGGGCGATTACCTGTCCGGCTTCTTCCAGGGCACCCGCCGCGCGCTAAGTGAGAAGGACCGGCAGAACCTGACCATCACCATCGAGGAGGTGAGCGCCTACACCGTAGGCGGGCTGATCGCGCTCTTCGAGCGGGCCGTCGGGTTCTACGCGTCACTCATCAACGTGAACGCCTACCACCAGCCGGGCGTGGAGGCAGGAAAGAAGGCCGCCGGAGAGGTCCTGAAGCTCCAGCGCGCCCTCGTGGAGGCGATGGGTGCAAACCCGGGTGAGGAACGTTCCGCAGCGGAGTGGGCCCAAGCCGCCGGCTCGCAGGACGCGGAGACGGCCTACCTGGTGCTCCGCCATCTCGCCGCAAACGAGCGCGGTGTCACCGGCACCAACACAAGCCAACCCGGCAAGGCTGTATTCCGGGCCGGATAAGCTGCCCTTATGCCGCTTGGCGGGCGGCGCTGTCAGAGAAGCCTTTCAACCTCGCGCCTCACGTTGCCGTGGTGGCTGCGGTGGACGATCTGGCCGTTCTGGTCTATGATGACAATCGTGGGAAAGGCCCGGATGTTGTAATCACGCAAGGCAGCCTCGGCCCCGCCGAAGATGGTGGGGAAATTGATCTGCCGGTCGTCCTCCATCCGCCGGAGGTCCTCAACTGAGCGGTCGCCACTCACACCGATCACCTGAACGCCCCGGTCCCCGTACTCCTCCTGCACCGCAATCAGCTCGGGGAGCTTCCCCACGCAGGGGGGACACCAAGTTGCCCAGAAGTCAAGCACGACTACTTGACCCTCATAGTCCGCCAGACTGATCTCCTGGCCGGTGGAGGTCGTGCCGCTAATGGGAATAGCGGGCTCACCAGTTCCACCGGGACCGCCTGCTCCGCTCAGGTCGCTGCGGAAGATGCTCGCGGCCAACACTCCCAGTGCCAGCGCGGCGACGGCGAGACTCACGACGGAGAGGATCTTCGGTCCGTCGAATGGAAGCTTGGTGTTCTCACTCATGTGGGGATAACCTCCGGTGGGGTTTTTCTATTTCGGGGCAAGCCACAGGCCAAATCAGCGGGCTCATCCGCTGCGGCATGCACGCTCCCAAGCCAGCACGTCCTCGATGATGCGCCGGAGGTCGCGTCGGGGCCGGTAGCTGATTACGTCCTCGATCTTTCGCAGGCAGGGCACCCGGCGCTCCATGTCTTCAAACTCCTCATCGTAGGCCGTCTCGAAGGGAACGAACTCGATGGTGGACTTGCTGCCCGCGGCCTCGATGACCTGGCGCGCTACCTCGAGAATGGAAACTTCGCCGTCCCCGCCAGCGTTGAAGACTTTCCCATGGGCTGCGGGCGTGGCCATCAGGCCGGTCAGCGCCTCCACGGCATCCGCCACGTGACAGAATGTCCGCGTCTGACTGCCGTCGCCATAGACGGTTAGCGGTTCCCCGCTCAGCGCCTGTCCGGCGAACCGGGGGATTACCATGCCGTAGGTGCCCGTCTGACGCGGGCCGACCGTGTTGAAGAGCCGCGCGATGACGACGGGGAGCTTGTTCTCCCGGTAATGTGCGAGCGCCAGGAACTCGTCCATCAGCTTCGAGCAGGCGTAGGCCCAGCGCGGCCGACGCGAGGCCCCCAGCACGAGGTCGTCCTCCTCCGTAAACGGCACGGAGTCCTGCTTGCCATAGACCTCGGAGGTGCTGGCCAAAAGGACGGGTTTCCCCTTCTTTCCCGCGTGGCGGAGGACCGTCTCCGTCCCTGAGAGGTTCGTCTCGATGGTCCGCACGGGATTCTCCACGATGAGCCGGACCCCGACGGCCGCCGCCAGATGGAACACGGCGTCGGCCCGGTCCACCGCCACCGCCACGGCCTGATCATCGAGCACCGATGCCACGGTCAGCCGGAAGCCCTCCCTGTCCTGCACGGGTTCAAGGTTGGAGACCGAGCCGGTGGAGAGGTCGTCGAGCGCCTCGACCCGGCACCCTTCGGCCAGCAGCCGCTCCACAAGGTGCGACCCGATGAACCCGGCGCCGCCGGTCACGAGAATGTTCCTGTAGGGATAGCTCAACGTTTCGGACTCCGGGAGAGCGCGCGGATGATGTCGGCGTGCTGGGGAAAGGTGGCCAGCAGTTCGGCTGCTTCTGGCATTACGAAATCGGCGAAGTCGAAGCCCGGGGCCACCAAGCAGGTCACCAGCACCCACGCCGTTCCGGGTGCAGGTCTGGCAGCCTGCCAGACGTCGGCCGGTACGGTGGCCTGCTGTTCGTAGGACTCCACGGCCGGCCCAAGCCGGTGGAAGGCGTAGGTGCCATCCGGTTCGATCTGGTGCAGTTCCACGGGACCACCTGCCAGCCACACCCAGATTTCGTCGGACCGGACGCTGTGCCAGGCAGAGAAGTCGTGCGTGCCAAGGTAGAAGTAGATCGAGCTGATCGCCGCCCGGGGCTCACCAGAGACGGGATGGGGCACGGTGGCCGCGGAGCGATAGACCTCGCGATAATGGCCGCCTTCGGGGTGTGGTTCCAGCCCCAGCCGGTCACGCAAGGCGGTGGCGGTAAGAGACCGGACCAAGGGAGTGTCCTCCGGACACGGTATAATCACAAGGGGGGCAGGATTGCTCCCGCCCCCCCATGCCGGGCAACAGTCTTTTTCGTTCGGGCTTCAGCCGGAAGGCTGGCCGGCCGGGCTTACTTCTTGGCTACGGGGAGCAGCATTCCCTTCACCGCAAGGGTGCCCACCAGCGGGCGCGCCCATTGGACGAACTCCGGCGTGACGTCGAACTTGTCCGCGGCGATCAGGTTGTCCTCCATCGGACGGTACTGCTTCTTGCCCTTGGGGAAGTTGACGCCCGAGACGTCCTCGAGCTCCGCACGGAACACGTCGCAGAGGTACTTGCCGCTTTCGGAGGGAAGACGGCGGAAGCAGATGGAGCCACTCTTTGTGCCGGAGAGCGCGACGCGAACGGCGAAGGCGCCGGACTCGCGTGCCTCCTGTGCGTCCGCCTCGCTGACGCAACCGGCGAAGGAGCGCTGTGCGTAGCCGAGGGTGTCGGCACGGAGGCGCACCTTCTTGCCGAGCTTGCGGTACATGTGGATCTTCGTGACGGACGCGAGCAGGTCCGCCAGGGCGCCGCTGCCGGAAAGCTGTGCATGGCCGAAGGCGTCAAGCTTCGCCCCGCCTGCCGAGTCCTCGATCTTGCCCGTGGCGTCCATCCAGTCCACGAGCACGCCCATTTCCAGCTCCTTGAGTTCGGCCCGGACCTTGTCGGATTGCAGCCACACGTTGCCGTCCGCGTCGGCCAGTCCTTCGGACACGGAGATGAGGGCGCGCTTGTTGGCGGCGTATATCTTCTCGATCTGCTCCACGAACTCCTTCACTGTATAGCTGCGCTCTGGCAGGCAGATCATGTGCGGTCCGTCGCCCTCGTTGACGCGGGCAAGGGCGGAGGCGGCCGTCAGCCAGCCGGCGTTCCGGCCCATCACGACGTCAATCTTGATGCCCGGGATCGAGCGGTTGTCGAGGTCGTTGCCCATGAAGGCCTGGGCGACGTACTTGGCCGCGGAACCGTAGCCCGGGCAGTGGTCCGTCACCAGCAGGTCGTTGTCTATCGTCTTGGGGCAGTGGAAGACGTGCAGGTCGTAGTTCTGCTCCTGGGCGATCTTGTTGATGATGCCCGTGGCAAGGGCGGAGTCGTTTCCGCCGATGTAGAAGAAATAGCGGACGTTGTGCTTCTCGAATATCTTGAAGATTTCCTTGCAGTCGTCCTCCTTCGGCTTGAACCGGCAGGAGCCGAGGCCGGCCGAGGGCGTCTGGGCGACTTCCTCCATCACGTACTTGCCCTGCGCCCTGAGGTCCACGAAGTCCTCCCGCAGAACACCCTCCACGCCGTTGCGGGCGCCGTAAATGCCCTCGATGGCGTCATGCTGGAGCGCCTCCTGCACAACCCCTGCAAGCGACTGATTGATGACGGCCGTCGGTCCGCCCGACTGTCCCACCACAAGGTTTCCTCTTACTGGAGCCATGAGACATTTTCACCCCGTTTCTGAAATGGCACGGCGCCGGCGCACCGTTCCGCCGCACTGTCCGTGCAACGGCATCGGTACCGGCTTGCCTCCGGGGGGGTCAAGCCATGAGGCTTGTCCGCGCGGCCCAACCTCCGGGGGGCGGGGCCGGTCCGCCTTGAGAGCACGGCCGTATTTTCCCGTATGAAAGTCGCTTTATGTCTCGATTTGTCCGCAGCCTTCCATCCCTCGTTCTGGTGGTGCTCCTGAGCGCCGCCTCTCCCCTGCCGGCTCTGGCCACCGACGACCAGATGCCGGAAGCAACCGATCCGGCAGCGCCGGAGGCGGAAGTGCCCTCACCCGCCCAGGCCGTTATTGAGCGCGAGCGGGCCATGATGGAGCGCCTTGAAGGTACGATCATTATCCGCGGCGAAGTACAGGACGCGGCAGGTCAGCCGATTGACGGCGTGGACGTGCGAATCATCCCCCATACGCTCGAGCATCCCGAAGGCGCGCCCCCCGAATACGACACCGTGGACCACCGCTTCGTGTTTCGCTTCGACGACGTCATCTCCGTCTATCTCCAGTTCACCCGCGGCGAACACCTGATCAGTGAACTGGAGGCCTACCGCGCGCTGCCCGTATTCGCCGGCCAACCACAATCCGCCCCGCAGGACTTCACCACCACCGTGCGGATGGAACTGGTGGAACACACAGTGGACCTGCCGGAGGTTACCCTGCTGCTCAGCCACCTTCCCGACGGGTCGTACTACGTGAACCATGTCCAGGAAGGGGAGGATTCGCTGGGCCGGCGGTTGCCCGTCTTCCGTCCCGAGCGCGTGAGTGGCCCCATCCACGACCTCTACCCGCCGTTCCTCGCGGCCGGACTGGAGGAGGTGGACTACGACCTCGAGCCCCTCCGGGACCAGCAGGGCCGCGCCCTCTCCCCACGTAACGCGGTCGGCCAGCTTCACCTCGATGATGGTGGAGACGGCGGTTTCCTCTTCTTCGAACCGGACGATGAAAGGCTCAACCGCTTCCAGGTCATGCGCCGCATGACGCAGGCACCGGAATCCGGCTATGAACGCACCATCACGTTCCTGGCGGAAAACTACGCCTACGTGGACCGGCTGGATCCGCTCTACGTGTGGGCCAAGCTCGAGGGCTACTACGCAAAGGGCTGGATCGAGCGGGTGTACTACGGCCCCGAGGGCTTCCATGTTGTGCTCAGACTGCGCATCCAGCCCGACGGGTCGCGGCACCTTGCCACGATGGACTGAGCATAGCCCCCGACGCCCCAAGTGAGAACACTGAGAAGACTTCCCGGAAAGGCACCGAACACGAACATGCACCTGCACGCACTCAGGTTCACGGTATTCCTCGTTGCCGTGTCACTGTCATTGGCCTGCGCCCGCACGGAAACCGCCCCCCGGGCCGCCCAGCCTGCGGCTGCTCCGGCGGGCACCCTGGTGACACCCCTCAATGACCGGGACTACGCCCCCGGCGTCCTTGCCCTGCTGGAAGGAGCCAACCACTCCGTGCGTCTCTCCCTCTATCAGGCCCGATACTATCCGGACTACCCCGGCAGCGAATCGAACCGCATGATCGAGGCTGTGGCGGATGCTGCCCGTCGCGGGGTGGAGGTCACCGCAGTGTTCGACACGAGCCCCTGGCGTCCCTCCCACGACGAGGAGAACCAGCGCGTGGCCACGATGCTGGCCGAGGCAGGTGCCACCGTGTATATTGGGCCGCCGGACGTCCAGAGCCACCAGAAGCTGCTCATCGTGGACCGCGACATCATCGTGCTCACCTCCGCCAACTGGAGCCACTTCTCGCTCAATCACAATGACGAGGTGGGAGCCATTCTTTGGGGCCCGGAGGTGGGCAGGCACTACAGTCAGTACTTCGCCGCCCGGGTGGCGGAGGCGGAACCCTGGATTCCCGAGGGGACGTCCCCCGCTCCGCTGGCAGGATGGGCTGGGCCGGAAGACTTCGGATTCCCGTCCTACGAGGTCCGCCGAGTCCGGTTCCTCGACAACCAACAGTATTTCCCGAAAATGCGCGAGGCGATCCGCGACGCGCGCGAGTCGGTGCTCCTTGTGAAGAACTACGCCTACTACTACGGCGAGATTCACCCCCGCTCACGGCAGGTTGACGGGCGGCCGGCGGACAAACTTCCCGAGACAGACCTGCTTCTGTACGAACTCGCGGACGCCGTCGAGCGCGGCGTCGAGGTTCGGGCCATCTTCGACCACCAGGACACACCGGACTTCCGGAAGCCGTGGGCCAACCGGACGCGAGCATTCGCCGAGAGGCTCCTTGAGGCAGGCGCCGAGGTGTACAAGGACGATCCAGTGGTGCAGATTCACGCCAAGGCCCTCATCATTGACGGGGAAGAGGTCCTCATCGGCTCCACCAACTGGAGCTTCGAGGGCATCGCCATGAACAATGAGGCCTCCGTCCTGATCCACGATCCGCAGCTGACGGCGGAAGTCTACGTCCCCTGGGCAGAGGCGATTTTCGAATCAGGTGAGCCCTACATCCCCGACACGCCGGAGCCAGCGGAGACCAACGGGGAGGATTGAAGCCA
>SLOM01000081.1 GCA_007132505.1 Candidatus Sumerlaeota bacterium
CAGCTCGAAACCCTGACGGGCGAGGAACGCCGCCAACGGGATGCGCTCATCGAGCGTGCCGAGGACAGGGAAACCACGATCAACGAGCGAGACAGGACTCGCTTCGAGACAGGCTTGGGTCTGATGCTGGAGATTCATGAGGATCGGCGGGCTTGGGCGGGTCTCGATGAGCCGTTCGACCTGCTTGACATCCGCAACGCCTTCGATCGCCCACCGCGCCCCGAACTGCTCGAGGAAATTGACCCCGACGCACCGCCCAACCCCTTCGCACCTCTGCCGGGTGAATACCGCGCACCCTTCCAGCCACGCTATATCGCCGTCCCGCGCGAAGCTCGACCAGACGCTCCCGATCAGCAGTGGGACATGATGATGGGCCCCGAGGGGTGGGACCCGGCCATGGGTGACCCGTCCATGATGGATCCAGGCCAAGAGTGGCGCGGGGGATACTACAGGCAGCCCGGAGCGGGCGAGCCCCTGTTCTGAAAGCCCAATGGAAACAAGTTCCAGGGGCCGGGGCATTCGCTCCGGCCCTTTCTTTCTGAGAGGAACATGACCACACCCCAGACACCAATCAGAACCGATCGCATCGCCCGGCTCTTCGCCCAGTGCCGCAAGGAGAATCGCGCCGCTCTGATCCTGTACATCACGGCGGGTTACCCGGACGCCGCCACCACCCGGAGCCTTCTTCCGGTCCTCGCCGACGCAGGCTGCGATCTGATTGAGCTTGGCATCCCCTTTAGTGACCCCATCGCGGACGGGCCGACCATCCAGCGTGCGTCCACCGAGGCGCTGCAGAACGGCATGACGCTCCGCGGGGCTCTCGACCTGCTGCGCGAGTTCCGCGTGCGTCACGAGATTCCTGTCATCCCCTTTGGAGCCATGAACCCCTTCCTTGCCATGGGGGTCGAGCAGTGCGTCAGGGAGTTCCGGGAGGCAGGTGCGGATGGCTTCCTCGTTGCCGACTTGCCCATGGAGGAGGCGGACGAATTCCGGCGCTCCCTGCGGGAGGCCGGCATGCACTTGATTGCCCTTGTCGCCCCCACCACCCCGTCCGCCCGCATCCGAAGCATCGCGGAGAAATCCAGCGGGTTCCTCTATTGCATCTCGATGAAGGGGACGACCGGGAGCCTTGGTGGCTTGAGTGCCGAGGCGTCGGAGTACCTGGCGCGCGTCCGTGCCGCGACGAATTTGCCTCTGGCGCTTGGCTTCGGCATCTCCTCGCCCGAACACGCGAGGGCTGCCGTCGAAGCGGGTGCGGATGGGGTAGTCGTCGGTAGTGCACTCATCAAGTGCATTGACGAGGCAAGGCAGGCGGGCCAACCCGTTGAACAGGCGGTGCGGGATTACGTTGTCTCCCTGCGCTGCGCGGTGCAAGAATAGCTGCACTACGGGAAGCCGGACCCCCCAGCACAACCCAAGGGAGACCTCCAATGACGGCGCACGAGATCGGCAACACAATTGACAGTCGGCGGGGCATCCGCCGCGTGGCAATCATCGGCATGGGGGCAGTAGGGTCCGCATTCGCCTTCTCGCTTATACAGGAGGGCCGGGTGCGTGAGCTCCTCTTCGTGGACAAGGACCATCGGCGCGCAGAAGGGCAGCTGATGGACCTCTCCCACTGCCTGCCCTGGGGCCGGCCGATCAAAATAGAAATCGGTGACCTGGATTCCGCAGCGGAGTGCGACATGGTCGTCATCACCGCTGGAGCTGCCCAGAAGCCAGGCGAGAGCCGCATTGATCTCGTCAAGCGCAACGCGGAGATTTACTCGGAGTTCTTCCCCCGCCTGCCCAAGGTGAACCCGAGGGGCCTGTTCGTCATCATCACCAACCCCGTGGACGTGATGACGCGTTTGGCGCTGAACCTATCCCACATTTCCCCCGAGCAGGTCTTCGGCACCGGCACGATGCTCGACACAGGCCGGTTCCGGTTCCTACTCAGTCTGCATCTCAAGATAGACCCGAGGAACATACATGCCTACGTGATCGGCGAGCACGGGGACTCGGAGGTACTCGTCTGGAGCCGTGCGGACGTTGGGCCGTTCCGTCTGGAAGAGTACGGCGAGCTTACCGGCCGGCCCATAACCTCCGACGTGAAGGAGCGAATCACCGCAGGCGTCAAGACAGCCGCTTACGAAATCATCGAGCGTAAGGGCGCAACAAACTTCGCTATCGGTCTCGCAACGGAGAAGCTTTTCGAGTCGGTCACCTACAACCAGGGGACCCTGCAGACGGTCTCCCGGGCGCTCTCGGGCGCCTACGGGTTCGGAGACCTCTGCCTGTCAACCCCGTGCCGCCTCCACCGCGACGGGGCCTTGGAGCCCCTGGAAATCCCGCTCTCTCCCGACGAGCACAAGGCGCTCATGCGCAGCGCGGAGACCCTCGATGCAGTCTACCAATCCCTTAAGGTGTGAACAGGCGCATTGGCAGGCAGCTCCGCCCCCCCCGACAAGCGTTACTCTCCCCTTCTGGCTGAATCGGTCCGGCTGGTTGCTTGGCCGATGCTCCGGGGCATGTACGGCCTGCGCGTCAAGGGAGCGAAGCACGTCCCCCGGGAAGGACCGGTCCTTCTCGCGGCGAACCACACAAGCTACCTCGACCCGGTGATTGCCGCCTGGCCATTGCGCAGGCCGGTTTACTTCCTCGCCATGAAGTCACTGTTCCGCAACCGGGCCTTCGGCGCCTTCATCGCCTCGCTCGGGGCAATTCCGCTGGACGTGGACCGGGGAACCGACAAACAGGCCTACGGGTCGGGCCTGCGGGTCCTCGAGGCCGGACATGTGCTCTGTGTCTTCCCGGAAGGCGGGAGGAGTTTCGATGGCCGGCTCAAGCCCCTCAAGCCGGGGGTGCTACGGCTTGCCCGCGCCACCGGAGCACCCATCATCCCCGTGCGGATCAACGGTGCCTTCGAGGCCTGGCCACGCACCCGCCGCCTCCCACGGCCGCTCGGCCGCATCAAGGTGGACTACCGTCCGGCCATCGAGCCACCACCACAGCAGGAGAACGGCGCAGAGCTCAACACTCGGCTTGAGGAACTGACCCGCCGCCTCCAACCTGTCCTCTCCGATGACGGAAGAGCGGTGGATCAGCGGCGCGCCGCCACACCGGCAGGGGCACAAACAGGACAAAACCCGGACACGAGAGCGGAATGAGACAATACGATTTCATCGTGGTGGGAAGCGGACTCTTCGGCTCCGTCTTCGCACAGCAGGCACACGAGAACGGCAAGTCCGTCCTCGTCCTCGAGCAGCGCAAGCACATCGGCGGCAACTGCTATTCCGAGGACTTCGAGGACACCAACATCAACGTCCATCGCTACGGAACCCACATCTTCCACACCAACAGCGAGGAAATCTGGCGCTATACGAACCGGTTCACGACCTTCAACCGCTACCAGCACCGCGTCCTTACCACGCATAAGAACCGCGTGTACGCCATGCCGATCAACCTCGGCACAATTAATCAGTTCTACGGCCTGAACCTGAAGCCCTTTGAGGTGGAGGACTTCATCGCCTCCAAGCGCGAGGGCATCTCCAGTCCCCGCAATCTTGAGGAAAAGGCCATCAGCCTCATCGGGCGGGACCTCTACGAGGCCTTCATCAAGGGATACACAATCAAGCAGTGGGACTGCGACCCGCGGGACCTGCCCGCCGCCATCATCACGCGCCTGCCCGTCCGTACCTCCTACCACGACTCCTACTACAACGACCGGTTCCAGGGCATTCCCTCAGGCGGGTACACACCCATCTTCGAGCGCATGCTGGAGGGCATTCCCGTGGAAACGGGAGTGGACTTCCTGGAGGATCCCGGCTACTGGCACCGCCATGCGGGGCTGGTTGTCTATACAGGACCGATTGACCGCTACTTCGGTTACGCGGAGGGCCGCCTTGGCTGGCGGTCCGTGAAGCTTGAGTACCAGCGCCTCGACCTCGAGGACTACCAGGGCACCAGCGTCATGAACTACGCCGACCTCGACGTGCCCTTCACCCGCATCCACGAGTTCAAGCACCTCCACCTGGAGAAGCCGCACACGCCGGACACCACGGTGATCGTGCACGAATACGCCTGTATAGACAACGAGCGGCCCTACTACCCGGTCAACTCGGAGGAGGACCGCAAGCGGCTCAAGGCCTATCAGGAGCTCCAGCGCCGCGAGGGCCGCGTCCTCTTCGGCGGCCGGCTGGCGGAATACAAGTATTACGACATGCACCAGGTGATTGGGGCGGCACTCCAGAAGGCCCGCAAGGTCCTGCGCGGCAAGCCGGAAGCCGCCACGGTGGAGAGCGCCGGAGGCTGACCTGCCCCGCGCAGCCCCTCAGGCCACCGCCACGCGCGGCGCCGCCTGCAGGAACAGGGTGTCCTCGTAGTTGCGAACGGCGTACTTCGCCGTCCAGTCATCCCGGAACAGCACAATCGGCAGGCCGTGCTTGTCGCGATAGACGGCGCTGATGCCGGCACGGTTGAACCGCGCCACGTCCTCCGGCACGGTCCCGTCCTTCGCCGTAATCCACCTTGCCGCCGCGAACGGCAGGGAATCGAAGCGCACCTCGCAATTGTACTCGCTGTCGAGCCGCTCCTTGACGATCTCGAACTGAAGCCGGCCCACGGCCGCAAGCACCGGCTCCCGCTGCCCGAGGTCGGGCTGGTAAAGAATCTGTATGGCTCCTTCCTCACTGAGCTGCTGGAGGCCCTTGTCGAGCTGCTTGCGCTTCATCGGGTTGGGGGCGCGCACGGACATGAACAGCTCGGGGCAGAAGCTCGGGATGCCTTCGAACTCCAGCTCCTCCCCGGCGGTGAGCGTGTCCCCAATGGCGAAGTTGCCGGTGTCGTAGAGGCCGACGATGTCTCCCGCCCACGCCTCGTCCACCTGTTCGCGCTCATTCGCGAAGAACATCATCGCGTTGCCGAGCCTCATGCGCCGGCCGGCCCGCACGTGGTAGGCGTTCATACCGCGCTCGAAGCGGCCGCTTACGACACGGAGGAACGCGATCCGGTCCCGGTGGTTCCGGTCCATGTTTGCCTGGATCTTGAAGATGAACCCGGTGAAGGCAGGATGGGAGGGTGGCACATGGCCTGTCTTCGCCGGCCGGCCGGTGGGGAGTGGCGCCATGTCACCGAAAGTTTCGAGGAACGGTTCCACCCCGAAATTCGTCAGCGCGGAGCCAAAAAACACCGGCGTAATGTCGCCCGAGCGGAAGCGCTCCTCGTCGAACTGCTCCCCCGCCATGTCCAGCAGCTCCAGCTCCTCCTTCAGTTCCTCGAGGTCGCTCTCGCCGATCAGCTCCGGCAGGCGCGGGTCGCCCCACGGAATCCGGACGGTCTCGGCCCGCCCGCTCTTGTCGTCGCTCCGTTCGAAGAGGAAAACACACTCACGCCGGCGGTCATACACGCCCCGGAACCGGTTGCCGCGCCCGATCGGCCAATTCACCGGCACGCAGTGAATCCCCAGGAGCTTCTCCACCTCCTCCATCAGATCGAGTGGCTCGCGCCCCTCGCGGTCCATCTTGTTGATGAAGGTGAAGATGGGCATCTCGCGCAGCCGGCAGACCTGGAAGAGCTTCTCCGTCTGCGCCTCCACGCCCTTGGCCGCATCAATGAGCATGATCGCGGAGTCGGCCGCCGTGACCGTGCGGTAGGTGTCCTCGCTGAAATCCTGGTGTCCGGGTGTGTCCAGCAGGTTGTACTGCAGCCCATGGTAGGGGAACTGCATCACCGAGGTGGTCACGGAGATGCCGCGCTCCTTTTCAACCGCCATCCAGTCCGATGTGGCGGTGCGGGCGGCGCGGCGGGACTTCACCTCCCCCGCCAGCCGAATTGCTCCGCCGTAAAGGAGCATCTTCTCGGTGAGGGTGGTCTTTCCCGCGTCCGGGTGCGAGATGATGGCGAAGGCGCGCCGGC
This sequence comes from Candidatus Sumerlaeota bacterium, assembly GCA_007132505.1. Taxonomy (GTDB): domain Bacteria; phylum Sumerlaeota; class Sumerlaeia; order SLMS01; family SLMS01; genus SLMS01. Next base: position 5,896 of record SLOM01000081.1, read on the forward strand.
GGGCGATTTCCTCGGGGAGTGAATGGGTCATACAAGAGTCTCTATCGGGAGGGGTTTTCACCGCAGGATCAGAGTGGGCACAGACCAGCCGAACAGAAGCCCTCTGTGCTCTCTCTTCATCTTGTGGTTCATTGTCATCTTCTGGCTTGGCGCACCATGCGGTGGCTTCGCCAAGGAGAAGGGGAGGAGTGCCCTGGCTGGGAGGGCTTCTCCCCGGCAGGCGCGCGGGACTATAGCCGCCAGCCAAGGCCCGGCAAGGGGGAAGACGCCGGGAGCCGGCGAGCAGGCTTGGGGAATACTGCAGCCGCAGACGCCTTGCCCGAACGCGCGGCGGCGTCCCCGTCATGGATGGCTCCGGGCGTCAGCCCTTGCCAATGTCCTTCGAGCTGCCGGGCGTTGCTTACGGCAGAGGCACAGGCTCCATGTCCGGCGCGGGGAGGATATCCAGCTCCGCGTCCTCTTCTTCATCCTCGATGGCCATGTCCGGGTCGGGTGCCGGGGCCTCGGGGGCGATGTCGCGGGCCTGCTCAACCACCTCCATGATGTCCTCGACCGGGACGATCACGGCGACGAACGGTTCGTCCTCCTCGCCGAGCGCCGCTGCTCCTCCGGGGAACATGTACATGGCGATCATGCCGACCGGCTTCGCATCGGCATTCAGCACAAGCCCGCCGAGGTGCTGCTGCGCCTGCTGCCCGGGAGGGATGTAGAAGAACCGGGGACGATCCACGATGGACTGCACTTCCAGGCTCGAGGCGTGGATGGCGCGGCGGGCAATGCGCCCCTTGCGGCTGAGCAGGTAAAGCTCCTCAAGCAGCTCCGCCTCCGCATAGTCATTGAGCGAAATGTAGGTCAGGTCCTCCTCCGGCTCCTCGAGGGGGCGGAGCACGACGATGTCGAAGTCGCGGTCGCGCAGGGAGATCCCGGCGGGGATCTCCCTGCCGTCGGGGAGGATGTACTTCAGGTCCTTGAGCTGCGTGGTGAAGCCGTCGTCGTCATCGCCGTACAGGCGGGCGTAGAACTGGCCCGGGTCCATTGAGCTGAGCGAGGTGATCGCCAGTCCGTTGGGATCCACGATGATGCCGACCTCCTCGGAGCGCCGCTCGTACTCCTGTTGCTGGCCGCCGAAGGAGACCCTCACATCGAAGACCGCTTCCAAGGTCACGATGGCGGCTTCCTTCTCGGCGACTGTCTCACGAATGGTGGCGCGGCCGGCTTGGAGTTCCGCCACGGAGAAGGCCAGAACCGCCGTGGCGGCGGCGGAGAGGAGCAGTCTGTTTGTGCTTATGCTGAACATCGTTCGGAATTCCTTTCAGGTTCGGATGGGTTGTGACGGAGCCAACGCCTACCAGGTGGGCTCCAGTTCCAGGAAAAGGTTCTGCGAGCCGCGCCGGACGAAGATGACCACTGTCGCTGGCTTGCTGGCGCGGATGTCCTCCATGACCTGCTCAACGTCGCCAAGTGTGGAGATGGGCTCACCCTGAATCTTCAGGACCGCGTCACCTCCCCGCAGACCGGCCAGATCCGCCCAGCCGCCCGAGGTGACGCCATCCACGAGCACGGCAAACACCACCCCGGCGAACACGGGCCTCTGGCGGTCGTTGAAGGCCGCCTCGCGCAGCACGAACTCGAAATCAAGATCACGGTAGCGTTCCATCTCGCGGGCACGGCGGGGCGCCTGCTGAATCTCTGCTTGGAGGGTGTGCTCCTCGCCATTCCGCAGCACAGTGAAGTCCGCCTCGATCCCCGCCCGGTACTGCCGGACCATTGTTTCGAAGACCTCCGCATCCACGGGCCGGGAGGCGTCCACCACCAGCCCGTCCATGTGGGTGATGATGTCGCCGACCTCGAAGGGGTAGTCCTCCGGCCGTTCGGAGTACACACGCGTGACGCGGACGCCGCGCGTGTCCTCCATGTTCATTGCCGCAGCCACCTCGCGGGTGAGGACCTGCGTCTCCATCGGAAGCCAACCCCGCCGCACATCGCGCCCCGGGTCGGGCAGGCTCTCTATGCCGATCTGCACCAGTGCCAGCTGCGACTCCGCCTCGCGTTCGAACGTCACGATGACCGGGACGAATTCACCCTCGCCCTTCCCCTCAAGGGCCTCGGCGGAGAACTCCTTCAGCTCCCCGATACCGCGCACCTCGCGGCCGTTCAGGGCCACGATGACGTCGCCGCGCCGGAGTTCCGGTCTGGCCTGTGCCACCGGCCCGCCCGACCGGGTCGAGGTCAGGTACACGCCCTCCGCGGTGTCGCGCGCCAGATCGAGCTGGGTCCAGACGGAGAGGTCACGTGCGGTCATGCCCCACTCGCGCAGTTCGGTCTGCGGCATGAGGGCCCGCTGACGCCGCTGGGTTGTCATCGTGATGGTGCGTTCCTCGTCATCACGCAGGAACACGGCCTCCACCGTCTCATCAATCGGGAGTTCCGCGATCAGGTTGTTGATCCCCGGGAGGTCCTCCGCAAACTGGCCCTTGAGGCGCTGCCCGGCGATGGAGACCAGCACGTCTCCCGGCTCGACTCCCGCCGCCTTTGCCGGCGAATCCGCAAGCACCGAGGCGACTGTGACCCCTTCATCCAGCTCATCGCCCTTCAGCAGCGGCTGGAACACCATCCCGGTGTAGGCCCGCCGGACCTCTCCGCGCTCGACAAGCTCCCGGGCCACCTGATTCGCCAGATTCCCCGGTATGGCGCCACCAAGGCCGATGCCGATCTCGTTCACCCCGACGATCCGGCCCTCCATGTTGACCAGCGGCCCGCCGGAATTACCCCGGAAGATCGCCGCATCGTGCCCGATCCAGCGCACCAGCTCCCCGACGTCCTCCCCGTCGAGCTCCAACCTCATGTTCCGGAACGAAGGCGGCGTGATCATCTCCGTGTTGCTGACGATGCCGAGCGTGGCCGACTGCGAAATGGCCTGTGGGCTGCCAAGGGCCAGCACGGGGTCGCCCACCTCCAGCAGGTCCGAGTCGCCAAACTCAGCATGCGGGAAGGTGCGCGGGCTGTTGGGTTCGAGCCTGATCACCGCGATGTCGGTGGCTGGATCTGTTCCAACGAGAACCGCGGGCACCTCCTCGCGGGTCGCGAGGGTGCAAACCAGTTGCACGGCGTCCCCGGCCACATGATGGTTGGTGATGACGTAGCCGTCCGGGCTGATGATGGCACCACTCCCGAAGGAAACGGACTTCTGCTCGCGTCCGTCCCTGTAGTACGGGCTGACGACGCGGATGCGCACCAGGGCGGGTTTCACCGCGGACACGGCGGCCTTCATCTCCTCCTGATGCTCGGCGATGGCCGCCTGGCGTGGATCCACGGTGGCCGCTCCTCCGCGCGGGGCACACCCGGCCATGATGGCGCAAAGCAGCACAAGGAAGCCCGGCAAGGCGGGCAAGAGTGCGGGGATTTGCCGTCTTGTCATGAGTCACACACCATTTGAGAAACTTTCTTGCCAATGAAGAGCAAGCCTGTGGTGCGGCGCGCCAAGCGTCAAGCCGCAAAGCGCCGTAAACGAGCAGGGCCCGGGGGAGTGAAGATTTTTGTGGCAACCCTCCCGGGCCCCACCCTACGCTACGGCTTCGCGAACGGGCGGTGTCGGTTTGCTCTTGAGTCTACCGTCCAGTTCTGATTTGAAAGGGCGGCTCAGGACCAATGGGCGGATGGCGAAATGCTCTCCGGCGAACCGGTCCACCGCCAGAATCTCCGCAGGCAGGATAAGAGAAGAACCTCACCATGACGGGTTTCAACCCATCCAACCCCATGATCGTGCAGGGGGACATGACCGTCCTCCTCGAAACCAGCAATCCCCTTTACATCGAGGCGCGGGACCAGCTCGCACGCTTCGCCGAACTCGAGAAGAG
>SLOM01000250.1 GCA_007132505.1 Candidatus Sumerlaeota bacterium
CACCTCGTCTCGCCATCGAAGAGCCTCTCTGTTCGAGTTTGTCACACCCGTAACAGAAGCAAAATCAGTGCTCTTCGATGGCAACCCCCAAACAAATACCGAACGGCTGAAAGATCAGGGGAACCACGGGGGGGACGTTCCTGCGTTCCGTTTCCAAAATCCCGGTTGCGTGCCCACGCCCCGGAGCGTCCATTTGGACCGATCATAAGCTCCGGAATGGGCCTCAACGGCCGACTGGCCTTTCGGGCCGGCCCCGGGGCGACCCCAACCACGAGGAGAGAAACAGGATGAGGATTCCAGCCCTTCTCCCGAACGCGATCGTCCGGGCCGCCGGCCTGGCGGCCGTCGCCGCGGGATTTGCCCTCACGACCATCATCGCGGCGCCAGCCCCTGCAGCAACGCACGGCCCGGAGGGCGAGCTTCGCCTGCTGCCGCAACCCCACCACCTCGAGCTCCGCTCCGGCGCCTTTCAGGTAACGGAGGAGACGCGGGTCTTTCTCCCGGCGGACTCCGAGACCCCGGAGCTGATTGCCGCCAAGCGCCTCCGTGACACCATCGCCGGCAACGGCGGCCCCACCATGACGATAGACCGGCCGGGCATCCGCGACGAGGATTTCGGTGGCCATATCGTCCTCACCGTGCAGGACCCGCCCTCCACTGAACCCAAGGTGAAGGAGGGATACCACCTCGTCATCGAGCCGGACGGCATTGAACTCGAGGGCCGGTCCATGGCGGGCGTTTTCTATGGCCTCCAGACCCTGACCCAACTCGCGGAGCAGTTCGGTTCGGAACTGCCCGCCCTCGTCATCGAGGACGAGCCGGACTTCGAGTGGCGCGGCTACCATCAGGACGTCTCCCGCGGCCGCGTCCCGACCATGGAATCGCTCGAGTGGCAGATTGACTACATCGCCGCTCACAAGGGGAACATGTATCAGCTCTACGTGGAGCACCCCTTCGATTTCCGCTTCAACCCGGACATCGCACAGAATGACGACGCGCTGACCCCCGAACAGCTCCTCGAACTGGACCTCTACTGCAGGGAACGGCGCATCACCTTCGTCCCCTCGCTCCAGTCATTCGGCCACATGGCTGGCGTTCTCAGCCTGCCCGAATACCGCCACCTTGCCGACGTGCCGCTGGAGGTCGGGTGGGACGACCTGACCTGGCGCCAGCGCATGTTCGGAGCCACCCTCAACACCGTGGACCCCGAAGCGCGCGAACTGCTCGCCAAAATGTGGGACGCCTATCTGCCCCTCTTCTCCGCGCCCTTCATCAACGCCTCCGCCGACGAGACCTACGACCTCGGCAGGGGGCAGGGAGCTGAAAAGGCGGAGGAAATCGGCGTCGGCCGGCTCTATCTCAGCCACATCGAATACATGAGCGAGCTGTCCGACCTCTACGACAAGCGCCTCATGATCTGGGGCGACATCGTCAAGCAGCACCCGGAACTCATCCCCGAAGTCCCCGAAGACACCATCATGCTCAACTGGGGGTACTTCCGGACCACCCGGTTTGACGAAAGCCGCCTCTTCCCGGAAGCGGGACTCGACTTCATGGTTTGCCCCGGTACCAGCGGCTGGCGCCGCATCCTCAACGACATCCTCAATGCGGAAATCAACATCCGCGGCTTCATTGAGGCCGGCCAGGAATACGACGCCATCGGCGTGCTGAACACCGACTGGGGTGACTACGGACACTACAACGTCCCCGCAGGCTCGCTCCACGGCAAGGCGCTGGGGCTGGCCCTCTCCTGGAATGTGGAGCAGCCCGAGCAGGAGCAGTTCGACGCCATCTGGTCCGTCCGGACTTTCGGACCCGCCGGACCCGCGGTCATAGCCGCGTGGCGGACACTCAACGAAGCCTACCTCGACAACATGACCTGGATCATGCTCCACATCACCTCCTTCGACGCGGAAACGGGCACCTACGGCCGTACCGACCGGGAGGGCGCACGGCGCTTCCGCACGGACGGCATTCGTCTGGCACGCGCCCTCGAAAGGCCCGATGTGGACGCCGAAGAGTGGATCGTGGCGGAGCTTCATCATGCCGCCCGCGCCATGGACCTGCTCGGTGAAAAGATGGGCATCATCTTCGATCTGGACGAACTCGAGGAGGGCGAGTCCTCCGAAATGCTCGCCGCGCGGCTCAGCGCCTTCGCGGACAGGAGCGAGATGATCTTCGAGGAATACCGCGACATCTGGCTGGCCCACTCCCGTCCCGACGGGCTGGAGGACATTCAGCTTCACGTGGACCGCATGATCGCCGCCGCGCGCGAAAAGGCGGACGAGCTGGAGCCCTGATCCCGCGCGAACCTCACATCCGGGGGGCACCGCCGGTTCTTCCGGTTTGACGCCCCCCGGCTCCATCGCCACCTTCGGCCCCCGTTGTACTCAATCCCCGGGGGTGTCGTTGACATGGAACTGGAACCCGTCATCGGTTTCGAAGTACACGCGGAGCTGAAAACACGCGCCAAGGTATGGTGCGGCTGCTCCACAGCTTTCGGCGCCCCGCCCAACACCAATGTCTGCCCCGTCTGCATGGGACTGCCGGGTGCCCTTCCCGTGCTCAACGAGGGCGCCTACCGGCTTGCGCTCCGCACTGCGCTCGCCCTGCACTGCGACATCCCTCCCGTCACCACCTTCGACCGGAAAAACTACTACTACCCGGACCTGCCAAAGAACTACCAGATCAGCCAGAACGACAAGTTCCTTGGCAAGGGGGGGTACCTCGAAATCAACCTCGGCGAGGCCGGCGTCAAGCAGGTCGGCATAGACAACATTCACCTCGAAGAAGACGCCGGGAAGAACATCCACCCCGAGGGCACGGCGGTGGACTACTCGCTCCTGGACCTCAACCGCGCCGGCATGCCGCTGCTTGAGATCGTCACCAAGCCTGACATCCGCTCGCGCCACGAAGCACATGTTTTCATGAACTCCATGAGGAGCTTCCTCAAGTACCTCGACGTCTCCGACTGCAAGATGGAGGAGGGCAGCCTGCGGTTCGAGCTCAACATGTCCCTCCGCCCCAAGGGCAGCGAGGAGTTCGGCACAAAGGTGGAGGTCAAGAACCTTAACTCCATCAGCGTCGTCCTGAAGTGTATAGACGCGGAACTGGAACGGCAGGGCGCCGTACTGGCTGAAGGCGGCGCAATCATTCAGGAAACACGCCTCTGGGACGACGTGGAGGCCGTCACCCGTGCCATGCGCACGAAGGAAACCGCCACCGACTACCGCTACTTCCCGGACCCCGACCTCGTGGACTTCGAGGTGAAGGAGGAGGTAAAGCAGGAAATCCTCGCAACCCTCCCGGAACTCCCCGTGGCCCGCTGCCGGCGCTTCGAGGAACAGTACGGCCTGTCCGCCTACGACGCGGGCTTGCTCACCGCCCAGCGCCAGACCGCCGATTACTTCGAGGACGCGGTGCGCCTGCACAACAACCCCAAGGGTGTCGCGAACTGGATCATGGCGGAGGCGCTCCGCTGGCTGAACGAGCGGTCCGGCGGCGAGGAAGGCGAAGAACTGACCATCGAGCACTTCCCGGTTCCAGCCCCCGCCATCGCCGAACTTCTCCGCCTGCTGGACGAGGGAACGATCACGGGCAAGATCGCCAAGCAGCTCTTCCCCATGATGATAGACACGGGCAAGACACCGTCCGTCCTGGTCGAGGAGAAGGGACTCAAGCCGCTCGACGATTCCGCACTCGACCCCATCGTGGAAGAAGTCATCGCCAACATGCCCAAGGTGGCCGATGACGTGCGCAACGGAAAGGCCAAGGCCATCGGTGCGCTCGTCGGTGCCGTCATGAAGAAGACCCAGGGCAAGGCGAACCCCGCAACGCTCACTCCGCTCATCAAGAGCAAGCTCGGCGTCGAGTAGCCACTGGACAGCCACCCGCTGACCGGCGCCAATTCCCGGCCATGGGTCTTCGCCAACCGGCCCACCCCTGCCGGCTTCCGGGGGTTGTTTTCCGGCACGCGTGGATTATGCTGCCCGCCAAGGACCTCTTTTTTATAGAATCGGATTCGGTACGACCAGGCTTTCCCTTGCCATGAAGGCAGCCATGGTTCCCATATCAGCGAAGATGGACGACCTACCCACCAACTGCTGGAGCGATTGCCATGTGCTCGTTCAGGTTCCACGCGCTTTTTACGATAGTCTTTGTCGCCGCCGGTGCCCTTGCGCTGCAGGGTTGCGCAACGGTTGACCCCTCCAGCGCCCGCGCTGCTGAAGGCTCACCCGAGTCCGCACAGGTGGAAATTGTCAGTCTTCCCCACGACCCAAACCAGCCGGTTTTCCTTGTGGCCGTGGACAGGTTTGATACTGCCGCGTCGGGCCGGACTTCCGGCGGTGGCTTCGACTTTGGCCCCGGCAGAACCGTGGGGGAAGGCGTTTCGGCTCAGCTCCGGACTGCGCTCACCCGCTCCGGAAACATCGCCCTGGTGGACATGGACACACTCGTCCGCCGGCCCGATGGCACCTACGAAGCCAGGAATATCCAGGAGGGCGAAGTCGGCCCCTTCGTTATCCGCGGCGTCGTCACCGAGTTCAACGAAACCGCCGAGGCAGTCGAAAGCGGCCGGGGTGGCTCCGGCGGCGCCATTGGCCGGTTCTTCCAGTGGATCGGCTCGCGGCTGGGGATTGGCGCCGTGCGGGACGTCGGCACCGGCACCCGGATTGCCGACCCCCGCTATGAGCGCCGCCAGGCCCGCCGAAGCGGCATGGTCGGCATGGACCTTCAGCTTTACGACGGGCGGACCGGCCGCGTGGCCCGTGGCTATACCGCCTCCGGCACCTTCACCAGCGTCACCGATCAGAGCGCCGCGGGTGCCTTCGGCATAAGGGGCGACGATGCCGCATTCGCCAGCAGCGCCCTTGGCCAGGCCACGCGCGCGGCGATGAACGACGCACTCCTCGAGACAATGGAAGGGCTCCGCACCGTCCGCCGCTGAGCCCAGCGCCACCGCCCGCAACCTACATTGCCCGCAATGCCAAAGGCCCCCGGCCCTCCCGGCGCCGGGGGTCTTCTCATTCCCGCACCACCTCGTAGTCACGCGTCAGGATCAGGAACCATGCGTGGATGATCGCCGGGACGACGAAGAGGAGCGTCAGGATCAGGTTCAGCCAGAAGTGGAATCTGAAGCCCTCCAGCAGGGCCACGACGACGGGCGGCACGAAGAAGGCCGCGATAAGCCAGAGTATCTTTCGCATGATTCCCTCCGTGAACGTGATTCAGCATCGCGCAGTCCTACCGCCTCTCCGAAAACCCGCAACCGGAATGATCAAGCGCGCCGGCCGCGGGATTTTGCTCGCGCCGGAGCGGGGCGTGTCTCCATCCTGCCGGGGAAATCACATGGCGGCGCCACCGCCTTCTGCAGGTGCCCTGGTGAACAACACGCACGTTCCAACCGGTTTGCCGGGTATTTCCAGCGCCATCGGGCGGGTCAACCGCCGGCTGCACGAGCTGGCCGAGGGCCGCGCGCCGGTCCTCCTGCTCGGCGAGCCCGGCACCGAGAAGTCCTTCGCGGCCAAGATCATGCACCGTCTCTCCGGAGCGGATGACCGGCCGCTCGTGCGCGTCTCCATATCCTGGAAACTGCCGCCCGACATCGCCCAGTACTTCGTCCGCTGCAAGGGCGGCTCGCTCCTTGTCCAGCTTCAACGGGACATCCCGGTGGACATCCAGTACACGCTGCTGGAGATCGCCAACCACGGCTCCTTCGCCGATCCGCTGAGCGGAGAGATGGTGGAGTCGGACGCAAGGGTCTTTCTCCTGCACAGCCGGCCATTCGACCGGTTGATTGAGGAGACGCCCCTGCTCCCGGAATTACGTGAGCTGCTCTCGAGCAGCCGCGTCGAGATCCCTCCCCTGCGCGACCGGCCGGAGGACATACCGGCCCTTGTCCGCTACGCCATCACCCGGGCCGTGGAATCGGGGCGCTCCGCCGTCACCGGCGCCAACCCACAGGTGCTCCGGCTCTTCCGGCAGTGGCACTGGCCGGGCAACGCCGAGGACCTTCTGCTCGTAACGGCGCAGGCTGCTCTGTCTGCGCGCGAGGGCACTCTGGCCATCGAGCACCTGCCTGAGACATTCCTGGCCCGTATTCCCGAGGCAGCCTTGGAAGCCGCCCGTGCCGTGCCCGTACCCGACAGCCGGCCGGCGGGCCGCACCGCGAAGCCCTTCGCCCCAGCTCAGCGCGGCCCACACCCACATCCCGCTACGGCCGGGGCCATCCCCCCGGAGACACGTGCCGCCGCCCCAGCTTCGCGGGCCGCGGCCGGGCCGGCCGCCAGCGAGCCGATCCCTCCCATACCCACCGGTGCGCCACCGGACGACGCACAGGGGCAGGCGGACCTGCCACCGCGCGTCCAGCAGCTCCTCGAACGGCTGAACGCCCAAGCGGAGCTGCTCTCCCGGCAACTGGCCGGTGGACAGCGCACACCCCCCGCCCCGTTCACCCTTGATCTGCACCGGGAGGAGCGGACCGCCCGGGAGCTCGCCTGGGCCCAGCTCGAGGAGCGGCTCGATCGTGGCGTGGACCGGGTCCTTTCACTCCGGCGCCGGATGGCCGCCATCAACATGCGCCGGCGCAATGCCGTGGAGGGGCTCAAGGACCTCCTGCAGCGGCTTGCCCGCGGAGCCGGCTCCGGCCCGGGGTTCGATCCCGCCGCTTCTGCGACCGAGGCAGAGGACCTGATCCGGCAGCTCGACGACATGGAGTCCATGATCGAGGAGGTCTCGGCGCGGCTTCCCTCCGTAATCCAAAAGGAGGCGGGGGAGCAGCCCTCACGGCAGGGCTGAGGCGCAGAAATTGCTCCCCTCACCACTTTTGCAAGGAATAATATACCCGTAGTGGCGCCAACCGCCACAATTTCACAGGAATTCATGGAACCTGAAAAGAACCACGCACTCGACAAGTTCTTCGAAGACCTCCCGCGCCGGCACCACCGTCTCCTCCTTCTCGATTACGACGGCACCTTGGCTCCGTTCACGCCCAACCGGCTCGAAGCCTTCCCCGCTCCGAGGATCATTCCGCCGCTGGAGGACATCATCGGCGCCGGCCGCACGCGCGTCGTCTTCGTTAGCGGGCGCGACAGTGAGGAGCTGGTCCAACTGCTCGGTCTAAAGAATCCGGTGGAAATCTGGGGGTGTCATGGGCGAGAGTACAGAGGCCCGGACGGAAGGACCCGCGTTCTCGGCGTTTCGGCGCAGGCGCAGGAGTCCTTGCGCGAGGGGTTCGAGGCCGCCCGGGCCGCCGCAGGATCGCCCGAGCGCGCCGAGTACAAGACCGGCTGCGCAACGGTGCACTGGCGGGGTATGAGTCCCCGGGAGCGTGAGCACATCCTGGAAGCGGTCCTCCCCGTCTGGCGCGGTCTGGCTGCCCGGCACGGCTTCGACATCAAGGATTTCGACGGGGGGATCGAACTCTGCGTCCCCGGCCGCACGAAGGGCGACGCCGTGGAGAGCATCCTCGCCGAGTATCCCGGCGAGACGCCCGCCACCGCCTTCCTGGGCGACGACCTGACCGACGAGGACGGCTTCGCTGCCCTCGGCGCCCGCGGCCTCTCCGTCCTTGTGCGCAACGAGCCCAGATCCACAAGGGCGCAAGCCCGCATCACCATGCCCGCCGGCGTCGTGGAATTCCTCCAAAAGTGGCGGGAAATAGACACACAGTGAGGTGCAGTCATGAGTAATCCGTTGCTGATCGTCTCCAATCGCCTCCCCATCCAAATAGCCAAGGATCACGAGGACGGCTGGCAGATACGTCCCAGCTCCGGAGGACTGGTCACTGCGCTCCGACCCATCCTCAAGCAGTACGGCGGGTCGTGGGTCGGTTGGCCCGGGGACTGCGGGGATGCGCCGGTGGATGAACTGCTGGGCCGTCTCGGCAAGGATCTCAACTGCCGCTTTCACGGCGTGGGACTCTCTCCCGAACTCGTCGAGGGCTTCTACTACGGCTTCTCCAACGAAACACTCTGGCCCCTCTTCCACGACCTGCTTGGCCATGCCAAGTTCGAGCGTCCCAAGTGGCTCTCCTACGTCGAGTCCAACCGCATCTTCGCCGAGGTTCTGCGCAACGCCGTTCGCGAGGACGAGCTTGTCTGGGTGCATGACTATCAGCTCATCCTTGTCGGCCACTACCTGCGGGAGCTCGGCGTCCACAACAAGCTCGCCTACTTTCTGCACATTCCTTTTCCGCCGCCGGACATCTTCGCGCGGCTTCCGTGGCGCGCCGAGGTGCTGCGGGCGCTGCTTGCCTACGACCTTGTCGGTTTCCAGGTGCAGCGCGACCTGCGGAACTTCACCCAGTGCGTCCGCCAGTTCATCCGCGAGGCGCGCGTCAGCGTCCAGCGCCAGATCAGCGTCATTGACCTGCCGGGCCGGCGGGTCCGAGCGGGCTCCTTCCCCATCAGTATAGATTTCAAGGAGTTCGACTCCGCTGCCCGCTCCCAGGCGGTCCAGGACACCGCCTGGTATATACATGAGAACTTCCCCGAGCAGCAGCTTGCCCTCGGCGTGGACAGGCTTGACTATACAAAGGGCATCGCGGCCAAGTTCCTGGCTTTCGAGCGGGCCCTCGAAAAGTACCCCGACCTCAGGGGAAAGATTTCCCTCATCCAGCTTGTCGTCCCAAGCCGGCAGGACATCCCCGAGTATGCCGCATGGAAGCAGAAGCTGGACGAGCTCGTCGGCCGCATCAACGGCCGGTTCGACTACCGCGGATGGGCGCCGCTTCACTACATGTACAGATCGGTCCCGCGCATGGAGCTGCTTGGCTACTACCGCGCCTCGGAAATCTGCCTCGTTACATCACTCAAGGACGGCATGAACCTTGTCGCGAAGGAGTATTGCGCGGCCTCGGTGGATGACCATGGCGCGCTCGTGCTGAGCGAGTTCGCCGGCAGCGCGCCGCAGATGCGGGAGGGAGCGCTCATCGTCAATCCGCTCGACCGGGAGGCAACGGCGGACGCCATCCATCGCGCCTTCCACATGTCGCGCGAGGAGCGCCGCGACCGCATGCGCCGGCTGCGCCGCGAAGTGCGCCGCAACGATGTGTTCCGCTGGGTCCGCACCTTCCTCGACCAGGTCCGCCCGGGCGAGGAGGTTCACACCCATACCCCTGTCGTCACTCCGGCCGTGAGGGACGAATCCACCGCGGCGGGCGAGTAGGGCTCCCCGCGCACAGCAGCCCCCCGTGGCCGTCTAGGCGCGTCACAGCAGGCTGCGCGCCCGCCTGCGGAACAGTGCAGAGAACAGCAACGCCCCACGCAGGCCAACCGCCCGCTCGCGTCTGACAAGCCGCATGCGCAGCCCGCGCACCAGCAGAGCCTCGCGCGCAATACCCCGCAGGGCACTGTACAACCCCATCTCGTTCGCGAGCTTCTCCTCCGCCGGGTCAATCACATCCACCCACCCCTCCACCTCCCACGGGCCGCCCCGGAGCGGTTGCCGTATATCACGGGGAGTTGCGGCGTTCAGGCTGCCGAGGATTTCCCCCAGCACATGCTCCTCCCGCAGGGGAACACCCGGGACCCACTCGCGCTCCTTGCCCGCCTCGCGCAGAACCAGCGCGGCCAGCTCTTCCGGATGCCAGAGAAGGTGTCCCCACGGCACGGGGAAGATATCCTCAAGGTGGTGCCCCTGCGCGGAGAAGTAGAGCGGCTCCGTCGCGTTATACAGGCGCCCGCCCGGCCGAAGC
>SLOM01000164.1 GCA_007132505.1 Candidatus Sumerlaeota bacterium
ATGCCGGCCAAAAGGTGGCCGTGCTGAGCACTCCGAGTTGGCCGCTGTTCGTCGTGCTGGGGACAATCGGTGCGGGCTTGTCGTTCATCTTCTACATCGTCGGCCTGAACCACACCGCCCCGGCCGTGGCTTCCATCGTGGCGATGGTCGAGCCGGTCACGGCGTCGCTCTTCGGCTTCGTGATCCTGAACCAGAGCTTGGCCGCCTTGCAGATCTTCGGCATGGGCCTGATCCTGATCACGGTGACTGCGCTCAGCGTCTATTCGAGGGCTCCAACCCTGCCTGCCAATCCCCCTTGAGCCACCCGCCGGCGCCGCGAAGCCGCCGGAGCGTTCGGGACGCTTCTCGAGGAACCCTGCCGCCGTAACTGCGCGAAAAGGCGAGGGCACACTGCCGCTTATTCGGGAAACTTTTTGGGCACACTGGAGGCGCGAAAAGAGGAGCCAATCGCTCGTAAGTGCCCTGAAATCAGTGGTGGGCCTGCTCGGACTCGAACCGAGAACCAACGGATTATGAGTCCGCTGCTCTAACCGATTGAGCTACAGGCCCGCCGGGGTGGAAAAGTGCGCAACAGAAGCCGCAATGGCAAGGGGAACAGTGCCATGAGAAGCGGCCGCTATCGTGGGAAGGGATGGTGGGCGGTACAGGACTCGAACCTGTGACCTCTGCCATGTCAAGGCAGCGCTCTAGCCAGCTGAGCTAACCGCCCGCCCGCGCGGGGATGTGTGCGCTGTGGGGGGCTCCGGGTTCAACTGTTTTTTCCGCCGTCCACCGGCAGGGCGCGCTCAATCAGGCGGAGGGCTGGCTGGCGGCCTCGACGGGGACCCGCCGGCGGTGGAGGAATCGGGCCAGCTTGTCCAGCTGGTCGTCCCAGCGCAGGTGTGCTTCGGCATAGGTGCGGGCGTTCCAGCCGCATTCGCGCCGGAGTTCCGGGTCTTCGGCGAGGCGGAGGATCGCCCCGGCCAGCCCGTCCGCGTCCGGCTCGCCCACGGTGCCGGTGTGGTGGCGCTGGACGATCCGTCCCATGTCGCCGACACGGGTGGTGGCCACGGGCCGGCCAGAGGCCAGATAGTCACCGAACTTGTTGGGCCAGCGGCATTGGTTGAAGGGGAGGGCGCTGAGTGGCATGACGAGCAGGCTGGCAGCCCCGAGCACCTCCGGGATGCGGGGGAAGGGGAGCTGGCCGAGGTCGAGGAAGCGCCCCTCGCGGCGGGCGCGGCGCAAGGCCGGGTCACCGGCTTCCCAGCTCGGCCCGGCGGAGACCAGGACGAGATGCGGGTTGCGTTCCCAGACCTTGTGCATGGCGGCAGCGAGCTGGCGGTTGTCGAGAGTCGTGCTGGCAACGTAGGCCGCCACGACGGCATCGCGGGGCAGGCCTAGCTTCCGGCGGCACTCCCCGGGCGGCAGGGGCCGGATGGTCTCCATGTCCGCGCCGGAAGGGAGATGCAGAACCCTGCTGTCCGGGATGCCGAGCCGGCGGGTCTGCCGGCGCATGGGCCGGGCGATGATGCTGACGGCCCGGGCGTCACATGCGGCGCGGACCTCCATGGTGTCCTCAAGCCGGAATGCCGTCCGCAGGACAAGGCCGCGCAGCCCGGACAGAAAAGCCGGCAGGGGGCGCTGCCAGTGGCGCGTGTCGTGAAGTCCGCCACGTTCCGAGTTCCAGAAGTCGCACCAGTCGGTCATCCAAAAGCGGCAGCGTGAAGGCCCGAGGAGACGGGGCACCCCCTGGTCCACGGAGAAGTGCGAGAACGTATAGACAAGGTCGAACCTGCCACGGGCAAT
The DNA here is from genome assembly GCA_007132505.1 of Candidatus Sumerlaeota bacterium. GTDB lineage: Bacteria > Sumerlaeota > Sumerlaeia > SLMS01 > SLMS01 > SLMS01. Next base: position 1,786 of record SLOM01000164.1, read on the forward strand.
GGAGAGCCGCTGGGCAAGGCCGAGCGGGTAGTACCCGTGCCCCGCGGAAGGGAAGAGGGTCCAGCTTGCCGTTTCCCAGGCCTCCCAGCCCGGGGCACGTTCCACGCGGCGGGGCCGGTACCAGCCGCGCCCTGTATAGATGAACAGGACGTCCATGCCGCGCTCATGCAGCCCCCGGGCAATGCGGCGCGCGCGGAACCAGGTGCCCTGCTCGCGGAAGTTGTGGTTGAGTACTAGAGCCCGGCCCATCGGTCCGCGTCCCGTGCAAACCCGCGAACGTCCATTGCGAGGAGCGTCACGTCGTCGCGCGGGCTGCTTCCACCGGCGAACTTTGTCAGGGCCTGCAGGATGCGGTCGCAGGCGACTTCCGGTTCGAGGGAGGCCGTCTCGGAGCAGGCCCGGAGCAGGCCCTCGAGTCCGAACATCTCGCCGTCGCTGTCCTGCTCCTCCGTCAAACCGTCCGTATAGATGAGGAGGCGCTGGTTTTCCGTCAGCCGCGCCGCTGATGACTTGATGTCGAGGGAATCCTGCACGCCGAGCGGGAGGGTGCCCTCGACCGGAAGCTGGGTGGTCGTTCCGGCGGGCAAATCAATGACTATCGGTTCGTGATGGCCCGCTGAGCAATGCTCCACGGCGCCTGTCGCCGGGTCTATTTCCGCAAGGTAGAAGGTGACGAACGTGAAGTCGTCCAGCGCATGACGGAGGACGGTGTTCAGCCGCTCCATGATCGTTTCGATGTCGTTTCCCGCACTGACATGGGCGTGAAGTGTGGCCCGCAGGATGGACATGTACATGGCGCTGGGAATGCCGTGGCCGCTGACATCACCGATGGCGAGGAGGATCGGGCCTTCGGGGCGCACGATCACGTCGTAATAGTCCCCACCGGCGAGGCTGCTGGGGAGGTAGCTGGCGGCGAAGCGGAATCCCTCCACGCGGGGCATGGCCCGGGGGAGGAGTTGCTGCTGGATTTCGGAGACCCGGGCCCGCTCGCGCTGCAACTGCTCGTTGGTCACCATCAGGCTGTCGTGAACGCGCTTGGCGGCGATGTGGTTGTGGATGCGGGCGGTGAGCTCGGACGGATCGAAGGGCTTGGTGATGAAGTCCGTGGCGCCGGCCTCAAGCCCTTCGAGCCGGGATGTCTGGTCGGTCTTCGCCGTGAGGAGAACGATCGGCAGGTAGACCTGCTCCGCCATCCGGTCCCGCACCGCGCGCAGGTACTCGATGCCGGACATGCCGGGCATTTCCACGTCCATCAGAACGAGGTCATAGGAGTCACGGGCGTTGAGGTCGAGGGCCTCCTCCGCGCTGGTGACGGTGTCCACGCGGCAGCCGCGCTTCTCCAGGGTGTTCTTCACAAGCCGGCAATTCAGCATGCTGTCGTCGCAGACGAGCACGCGGGCGGGGCGGGATTTTTCAATTGCGAGGGAAGTCAGAAGGGCCAAGATCGCGGCCTCGCTGCCTATTGAAGTCCGAAAAGCTTCGAGAGACGGGTCATCTGAAAGACCTGCTCCACGCGGGGCTGCGGGTTTGCGATGCTCAGCACGGTGCCGTACTTCTTGAGGTGGGTACGCAGCCCGACGAGGACACCCAGTCCACTGGTGTCAACGAACGGCACGGCGGCGAGGTCGAGCTGAATCTCCTGCACCTGGCGCGGAGCGAGTTGCATGACCGCCTCGCGCAGCTCCCCGCAGACTTCCGAGGTGATGTCCCCGGAAATTTTGACCTTCAACAAGTCCTGATTGCCTTCCACGGCGATGTCCATAGTCCGCTGCGGTTCCCTTTCTTCCGGGAATTATTCGCTGGAGCCAACGGTGAGCAGGAAGAAGCGCGGGCCGCCGCGGGTCAACGGGTGTTCCGCCCGCGCAGCACCGGGGATGGCGCCGGGCGGAGCGGCGCGTCTTACCGGCTTGCTAGTTGACAGGGGGTTTCCCGTTGCCTCAGATCATAAGAGAGGGAGGATGCAGCCAAGGCACCCGGTGTTCCACCGGGAGCATAAATCAGGGTGCCCTTCCTCGAAGGCTGCCCGTGGCAACTGCGGGGCCTTCAGCAGACCGTTGGGTCAGCGGAATCGAAAACAAGGGAGAGCCCACACATGAGTTTCCTCAGGGGCCTGATCAAAAAGGACGACTCCTCCAAGGAAGAGCTGGAGAAGGAAGCAGCTGCCCGGCCTTCCTCACAAAAGCCTCCCAAGAGACGTGAGAACCGCGAAAATCCCATCGTGGGCAAGGAAGCAGGAGCGCCCGTTCAGAAGCGGGCACCGAAGAGCACGGGACAAAAGACCGTTGTCCGCGCGCTCAAGCGTAAGGGCATGGTGAACGACGAGCAGCTCGACAAGGCCATGGAGGGCGTAAAGGACGAGGCGGGCACCACGCTGCAGAAGTCCCTCGTCCAGCATGACTACGTCCGGGAGGAGAACATCCTCGACGCCCTGGCTTCCGAACTGGGCATGGAAAAGGCCGACCTCCGCGGGGTGAAGCCAAGCGACGAACTCCTCAAGCTCATCCCGAAGAAGGTGGCCCGCGACTACCGCGTCTTCCCGGTGGACATGGACGAGTACGAGGTATCCGTCGCCATCGCCGACCCGACCAACATCGAGGTGCTCGACGACCTCGGGCGCATCGTCGGCAGGCCCATCCGGCCCCTTATCGCTTCCGAGTCGGACATTGACCGCCTTTACAAGCGCTACTACGAGGGCGACGAAATACGGAACGTTTACGAAGGCATCACCGAGGGGATGCATCAGGATGAACTGGATGCCAGCGCGGCGGCGGCCGAGCAGGAGGTGGAGCTGGAGGAGGACGATTCGGCGCCGCCGGTCGTCCGGTTCGTGGACCTGCTCTTCAAGCAGGCCGTCCACGAGCGCGCCTCCGATATCCACATCGAACCGATCCGCCAAGGCATCACGATCCGCTTCCGGGTGGACGGGGTGTTGCACGAAGTCCCCGCCCCACCGAAGAAGTGGCAGAACGCGATCCTCTCGCGCCTCAAGGTGCTTTCCGGGATGGACCTGGCGGAGAAACGGGTCCCCCAGGACGGCCGCATCAAGCTCTCCCTGCCGGACCGCAAGCTCGACCTCCGTGTCTCCGCCCTGCCCGGCATCCACGGCGAGTCCATCGTCATGCGTATCCTCGACCAGAGCACCGTTCTGCTCGGCCTTGAGGACGTCGGGTTCCTCCCCGACAACATCGCACAGTTCAACAACCTGATCCGCCGGCCCACGGGCGTTATCCTGATGACCGGCCCCACGGGGTCCGGGAAGACGACGACGCTGTATTCCGCCCTCTCAACCCTCAACAACGCCGAAGTGAAGATCGTGACGATCGAGAACCCGGTGGAGTACATGATCGACGGCATCAACCAGGTACAGGTGAACGAGGAGATCGGGCTGGATTTCGCCATGGGGCTGCGCTCGCTGCTGCGCCAGTCACCGGACGTGCTGCTGGTTGGTGAGATGCGTGACACAGAGACGGCCGAGATCGGCATCCGCGCCGCGCTGACCGGGCACCTTGTGTTCTCTACTCTGCACACGAACGACGCGCCCTCGGCACCCGGCCGTCTTGTGGACATGGGTGTGAAGCCCTTCCTGGTCGCCTCCTCGCTGCAGGCGGTGATCGCGCAGCGGCTCGTGCGCCGCCTCTGCGGTGTGTGCAAGTCCCCGCAGGTTCACACCGAAGCGGAACTCGAGGAAATCGGCGCAACCGACGAGGAAATCGCAGAGCGCAATGACCTGAGCACCCACGTTTCCGTCGGATGCGACCGGTGCAACGGCACGGGCTACCGCGGACGGACCGCCATCCACGAAATCATGGTGCTCGATGCACGCATCCGCCGGATGATCCTGCGCGGCGAGTCCGCCTTCCGCATCAAGAAGGCCGCCGTCCGCGCCGGCATGAGGACCCTGCGCATGGACGGCTGGGAGAAGGTCAAGCTGGGACAGACCTCCCTGGGTGAGGTCATGCGCATCACGCAGAACGACTGACCACCGCAGTCCCCCAACGAGAGCCCGCGGGGCGGGGAGGGGTCATCCCTCTCCGCCCCGTTTCTGTATGGAGAGGATTTCTCCCTGCCGCAGAGGGGGCATGGGGAGGTCCCTGTCCGCAAGGGCGTCCGGCAGGTGGACGAGACGCATCCTCCGGCGCAACCCGGGGGGCAGGCCAGCCAGTTTCTCCAGCGGGGTGTGTGGCCCCTCCTCGCCCACCTCGTGCACGATGAGGTCTGCGTCCTCCGCCAGCCAGTCGAGGTGCTCCGGGTCCCACTCCGTGTCGCAACTGTAGGCCAGCCGCGCCCCCCGGTAATCGGCTCGGAAGCCGAAGCACGGCTTGGAGTGGCGGGTAATGCGCGTCTCGAAGACGAGTTCGGCCAGCTCCGTTGCAAAGCCCTGCCCCCGGTCGAGCGGGTTCAGGAGGAAGAACTCCGACATGCGCTCCTCGAAGGACTCGGCGGGAGGGAAACCCGGACCGAGAGAGGGCTCGAGCCGGGTGTACCAGAGCAGCTCTGTCAGCTCGTCCAGTAAATGGAGCCGCGGAAGGGGGACACCCTCCCCCGCCAGCATCCGGCGGTAGGCGAATTCCTCCAGTCCGTTGCAGTGGTCGCGGTGAAGGTGGGTCAGGACGACATCCGTGATGTCCTCCGTCGAAACGCGCAGGCCGGCCTTCTCCGTGGCCTCGCGGAGCATCTTGCCGAAGGGCGCTGGCACGTCCACCAGCACGACCGCGCCGCCGGCCAGAAGCAGGAAGCTTGTGTGGTAGTACCGGGTGGTGAAAGCGTCCCCCACGCCGAGGGGAAGCAGGTGAAGCACTTCAGAGTCGAGCTCTCGCACGGTAGCCCTTTTTCGGCAGCCTGTGCCTGCTGATGACGTTGGATTTGGATCGTCCCATACTTAGTGCCGGAACGGGCAGTCCAGCCGTTCCACCCTGCTCAGCCTGGAGGCCAGGACATCTTCCTCCCGCCCATCAGGTGGAGGTGAAGATGGTACACTTCCTGGCCTCCATCCGCCCGGCAATTGACGATCAGGCGGTAGCCTCCCTCGGCCAGCCCTTCTTCGCGCGCAATGCGCGCCGCCACCAACATCATCTTGCCCGCCAGGGCCTGATGGCGATCCTCCAGATCGTCCACCGTGGGAATGGGTTCCTTGGGGATGATGAGGATGTGGACCGGCGCTTGGGGCTTGATGTCCCGGAAGGCAAGGAGTTCCTCGTCCTCAAACACCTTGTCACAGGGTATCTCCCCGGCGACGATTTTCGAAAAGATGGTTTGTCCCATGGCCTTTGCTCGCCCTTCAATGGTCTTGATACGGCAGACGCGGTTTGCCTATCAGTGGAAGCGGTGGGAAATCAAGGATGCGGGGCAAGTCAAGGAGTCCGTGGAGAGCCAGAGCACATGAGCCACGCGCTGCAGGAGAAGATTTCGAGCTACCTGAGGGAAGGGAAGCCGGAGATCGCCCTCCAGGCGGCCCTGAGGCTTTGTCAGGCCGAAGGGGCAACGAACGAAGCAGCCATCCATGTGGCGCGGGCCGCGGCCACCGTGTACCGCGAGTTGATCGTTCCGCCCGTGCTGGAGTTCTCCGATGCCGCACCGGACTTCCTCCCGGAGAAGACCGGCGAGGTTGTGCAGAAGGCGCTCAACCGCCTGTTCCGCATGACCGAGCAATGGGAGGAGCGCCTGCGGGATATCCACCGCGAGCGTCTCGCCCGGGAAATGCGCGAGTGGCTCCGCATCGGTGAGACCCAGCGGGCGGCGGAAAACGTTGGCCAACTGATGGCAATGGTGGAACCGGCCCATCGCTCGCGCCGCGCCGACTACATCGGCGGCACCATCGCCACGGTCCTCAACCACCAGCGCGAAGCGCGTCACCTTCTCAGGTACCTGGAGAAGGCTCCCGAGCGGTACAACCTGACACCATCCCTGCTGGAGCGCATCGAGGACACGCGCGACAAGCGGACGGGCAGCCTCCTTGGCGCTAGCCTCGCCAACATCGAAAGGGAGTATATCTCCAGCCTGACCGACGCCATCGTGCAAATCCAGAGCGCGCTGCCCGAGAAGAGCAAGATGGATGAGCCGGACGAGAAGACTCTCCGGGAGGCAGGGGATATCTTCCGCTCGATCCTGCGGGTACCCATATGGCGCGAGGAGCCGGATCTGTTGCTCGACGCGACGCTGATCCTCGTGGATTTCGTCCCGAAAGAGTCCAGCCAGACGTCCCGGGACGCCGGAATCGAGGGCCGTGCCTATAATCAGCTCGGGCATACCGCGAAGAAGGCCGTGCTGAAGAGCTTCCTGACCGTGGGCGAGATTCCCCTGCTTGCACCCGTTTACAAGGCATGGGCGGAATCGTACTTGGGCACGCCGTATATCGGACCCATCATCGAGGTGATGGGTGCCTTCCGCTCGCCCGATTTCCACGACTTCCTCACGCGCGTGTCAGCGGACCCCCGGACACGCGAGATGACCGCCACGCAGCTCTCCATGGCCCGCGCCTCCATTGCGGACGTGGAGTCCGCGGAAATGCTCATGGAGGAGCTGGCGACCCTCCTCAAGCGCCGGCGCTTCGAATCCGCGGAGATGCGCGAGTCCAAACGGATCATTGACAGCCTTGCCAAGCTGATCCGCTCGCCCCGCAGCCACCCGGACGAGGCGTTCCGCGTCATGGACTTCCTGCGGAACCATATCCCGGAGGACATGACCCGGCTGGCCATGTTCGCCGCCACCAAGGTCTTTACCTTCAGACCAAAGCAGCAGAACGCCGACCACCGCCGCTGGGCCATCCGGGCGCTGGTGCGTGGCATCTGGGTGCGCGACGAGTCCACCGCCATGCACGAGGGCCAAGGCGGGGCACTCGGGCACCTTGGCTTCCGGGCCGAGCTGGTGGAGGCGCTCGAACGCATCGGGCAGCACGATGTCTATACGGTCGCCCGCTCCATGGAGCCACTCGCCACCGTGTACGGTGCCCCCTACCTGGCCGCGGCGGAAGTCTGTGAACGGCTCAAGGACCCCGAAATGCTCCCGGTCCTCGAAAGGATGCTCTCCACAACGCTCCTCTACGACGAAGAGAGCGCGAACCAGTACTTGATCGAGTACATCTGGGATCCCGCGGAGGAGAAACGCGTTCCACTCAGCAAGGGGCGAGTGCTCTCCGCCATCGTGCATGCCGTCGGAAGCATCGGGGGGGACGAAGCGAAGGCGATCCTGAAGCGCTACCGCGAACAGATCTCAAGCGGACGGGCCCCCGCGCCAAGCCTCGAGGTGGCACAGTTACTCGAGCGCTTCCTCGGCAAGGACGCCTATGCAGAGGGCGGCGAGGATGAGGCCGCCGAGGATGAAGACTACGAGCTTACTCCGCACGATACACGCCGCCTCATGCGCGACCTGCGCAAAAAATACCTCCTCTCCGGCCGCACAAAGCGCCGGAAACGCAAGGTCGCAGCCCTCACCCAATTGGCAAAGTCCACACCGGAAGAGGCGCTCGAGACCGTCATGGACCAGATGCAGTGCAAGGACCCCATGATTGTCTCCGCCGCCATCACCTGCCTGACCGAATACGCCGCCCACAACAAGCCGAGGACATTGAGGGACCTTGCCATCAACGAGGCCGTGGACCTGCTGGCCAGTCCGGACGACCACACCCGCAAGAACGCGGTGAAGCTGATCCGCGAAATGGGACCGACGCGCAAGGAAGTGAAGGAAAAGCTGATCGCCTTCTCGAAACATCAGGAAGACCGGCACGTGCGGGACGCCCTCGGCCAGCTCCTGCGCGGTCTCCGGGGCGCCGCTCCGCAGCAACCGGCAAGGCAGAAGATGGAACTGTCCAAGGACGAAGAAGGTGCAAGGCCGGAGGCGAGCGATGGTCTGCTTGCCTCGCTTCCCTCGAACGTCCGCCGGCTGGAGGAACGTCGCGCCTACCTGGACGCACGCCGCGCCTGGGTAGAGAGCGGCAAGAAGGGAGATCCGCCTCGAAAACCGGCAGGCATGGACTGAAAGCACGGAAATCCGGGCCGGATGGGTCATGCCGGTTGCCCCGCGTCCGTGCCCTCGCATGATTGACTGCGGGTGGGGCGGGGTCGGAGGAACCAGTCCGGCAGGCAAGCCAACCCGGCCGCCGCGTGGCGGCATGAAGGGAGAAGGACAGCATGAAAAACGTTCTGACGCTTATCCTGGGCGGAGGCGCCGGCACCCGGCTCTATCCACTGACGAAATACCGGGCGAAACCGGCCGTGCCCCTGGCCGGCAAGTACAGGCTGATTGACGTGTCCGTCTCCAACTGCATCAACAGCAACCTGCGCCGGATATACGTGCTGACACAGTATCTCTCCGCCTCGCTGAACAGGCACGTCTCCCAGTCCTACGCCTTTGACCAGTTCAGCCAGGGGTCCGTGGATATCCTTGCAGCGGAGCAGCGGGCCGAGGACTCCAGTTGGTTCCAAGGCACCGCTGATGCGGTGCGCAAGCACTGGCTCACCATGGAGAACCACGACTGCAACCTGATCCTGGTGCTGCCGGGCGACGCACTCTACAGAATGGACTACGCGAAAATGGTGCGCCAGCACCGTGAGACGGGCGCGGAAATCACCGTCGCCGTCAACACCGTGCCGCAACGGGTGGCGCACCACTTCGGACTGCTCCGGCTGGAAGAGGACAGTTCCATCTGCGAATTCCGCGAGAAACCGAAAACCCGCGAGGGACAGGCCGGCCTCGAAGCCCCGCCGGCCGCGCTCGAGAAGTTCGGCGTCAAGGCTGGCAACGAGCCCATCTTTCTCGCCTCCATGGGGGCGTATCTCTTCAACCGTGACGTGCTGCACCGCTGGATGACTGAGACCGATCATATAGACTTTGGCAAGCAGATCATCCCGGAGTCCATCACCCGGAACAAGGTTTATGGGTATATCTTCGACGGGTACTGGGAGGACATCGGAACCATTGACGCCTTCTACAAGGCGCACATGGACTTCCTGGAGCCGGACCCGCCGTTCCGCTTCGCGGATCCGGTCCGGCCCATCTATACGCGGCCACGGTTTTTGCCGAACACCCGCGTGCCGGGCCAGGCCCGGGTTGCCCAATCCGTGGTCACCGACGGGTGCAGCATCGGCAGCGCCGACATCCGCAAGTCCATCATCGGCCTGAGGTCGGTCATCGGGGATGGCAGCAAGGTGGATGAGTCCATCCTGATGGGCGCGGACTTCTACGACCCGGCGCCCGTGTCCCCGTGGGAGAACATTGACACCTCGATCCCGCTTGGCATCGGGAAGGACTGCGTTGTGCGGCGGGCCATACTGGACAAGAACGTCCGCATCGGCGACGGGGTCCGCATCGTGAACGAGAAGGGAGTGGAGAACGCCGACGGAGAGTTTCATCACATCCGCGAGGGCATCGTGATCATTCCAAAGAACGTGGCGATCCCCCACGGGACAGTGATCTGAGGGCGATTGCCGCTTGCCCCTGTGCGGGCCCAACCTTCCACCTAGTATGCTTGGCGGCCGCGGGGGACCGCGGCCGCTTTTGACTGAGAACTCATCCACCAGGAGGGTCATACCCGCCTTTGAACAAGCTACCTGAGTACGTGGGCATACTGGGTCTGGGCGTGAGCGTCCCCGAGCGGGTCCTCACGAATGCGGACCTTGAGAAGATGGTTGATACCAGCGAGGAATGGATCATCAGCCGCACCGGCATCCGGGAGCGGCGGATCATCGAGGACGGACGCGCCCCATCCGAGCTCGGCATTCAGGCGGCCGAGCGGGCGCTCGAGGACGCCTCACTGGCTCCGGCCGACATTGACGGCATTCTCTACTGCACCTTCACGCCGGACTACCCGATGCCTCCCTCCGCCTGCATTCTCCAAGCGAAGATGGGCATTCCGCCCTGTCTGGCGTACGATCTGAACGCGGCCTGTTCGGGGTTCATTTTCGGCCTCCAGACCGCCTACGGCATGGTGAAGTCCGGCAGCGCGAAGCGCATCCTGGTGGTGGGCGCCGATTGCAACTCGCGCTTCACCGACTACAAGGACCGCAGCACCTGCGTGCTCTTCGGCGATGGGGCAGGGGCCGTGGTGGTCGGAGAGACAGAGAAGGGCCGCGGCATTCTGGGCAACTGCGCGGGGGTTGATGGCTCCGGCGCCTTCCTGATTTATCAGAATTCCGGCGGCGCCGTCCACCCACCCGCGCCCGACAACGTCCACGAGCAGTATATCCGGATGAACGGGCGTGAGGTGTACAAGTTCGCGGTGAGCGTCTTCGGCCCGGCCGTCGAGCAGGCCCTTGATAAGGCGGGACTCACCATCGGCGACGTGGACCTGATGGTCCCCCATCAGGCGAACATCCGCATCATCGAATCGGCCATGCAGCGCTTCGGCTTCAGCCCGGAAAACGTCGTGATCAACATTGACAGGTACGGCAACACCTCCGCCGGCAGCATCCCCTTGGCGATGGACACGGCGCGCCAGGCGGGCAAGCTGAAGGCGGGTACGGTGTGCGTGCTCGTGGCCTTCGGCGCCGGGCTGACCTACGGGGCCACCGTCCTTCGCTGGTGAGCAGCCCGGCCCCCATAAATCCATCCAGAGGGAATGCATGAGTAAGCTTGTCTTCGTTTTCCCCGGCCAGGGAAGCCAGCACGTCGGCATGGGCGCGCACCTGGCCGAGCAGTCCAGCAAGGCCGCGGAAGTCTTCGAGAGGGCCGATGAGATCTTCGGCATGCCGCTCTCCCGGGCCTGCTTCGAGGGTCCGGAGGAGGAGCTGCGCCAGACGGACATCACCCAGCCGGCGCTGTTCGCGACAAGTGCCGCCACGCTGGAGGTGCTCCGCGAGGCGGGCATCGAACCGGCCGCCGTGGCGGGGCACTCGCTCGGCGAATACTCGGCCCTCTACGCGGCCGGGAGCTTTGACTTCGAGACAGGGATGCGGCTGGTCGCCACCCGCGGCCATGCCTTTGCCGAGGCCGGGCGCAGCCAACCGGGCAGCATGGCCGCCATCGTCGGCCTGCCCGCCGACAAGGTACGGGAACTCTGCAACGAGCTCGGGAAGGAGACCGGCGGCACCCTTGTGGCCGCCAACCAGAACGAGCCCATGCAGACCGTGATCTCCGGTGACCCGGAATCCATTGAGATGGCCTGCGAGCGGTTCCGTGAGGCCGGCGCGAAGCGGGCGCTCATCCTGCCCGTGAGCGGTGCCTTTCACTCACCGCTGGTGGCTCCTGCCGCGGACGCCATGCATCAGGCCCTCAAGGATGCGGAAATCGCCGAGCCGCGGGTGCTGTTCGTGAACAACGCGGACGCGCAGCCGCTCCGCGACCCGGAAGCGATCAAGGGGTCCCTTGTGCGCCAGGTGACCTCCAGCGTGCGCTGGACGGCCAGTATCCAGTACCTTCTCGGCGAGGGCTACGGCACCTTCGTGGAGGTGGGGAGCGGCAAGGCGCTGTCCGGGTTGATCCGGCGGATCAACCGCGAGGCGGTCTGCCACACGACGGAGAACGCCGCAGCAATCGAGAAAACCGTTCAGGCACTGACAGCCAAGTGAAGTCCAATCAAAGGGATAGCGACGTGAAACGACTGGAAGGGAAACGAGCCATTGTGACCGGCGCCGGTCAGGGAATCGGCCGGGCCATCGCCTTGCGGCTGGCCGTGGAAGGCGCCCGGGTGATCGTGAACTCCGCCCGGGAGGCCTCCTGTGGAGCCGCCGCAGAGGCAATCCGGAAGGCGGGCGGAGAGGCCATCGCCGTGGCAGGAGACGTGGGAACACCGGAGGCTGTGACCACCGTTGTGGAGGCCGCCACAAAGGAGCTCGGCGGCGTGGACATCCTGGTCAACAACGCAGGCGTGAACCGCGACGGACTGCTCATGCGCATGAAGGACGAGGACTGGGACGAGGTGCTGCGCATCAATCTGAAGAGCGCCTTCCTCCTCTCCCGGGCCGTGGCCCGTCCCATGATGAAGAACCGCTGGGGCCGCATCGTGAACGTGACGAGCATCGTCGGCCTTGTGGGCAACCCCGGTCAGGCCAACTATTGCGCCGCCAAGGCGGGCATGGTGGGGCTGACGAAGTCCCTGGCCAAGGAGCTCGCCAGCCGGGGGATCCTGGTCAATGCGGTCGCTCCCGGGTTCATCGAGACGAAGATGACGGCGGCGCTCGACGAGAAGTACCGGGAGACGCTGAAGGCGGAGATCCCGCTCTCCCGGATCGGCGAGCCGGACGAAATCGCAGCGCCGGTGGCCTTCCTTTGCAGCGACGAGGCGTCCTACATCACCGGGGCCGTGATCGAGGTGACGGGTGGACTCGGTATGTAGGAGGGCGATTTGGCTTGTTTCGCGGGGGGTGCTGGTACTAGCTTTCCCGCCCGGTCCGGGGACAGGCAAACCCGGCCATGGAACGACAAAGAAAGGAGGCGAACAGGCGGATGGGTAGTGTCATCAAGTGGCGGCGCAAAAAGATTCGCAAGCACAAGTACAAGAAGCTCCGCAAACGTTTCCGATTCCAGCGCCGTTAGCGGACCTTCCCTGCCCGGGTCATGCCGGCATATCCGCTTAGTGCGTCTCTCATGAAACCAGCTTTCCGGCCCGGCCTCCGATATGGGGGCCGGGCTTATTTCCGTGGCCCTTGTCCGGCCCGATGCTCACGCTCCGGGGTGGAGTGCACGCGAACCGTTCTCCCGGAGCGTCCAAACCCAATGAGGCCAGAGCACCATCCCCGGACAGGCATCCTTCACGGCGGAGTCCCGGCGTGAACGGGCAGGGCTACTCAATCTGGAAGAGCCGCTGGCTGTCCGTGGCCCTCGCGACCGCCGACACGGCCGGCTTCGCCCTGTCTTGGATGGGGGCCTACTGGCTGCGGGTTGGGGCCACACCCCTGCTCGGCCCGATCAACGAGCCGGAGCCCTATCTGACAGTCTTCCCCCTGATGGTGGCCGTCGGGCTGGCGAACTGCGCGGCCTTTGGGCTCTATGTCCACCGCCGCCGGCTCTCCTCGCTCAACCGGCCGAGCATACTCCTCCGGGCGAGTTACCACTGGCTGCTCTACATCGTCGTGGTGGCGTTCTTCTTCAAGGAGCTGGACCTCGGGCGGTCGGTGATCCTCTTCTCGGGAGTGCTGGGACTTGTCTATCTTTCGGCCTCCCGGACGGTTCTGAGGAAGGCCAAGGGCCGCGCCCTAAGCCGGGGACGTGGCACCGTACGCGCCGCCATCGTCGGCTCCGGAGGGTTGGCCATCGAGGTGAAGAGCTTCCTGCAGAACCACCCGGAGACAGGGTTCACGCTGGTGGGCTGGGTGCCCTGCGGGAGCGGCTCGGACGATCCACAAATGCGCCAGCGGATCGCCGCCGAAGGGATTGAGGTACTCGGCGACTGGCACGACCTGCCGGAGATCACCCGGCGTGAGGCGTTGGAGGACATCTTCCTTGCCATCGGCGACCTCGAGCCGGAGGAACAACTCGGTCTGCTCAGCACGGCGGACATTCCCGGCGTGAGCGTCCACGTGGTCTCGAACATCTTCGACGTCATCGTGGAGCGCGGCCGCGTGGAGGAGGTCTCCACCATCCCTGTCACCACGCTGCGGGACGGGCAGATGCCGCTCCACCAGCAGATCCTGAAGCGCGCCCTCGACGTGGCATGCGCCGTCGTGGGCGTGGTGGTGTGGCTGCTGTTCTTCCACTGGTGGATCGCCATCGCCATCAAGCGCGATTCCCCCGGGCCTGTGCTCTTCAGCCAGGACCGGGTTGGCAGGAACGGCAGGGTGTTCCGTCTGTACAAGTACCGCACCATGTATGCGGATGCGGGGCCCTACGAGCGGGCGCCACTGGACGAGACGGACCCGCGGGTGACACGTTTCGGAGCGTGGCTGCGGCGCACCAGTCTGGACGAGTTGCCGCAACTCCTCAACGTCCTGCGCGGCGACATGAGCATGGTCGGCCCACGGCCCGAAATGCCCTTCGTCGTGGAGCAGTACGAGCCGTGGCAACGCCGGCGGCTTGACGTGAAGCCCGGCCTGACCGGCCTCTGGCAGGTCATCGGCCGAAAGAACCTCCCACTTCACCTGAACATCCAGTACGACTTCTACTACATCAAGAACCGCAGTTTCCTCCTGGACGTGGAAATCCTGTTCCGCACGATTCCCGCCGTCCTGAAAGGGAGAGGCGCCTTTTGAAAACCATCGTCGTTGGTGCCGGCACCGTCGGTACAAACATGGCCCGCTTTCTCATGCGGGAAGGGCATGAAGTCACCATCGTGGACACGGTGCCCGAACGCCTGCTGATGGCGGAGGAGCACCTTGACGTACGCGTCATGGTTGGGAACGCCTGCGACCCCGCCATCCAGCACGAGGCGCAGGTGGAGATGTCGGACCTCCTGCTGGCGGTGACAGAGCGCGACGAGACGAACCTGATCTGCGCCTATGCCGCCAAGCGCCTGGGTTGCAAGCGCGTCATCGCCCGCGTGCGCCAGCGCTTCTTCTACGATGTGTCCGAGGTGAATGTGCGGGACCCGCTCGGGATTGACCTGCTGATCTCGCCGGAAATCCTCGCGGCCTACGAGCTGGCGAACTTCGTGGACGTGCCGAGCGCCCTGGCCATGGTGAGCCTTGCCCGCGGCCGCGTCCAGCTCCGAACCCTGCGCCTTGCGGAAACGAGCCCCTTTGCGGGCCATCCACTCCGGAAAATCCGCCTTCCGGAGGGCATGCTCATCGCCGGCCTTCGCCGCGGCGAGGAAGTGATGATCGCCCGCGGCGACACGGAACTCCAACCCGGTGACAGGGTGACGCTGATCGGACTGCCGGAGGTGCTGGAGGATATCTCCGAGCAGTTCGACCCCGCCGCGCGGGACAAGAAGCTGGCCAGTGTGGCCGTGGCGGGAGCCGGGGAGGCGGGGCTCTTCCTCGCCGAGCTACTGGAGAAGCGCGGCCACGACGTGACCGTCATCGAGCGCGACCCCAACCGGGCCCAGCTCGCCGGGGAGCGCCTCGACCGCGCCAAGGTCCTCCTGGGGGATGCGAGCGATGTGGACTTCCTCAAGGAAGAGCACATTGACCGCGCCCGGTATTACATCGCGGCGACAGGAGACGACGAGAACAACATCATGTCGTCGCTGCTCGCCAAGGAGCTGGGCGTGGAGAAGGTTGCCTGCCTGCTCGACCGGCCGGACTATACGCGCATCGTCGAGAAGATCGGTATAGACGTGGCCCTCTCTCCGCGCATCGTGGTGGCGAACCGGGTCCTTGCCATGGTCAAGCGCGGGCGCATCCGCAGCGTGACGCTGCTGGAAAACGGCGAGATGGAAATCAACGAGTTCGAGGCAGTCAGCCGCTCGCCCATCACCGGGCAGCCACTGCGCGACGTGACCCTGCCACGTGAGGCGCTCATCGGCGCCGTGGTCCGCGGCGGCCAGGTGCGCATCCCACGGGGCGACGACATCATCCGCCCCGGCTCGATCGTGATCGCACTGGCACGTGCGGGCAGTGCCGATGAACTCGACAACCTCTTCGCCGACCCCGGTGCCACCCGATGAATTTCCCGCTGGTATTGCACTACCTGGGGGTGATGGTCGGGGCTTTCTCGCTGACGGTCCTGCTGCTCATTCCCGTGGCCATTCTCCTTGGGGAGTGGCCGATGGCGGTTGTTGCCCTGGAGAGTGCCCTGATCGGTATGGCTGCAGGCGCGGCGCTTTACTTCGGGACACGGCACGCCCGCGGCGAGGTCTACCGGCGTGAGGGGCTGGCCATCGTCGGCCTGAGTTGGCTGCTTGTGCCCTTCGTGGGGGCCCTGCCCTTCCTGCTGGGGGGCATGGTGGAATCCACGGCGGATGCTTACTTCGAGTCGGTCTCGGGAATCACCACCACCGGGTCGAGCATTCTTGTGGACATCGAGGCGCAGCCCCGGACGCTGCTCTTCTGGCGCGCGTTCCTTCAGTTCATGGGTGGGCTCGGCATCATCCTGTTCTTCGTGGCCGTGCTGCCACTCCTTGGAGTTGGCGGCAAGACCCTTTACAGACAGGAGATCACCGGGCCCATGCCGCAGATCCTCACGCCTCGGATCAAGGACACGGCGATTCAGCTCATCAAGCTGTACCTGGCCCTCCATGTCCTGCTCATCGTGGCATACATACTCGCGGGCATGGGACTCTACGATGCCGCCACGCACGCCATGACGTGTATATCCACCGCGGGATTCTCTCCGAGAAACGAAAGCATCGGGGCCTACAACGAGGCGATCCACTGGATCACCATCGTGTTCATGATCATCGGAGGCACCAGCTTCATCCTGCACCTGCGCGTCCTTCGCGGAGGTATTGGCCTCTATTTCCGGGACACGCAGTTCCGGTGGTATATCGGGATCCTGCTGGGTGCGGTAGTCATTCAGACCATAGTCCTTCATGCCTCGGGCTGGAGGGAAGGCTTGAGCGACCCGGACGGCTTCCACCTGCGCGACGTGTTCTTCGCAACGACCTCGATCATGACGACGACCGGCTATTCGGACGCGGACTGGGACCAGTGGCCCACGTTCAACCGTGTCCTCCTCTTCCTGCTCATGTTCGCCGGGGGCATGTCGGGTTCAACGGCGGGCAGCATCAAGATCGTGCGCTGGATCGTGCTCATCAAGACGGCGCTGCACCAGTTCGTCCGCGAGGCGGATCCCCGGCGGGTGAAGCTGCTGAAGGTGGACGGGAAGCCGATTCCCCTAAAGGTACAGTCCGAGACCTTCATCTTCTTCTTCACCTACGTGGCGGTGTTTGGGGTGGGTTGCCTCCTGTTGACCCTGCTCATGCCGTGGCAGGACTTTGTGAGCTCGCTGGCGGCGGTCTCGGCCACGCTGAACATCGTGGGGCCGGGATTCGGAGAGGTCGGTCCGGAACTCAGCTTCGCCAGCCAGAGCAGCGCCGCAAAGTGGCTCCTCTCCCTGCTCATGCTGATCGGCCGGCTTGAACTGTACGCCATCCTGGTACTCTTCGCTCCGGGCTTCTGGCGCGGCAGATAACCCCGACACGGAACAAACCACGCATGATCGAACGTTACTCACGCAGTCCCATGAAGGAACTCTGGTCACGCCAGGCGCAGTTTCAGAGCTGGCTGGAAGTGGAACTCGCCGTGTGCGAGTATTACACCTCGGCCGGCCGCATCCCCAAGTCCGCCATGCGCGACATACGCCGCAAGGCACGCGTGGACATCGCCCGCATTGACGAGATCGAGGCAGAGGTCCGCCATGACGTGATCGCCTTTACCACGCAGCTCGCGGAGGAGATCGGTCCCGCCTCGCGCTATGTGCACCTTGGGCTTACGAGCAGCGACGTGGTGGACACCGCGCTGGCCCTTCGCCTTGCGCGCGCAGCGGCAATCATCCGCGGCGAAATGAAGGCCACCCTGGGAGAGCTGGAGAAACTCGCCCGCAAGCACGCCCACACCATCATGATCGGCCGCACCCATGGCATGCACGCCGAGCCGACGACGTTCGGGCTCAAGGTCCTCGTATGGTACAAGGAGTTCCAGCGCCACCTCCACCGGCTGGACGCGGCGGCCGAGCGCATCGCCGTCGGCAAGATCAGCGGCGCGGTCGGCACCTGTGCCCACACCGGAACGGAGCTGGAGGAGGAGGTCTGCCGGATGCTCAAGCTCCAGACCGCCGAGGTCAGCACCCAGGTGCTCCAGCGCGACCGCCATGCGGAGTTCGCCTGTGTTCTGGCGCAGATCGCCTGCTCCATCGAGAAGATCGCGACCGAGGTGCGCCAGCTCCAGCGGCCCGAAATCCGGGAGTTGGAGGAGCCCTTCGCCAAGGGTCAGAAGGGCAGCAGCGCCATGCCACACAAGCGCAACCCGGTCGTGGCCGAGCAGATGTCAGGTCTGGCCCGCGTGGTGCGCTCAAACGCGCTGGCTGCCATGGAGAACGTGGCGCTCTGGAGCGAACGCGACATCAGCCACAGCAGCGTCGAACGGGTAATCCTGCCCGACTCATGCATCCTGGTGGATTACCTGCTCGGCAAGCTGCAGTGGATGCTCTCCGGCCTCACGGTGAACGAGCAGAAGATGAAAGAGAACATCTGGGCCACGAACGGACTGGTCTTCTCGCAGAAGGTGCTGCTCGGGCTCGTGGAAAGCGGCATGTCGCGCGAGGACGCCTACACGGCGGTGCAGGCAGCCGCCATGCACTCGTGGAAGACAGGCACCCCGTTCGAGGAGGAGCTGCTCCGTGAGAGCGCCGTGGCGGAGCGCTTCGACGCCGCCGCAATCCGCGAGCTCATGGACCCGGAGTCCTACCTGAGCCATGTCGGAGCCATCTACAAGCGGTGCGGTCTCGACCTGCCGAAGAAGGCAAAGCAGAAGAAGACCACGCGAAGCAATCAGTAGGGAATGAACCACGCACGCAGGGAAACTCAATGAACCAGCCTGCCGGAATTATCGAAACACTGCGCGAGCGGGGACTCGTGCAGGACATCACGGACGAGGGACTCGCGAAGAAGTGCCGCGAAGGGAGCATCACTGTATATATCGGGTTCGACCCAACGGCGCCCTCGCTGCACGTCGGCCACCTCGTGTCCGTGCTGATATTGCGGCACTTCCAGCGCGCGGGGCACCGGCCGCTGGCGGTGGTCGGTGGGGCAACGGGCATGATCGGCGACCCATCCGGGAGGAGCGCAGAACGCAATCTGCTCACCCGCGAAGAGCTGGACGAAAACGTGGCGGCACTGGGAGCGACACTACGCCGCTTCCTCGACTTTGAGGGCGAAAACCCCGCCATGCTGCTCAACAACGCAGACTGGCTCGGGCAATACAAGTTCCTCGAGTTCCTGCGGGACGTGGGAAGGTATTTCCGCCTTGGTGATATGCTTGCCAAGGAAAGCGTCCGCCGCAGAATGGATTCAGAGGCTGGCATCAGCTATACAGAGTTCAGCTATCAACTCCTCCAGGCCTACGACTTCAAGCACCTCTACGAACACCACAACTGCATCGCGCAGGCCGGGGGCAGTGATCAGTGGGGCAACATCACCGCCGGCACCGATTTCGTCCGCCGGACCCTGAATGGTGATGTCTACGGCATGACGACTCCGTTGCTGACCAACGCGCAGGGCGAGAAGATGGGCAAGACGGCGGAGGGCGCCGTGTGGCTCGACCCGGAGAAGCTCAGCCCCTACAAGTTCTACCAGTACTGGATGCAACAGGAGGACCGGGACATAGAACGCTTCCTGCGCATGCTGACGTTCCTGCCGCTGGACGAAATCGCCGGCATTGTGAAGGAACACGAGGCGGATTCCTCCCGCCGGGTGGGCCAGCGGCGCCTCGCGCGCGAACTGACAACGCTCGTGCACGGCGCGGAGGAGGCAGACAAGGCCGAGGCGGCCTCGCAGGCGCTTTTCGGCGGCGGACTCGAGCGCATGAGCGACGAGCAGCTTCGCGCGATCTTCCCGGACGTCCCCTCCATACGCATGACCAGGGCCGAGCTGGAGGCAGACCTGCCTGTGGTGGAACTCCTGCAGAGGAGCGGGCTCGCACCGAGCCGGAAGGAAGCCAAGCGGCTGGTGGCCCAGGGCGGCGTCTATCTCAACAACAGCGCCAGCCCGTGGCCCGCGGAACGGCGCACCGTAGGGCCGGACGATCTGCTGAGCGAATCCATGCTCGTCCTCCGCACCGGAAAGAAGAAATACTGCATCGTGGAGTTCGCCGGATGAAACGGACCGCCGCATGATCCTGACCGTAACCCTCAACCCCGCAGTGGACCTGACACTGGAGGTGGACGGCTGGGTCCTCGGCGAAGTGAACCGGGCCGCCAGCGTGGCCAAGGTCGCCGGCGGCAAGGGGATCAACGTGTCGCGCATGTTGCGGGACCTGGGCGAAGTGACCACGGCGCTCACGATTCTCGGGACGGATTCGGTGCACGAGTTTCAACGCCTCGCCCGCGAGGCACGATGCCCGATCATCTATATAAATATACCCGGAGAGGTGCGCACCAACATACATCTGATGGACCCGAGCAAGCCAGCCTCGCTCAAGGTGAACCAGCCGGGCGTGCCGGTCGGTGAGTCGCACTTGCGGCATTTCATGCTGCTCTTCCAGCAGCAGCTCAAAGGGGCACGGCTGGTCTGCATGGGGGGAAGCCTGCCGCCCGGCTGTCCTCCGGACACCTACGCGCAACTCGCCGCCCTTTGCGCAGCCAACAACGTCCCCTTCCTCATGGACGCGGCGGGCGAACCACTCCGGCAGACGCTACCCCACAAGCCACTCATCGCAAAGCCAAACCGCCGGGAGCTGGAGGACACCCTTAACCGCAGGATTTCAACCCCGCGTGAGATATACGAGGGGGCGAGGGAACTCCAGAATCTCGGTGCCCGGTGTGCCGTCGTGACCGATGGGGACCGGCCGGTGCTCGGCGTCCTCGATGACGAGGCATGGCTTGCCGTCCCGCCCAAGATCTCGCCGAAGGGGGCCACAGGGGCCGGGGACTCCCTCGCCGCGGGACTGGTGTCGGGGCTCCAGCGCGGCTATACGTTCCCGGAGGCGCTCCGCCTCGGTGTGGCCTGCGGCACGGCGTGTTGCCTTGAGGACGAACACAACCTCGCCGCGATGGCGAATATAGACAGGCTCCTCGGGAAAGTTCACCTCAAGCCGTGGAAGGGCTGATACCCGGCTGCCACTTCGGCAGGAGGTAATTCTCCTCCCATTCACTGATGATCTGCTTTGCCTTGGCCTCCTGCGCGGGCGTCCGATCAAAGGCCCCTGCAAGGGAGCAGGCGGTCCGGAGCGTCTCCATGTCGTCCGGCACCTGCTCGACAAACGTATCGAGTTTCAACTCCAGCGCATCGGCATCGGTGCCCACATAGAAGGTCAGTTCCGCGCCCGGGAAGTACGCCGGGACTCTTTCGTCAGTATCCGCCGGGCTCTTCCTGGATGCTTCCACAAGCAGGTCGTCGGCTTCCTCCTGCCGCTCCGCGTCAGCGAGCAAACCCGCCTTTGCGCCAAGCAGCATGGCCCTCGTGAGATGCGCGGAGCAGCTCTCGAGACTCGCCTCAATGTCCTTCATCGCCTGTTCGGCATGGCCGTATCTGCGCCTCTGTGACGTACGGTAAAGGAGCACCTCCGTGTGGAGATCCTTCGGGCTCTTCTGCAGGGCGGATTCGAAGAGGGCCTCCATCTCCGCCTCCTCGCCCCGCTCACCAGCGGCAATCGCGCGGAGCATGTCTGCAATGCCGGCGTGACCTCTTCCTTCGAGGCCTGCGGCGATTTCCAGTGCCCCCTCCGTGAGGCCCCACTTCATCAGCTCCATCGCCTCCAGCAGGAGTCTCGCGACCAACCCGGGCTCAGCGAGCGCCTGCTCCGTCAGCTCCATACAGTGGGGGACCAGGTCCTCCCTCCTGCGGATTGCGACCTCGTCGAAGAGGATACGGGGGAAGGCTTGGCGGAACTCCGCGGACTCCTCCTCGTGCTCCGGGCGGAGGTCAATGGCACGAGTCCCCAGCTCCCGCCCCGCATCCGCCTGTCCAAGTGCCCAATAGATGAAGACAAGCGTTGCAGCCTCTTCCGGGTCCGCCAGGCGGAGCAGTGCGTCCGTTCCATAATCCTCCATCCTGCGGCGAGCCTCGGGGAACCGGCCCAGGTTATACTCGCAGACCGTCTTGAACAGGATGGAGGAGTCCTGCAGCCGCGTACCGGTCAGTTCACTGCGATGCTCGCGCAGGAGATCGAGCGTCTCCTTCCATCTCCCGGCATGATAACAGGCGAGGACAAGCGGCCCCCACAGTTCGGGACGCTTACGGATGCGGCCGGGCTTGCAGCTCGTCCGGATAAGCAGCCGCGCGGCCTCGTGTTCCTCATGGCTCGAAAGAAGGAAGGAGGCCTTCTCCACCTCGGCCTCCTCCATGGGGAAGGGACTGTTCTCGTATCCGCGCGCGGCCGCGTGGATGGCTCCCGGCACCTTGTACTTCTCCCCTGCCTTCAAGAGGAACTCCACATCCTCGGCGCTGCCACCCTTCCAGCTGTGAAGCAGACCCTCGTGGTTCTGCAGGAGTGGCTCGGTCACTCCGTCCAGCCCGTTCTGCTCCATCATGACGGCATACCAGATCACCTCCGCCGCTCCGTGGAGGCGGAAGCCCTTCTCCAGCAGCCCATCCACGGTGGCACACCATTCAATGAGCTGATCCTTGTCGGGTCCGCTCAGGACATGCGACTGAATCAGCAGCAGATACGCCTCCAACGAGTCCTCAGTCCCCGGAGGCTCAAGTAGGGGGGCAAGAACCTCCTCCACTTCGCTGAAACGCTGCCGGCCGATAAGGGCGATGGCCAGACGCAGACGGCACTGCTCCGCCCATCTGCACTCCGGGTCCGTCAGGGAGGAGCGCAGAGCCTTCTCCATGCCTTCGTAATCGCCCTCTTCCTGAAACAGGTAGGACTCGAGAAAGGCCCGCTCTCCCCCGCTGAGGGTCCCGTCAGCCTGCAACTCCCTGATTTGGCGGGCAGCTCCCTGGCGGTCATTCCGGGCAAGGTGAACAATCGCCAGAGTGGCCCGAAGCCGATCATCCTGGGGGGCGAGACGCTCGGAAAGCGCCTCCACCTGCTCATCCTCGAGCGCCCTGATCCGTTCCAGCAGATCGTCTGATTGATGTGTGCTTTCCGGCATGATTCCTCCGCGCGACAAGGTCTTGAACGCGGCCCAAGAGACAGGGCCCGGCACCCCGGTGCAACGCCAACCCCCCCATGTATCGTCAATTTGGACGGGTTCCCACTTGCTCCCCGCCGACCCCCTGCCGGTAACCTCTCCGCCGCGAAGAAGTGACCCGGGGGCCGTGCCTCCGCCGGGTGTGTGGCAGAGCCCGCTGCGCACCGGGGGAAGGCATTTCGCCCTCCAGCCTGAGAAAGGAACCGGGTATGAAAGTTTATCAGACCCACCAGTTGCGCAACGTGGCCCTTGCGGGTCACTCGGGGACCGGCAAGACCACGCTCGCGGAGGCGCTCCTGCACATCCACAACCTCGTGGACCGCAAGGGCACCGTCGAGGCCGGAAACACCCAGTCCGACTACGATCCGCTTGAGAAGGACCGGCAGTGCTCGATCAATGCCACGCTGCTGCCCATCGAGCTGCCCGAGCACAAGATCAACATCCTGGACTGCCCGGGCTTCCGGGACTTCATCGGTGAGATCAAGAACGCCATCCGCGCGAGCGAGCTGGCCCTGCTCGTCGTGGACGCGGAAAGCGGCGTCGAGGTGGGGACGGAGTTCGCATGGGCCTTCGCCAACGAGTACAACATCCCGGTCGCCGTGGTCGTAAACAAGATGGACCGGGAACGCGCCGACTTCCAGCGCACACTCAACAACGTTTCCGAGATCTTCGACGCCCATGTCATCCCCGTCACGCTGCCCATCGGCGAGGGACCCGACTTCAAGGGCGTCATTGACCTCCTCGACATGAAGGCGATCTACGACGAGGGCGCCAACAAGAAGGTGGAAGACATCCCGGAGGAGCTGCTGGAGCAGGCCGAGGAGGCCCGCCGGGCCCTCGTGGAAGCCGCCGCGGAAGGCGACGACGACCTGACGGAAAAGTTCCTCGAAAACGAAACTCTCACCGAGGAGGAACTCCGCCTCGGACTCCGCAAGGACATGCAGTCGGGCCGCTTCGTGCCCGTGGTCTGCACCTCGGCGGAGAAGGAGATCGGGCTGGCGGGACTCGTGCACTTCCTCCTGGAGGAATGCCCCTCGCCGGACATGCGTGCCGGCTTCCGGGCCTATAAGGACCCGAAGGACGATGGGAGTGAGGTCGTCCTGCAGAAGCTCGACCCGGACGCACCATTCAGCGGCTTCGTCTTCAAGACGGTGAACGACGATTACGCGGGCCGGCTCTCGCTTTTCAAGGTGGTGACCGGCTCGGTAACGGGTGACTGCCAGATTCTGAATGCACGCGACGGCCAGACCATGAAGGCTGGGCATGTGTTCGCCCTGCGGGGGAAGAGCCAGGTGCAGGTCGAGCGCGTGATGACGGGCGACATCGGCGCCTTCGCCAAGCTGCAGAACGTCCACACCGGCGACACGCTGGCGGACCCCAAGCCCCCAACGCCGCGCTTCGAGCCAACCCACCTGCCTCCCCCCTCCGTCCACCTTGCCATCCGTACCAAGGTCAAGAGCGAGGAAGACAAGATCGCCGTCGCCATCCACCGCCTCTTGGAACAGGACCCCACGCTGCGGCTGGAACGCGACCCCCTCCTGCACCAGACCATCCTGAGCGGGCACGGTGACACCCACCTCGAGGTGGCGCTGGACCGGCTTCGTTTGGCATCCAAGGTGGAGGTCGAGGCCGATCCACCTCGCGTACAGTACCGCGAGACAATCACGAAAACCGCACAGGGCCAGGGCCGCTACAAGAAGCAGTCCGGCGGGCGCGGTCAGTATGGCGATTGCTGGATTCGCCTGGAGCCGCTCGAGCGCGGCAACGGGTTCGAGTTCAAGTGGGAAATCGTCGGCGGCGTCATTCCGACCAACTTCCAGAGCTCCGTGGAGAAGGGCCTCCGCGAGGCCCTCAACCGCGGGATCCTGGCCGGCTACCCGGTCATTGACATGGCGGCCGCGTGCTACGATGGGTCCTACCACTCAGTGGACTCCAGCGACATGGCCTTCCAGGTCGCCGCCTCGCTCGCCTTCAAGAACGTGGCCCCGCAAGCGGGGCCGGTGATCCTGGAGCCGATCATGCGCGTGCACGTGGAAGTGCCGGCAGACTACATGGGGGACGTGCTCGGGTACATCTCCCAGCGCCGGGGCCGCGTGTCGGGTAACGAGCAGGAGGGCCGCAAGGTGAGCGTCTCCGCGGATGTGCCCCAGGGCGAGATGGGCACCTTCAGCCGCGACCTGCGCTCCATGACGCAGGGGCGCTCGGTCTTCTCCGCCGAGTTCAGCCACTACGAACCCTGCCCGCCGAACGTCCAGGAGCAGGTCATCAAGGAAGCCCGCATCCAGCACGAGGAAGCGGACTAGTCCCGCGATTCCTTGACCACACACCAGGCCCGGGGTTTCATTTCCCCGGGCCTTTCTTTATGCCCGCCAGTTCAATTTGGAGGGAACTCCCATGGCCAACAAACGCATCGCTCTCGTGCTTTCAGGCTGCGGTGTTTTTGATGGAAGCGAGATATACGAAGCCGTGCTCGCCATCCTGGCGCTCACGCGCAAGGGACACACGATCGAGTTCTTCGCGCCGGATATCCCGCAGGCGCATGTCTTCAACCACCTGGAAGGCAAGGAGGCGTCCGGCGAGCAACGCAACGTGCTCGTGGAAGCGGCCCGCCTCGCACGCGGCAACATAAAGCCCCTTCAGGACGCGAAACCGGAGGAGCTGGACGGGGCCGTCTTCCCCGGCGGATTCGGTGCCGCCAAGAACCTTTCCACCTTCGCGTTCGACGGGCCGGACGCAAAGGTGGACGGTCAGGTGAAGGAGTTCATCCGCGCCATGTACGGGGCCCGAAAGCCTCTGGCGTTCTTCTGCATCGCGCCGGTGGTGGCAGCACGGGTGCTCGGTCCAGAGGGGGTCGAGGTCACCATCGGCTCCAACGAACAGGTGGCCACCGCCATCGAAGCGATGGGCGCACGCCACGTGACGAAGAAGGTGGAGGAGGCGCACGTGGATAACGCACGGCGCGTCTGCACCACGCCGGCCTACATGTACGACGCGTCCATCCTCGACGTGGAGAAGGGCATCAACGCCTGCATCGAGGCCTTCTCGAAACTGCTCTCCGCCCCGCCGTGAGAAGGCGTATAGACAGAGGGGAGCGGTAAACGAATCACCCCGCGGGAGGGTGGTGAGGCCCTCTCCGCGGGGTGGCATGACGATGTTGCTGCCGGTGGGGCTTTACTTGGCGGCTTCGATGATGGCGGTGAAGTCCTTCGCCTTGAGGGCGGCCCCTCCGATGAGCCCGCCGTCAATGTCCGGCTGGGCGAGCAGTTCCGCCGCGTTCTCCGGCTTCATGGAACCACCATACTGGATGCGGACGGCCTCGGCGATCTCGGCACCGAAGAGTTCCTTGAGCAGTCCACGAATCTGGGCGTGGACTTCCTGTGCCTGCTCCGGCGTGGCGGTGCGGCCGGTGCCGATGGCCCAGACGGGCTCGTAGGCGATGACGGTCTCGGCCATCTTGTCCGCGGGCAGGCTGGCCAGGCAGCCGCGCACCTGCTTCTCGACGACGCCGGCGGTCCGTCCGGAGTCGCGCTCCTCGAGCGTCTCACCCACGCAGACGATCGGCTTGATCCCGGCTTCGTAGCAGGCACGGACCTTGACGTTTACCTTCTCGTCCGTCTCGCCGAAGTACTGACGCCGTTCGCTGTGGCCGAGGATGGCCCACGTGCAGCCGGCGTCCTTGAGCATTGCCGGAGAGACTTCACCGGTATAGGCGCCCTTCTGGACGAGTGCACCCTTCGCTTCCGTGGAGAAGGCGTTCTGCGCGCCGAGTTGGATGTTGGTGCCCTTGATCCATTCGGCCACGGCCGGGATGACGAGGTAGGGCGGGCAGACGGCGATGTCGGCCGTGGTGGCGTCCTTCACGAGGGGGATCAGCTCCTCGATAAGCTGCCGGGCCTCGGCGTAAAGGCCGTTTTCCTTCCAATTGCCGGCGATGAATTTTCTGCGAGCCATGGGATTTCCTCCTGGATAGTTGTCCCTTCAATAGGACGCCGGGAAGGAGGGCTGCTCCTTCCCGGCGCGCTTTCCTGTTGGTTGCCGTTGAGAAAGCCGGCCGGGGTCAGCCGAGCTTCTTCAAGAGGTCAATGAGGCGCATGGAGTAGCCCCACTCGTTGTCGTACCAGGCGAGGACCTTGACCATGTTGCCGACGACGTAGGTGCTCTGGGCGTCCACGGTGGA
>SLOM01000016.1 GCA_007132505.1 Candidatus Sumerlaeota bacterium
AGTGGACCGAAAACGCCACCGTCACCTACAACAGCCCGGTCTTCGCCGAGCTGGACGGCGCGCTGCTCCTGAGCACGGCCACCGAGGGCGACACGTTCGGCTTCTACCAGCTCGCCACACCCGCGGCAGCGCTCGAGGCCGGCACCTACAGCCTCGTGGTGGACGTCAACTGGATCACCGACGAGGGCGCCAAGGCTCCCGACCTCCGGGTGCGCGTCTCCACAGCCGACCACGGCAGTGTCGCGATGGCGCAGGTCGTGGACGTGGATGGCCGCGACATGCCGGAGACCATCCTGGTGCTGTTCACCTCGGACGGCGTGTCGGATTGGTTCGTGGCGCTCGACCTGCTCGCGTTCCTCGGCCAGGACGGCACCATCGAAATCACTGGTGTCACGGTGACGGCGCTCGACTGACCGTCCGCCGTACAGACAACCAGCAACCAACCGGGGCCGGGCTCCCCAGAGTCCGGCCCCTTCCTTTGAGGGACCCAACGGCGAAGAACCAGAGGCGCTGAGATGAGGGGGCAGGACAGGTTTTCTCCATCGGGCCGCCGGGGACGCGGGGGGAGCGGAGGATTTCATGGGTTTGGTGAGAGCTGGTGCCCGGCCGCGAGGGACGAAGAGGCGGAGCGGGGCTGGCCAGGCACACTTCCGGGGAGGGAGGGGCGCAGGATTGCGAAGGCTCCGGCCATGTGCCCATGCATTATCCGGGTTGACATCTCCGGGCCTGAAGGAAAAGACATGATATGGTAGACTAGAAGGTTTGATAATCTCCTACAAGGAGGAAGGCACGACGATGCGCAGTCTCTCCGTTCTCTTGGCGCTCCCATGCGCCGTTTCTTTGAGTATTGGTCTGGCAGCAGCCCAAACGGTGACAGTCGCCTCGGATGGCAGTGGCAACTTCGAGTCCCTTCAGGACGCAATTGCCTCGGCACCCGATGTCATCCAGATCGTGGACGATGCCACCTACGAGGGCCACGTCTCCATCACGCAGGCGTTAACCATTGAGGGCACAGGAGATAACCGCCCGACGTTGCTGCTTCAGCAGGGCAACGGCAGCACCCACGGGATCGCCATCGGAATCACGGACGATTCCCAAGCCCATGATGTGACGCTGCGCAACCTGATCCTGCTTCCCTCCGGGGAGAGCACGCCGGTGCGGGCGGTAAACGCCCTCGGCGCCAACCAGAACCTCCTGTTCGAAAACCTGCTGATTACGGTGAATGATGGAAACGGCAATCCGATCACGACGGACGGACTGACACGGATCGACCTGGACGATCTCCCCGACAAGATCGAATTCGGCGACGACGGCATGCTTGTCGGTGGTGGCGGCGCGAGCGGACCGGGAACAACAGTAACCTACCGCAACGTCATCATCTCCCACCTCCAGGTGGGATCCAACCCCGACGGCCTGATCCTCAGCGCCGGCTCCGGGGAGGCCGCCACCTTCATCTTCGAGGATGGCAACGTCATCTCCTACTGCGGCCGTTTTGGCATTCAGGCGAACCGCAACCTGGTGGTGAATGCTCCGAACGAGCCGCTGCGCCTGATCGGCAATGTCCGCCACGGCCTGTGGTACGTCGGTGGCGTCGGCGACCAGGGTGAAGTCCTCCTGGATGGAATCATCGCCGCGGACGGGGACGAGTGGGGCATAGCCTGGGATAACGCCGCCACCCCACCTGACCTCACCATGCGCAACACGATCGCTACCGGCAACGCCGAGGGCGGCATCCGGTTGGGGAATGCGGCCTCAGCCGCCAACCACACGGTTCTCCTGGAAAATGTGACCTCGGCTCGCAACGGCGCCGACGGTACCAGCGCTCCCGCCTTCAGCATCCTCAGCGGTGCATACCAAGCGTTGGTCATCATCCGCGACTCGGTGCTCGCCGGCGATGGAACCGACGACCCCAACAACGTCGTCCGGCATCAGGGCGGTGCCACGCTCATGATCGAGAATTCCGCGATCGTGACTGAAGGCCCCGACCGCTTGAACGCGGACCCGGTGGACGATCCGGGCAGCCTCGTTGATACCTTCGCCATCGTCAACGCGGACCCGGCTTTCGATCCCACGGACGACCCCGGCCATCCGAACTACCTCCAGGTGACCAACATCGGTGATTACGACGGCGGAGCCTCCGACGGCACCTTCCTCCGCGGCGGCGCGCCCGCTCCGGATGTCGAGCCGACCCCGACGCCGACACCAACACCGACGCCAACGCCCACCCCGGTTCCGCTCCAGAATCCCTCCTGGCAGCACTATCAGTAACCGTCCTCCCCTCCCTGGGGGGCTTGCCCGCCCGCGCAGCTTGACCGGCTGACGCGGGCGGGCCTCTTTCTGTCCGGAACCCTGGGCAGCCGTCCCTTCCGGCGTGAATCGGCGCAATCGGCCGATGATCTCCTCTGAACGTGGCACGCCGCCTGGCCCGCCGAGACCGGGCAGGCCTCGCGGGGCTCAGTTGAACGTTGTCGGGCGGGTCACGGACATCATCCCGCGAAGCCGGGGGGTGTACCCCGGAGAGCCAGAGAGCCCCGCCGCACTCATTAGGCTTGCTCACTTGCCCGCCAAGCCCTACCCCAACATCTGAAACTTGCGGTTCAGAGGAAACAGGGAACCGATGGAACTGCTGGAGTTCCTCCAGACGCTCGAACTCACGATGGTCTACTGGATCGTCCTTGGGGTGGGATTCCTGCTGCTGGCGTTTGCCTTCCTGCTGGGGGGAATCTTTGATTTTGGGGACGACGGTTCGATGTTCCCGGCGATCTGCCTCTTCATGGTGGTCTTCGGGGCGATGGGTGTGCTGGGGCTGCATCTGTTCGGGCTTGGAGGTATTGGCTCCGTGCTCCTGGCGGTGGGAAGCGGCACGGTGGGTTCGCTGCTCTTCTATCTGGCGATCTGGAAGGGTCTGAAGGCCCAGGAGTCCTCCCTTGCCGACCGGCGGGAGGACATGGTGGGGCAGACTGCCGAGGTGTCCCTGCCCATCGGCCCGCGGTCCACGGGACAGATCACCTACAGCACGCCCTCGGGTCGTAACAGCGCTCCGGCGCGCTCGGAGGACGGCGCGGCCATCGAGCAGGGCGAGATCGTCGAGATCGTCAAGTTCCTCGGGACAACCTACCTCGTGCGGCCGCTGCGGCCCCGGGGGGAAGCAGGCGAAAAGGAAAAGGAGACGGAGCCATGATAACATATGCCGGTCTGATGGCGCAGGGTGGAGCCTTTGACAACCTGCAGGTGGTGGCTGCGGCTGTC
Source organism: Candidatus Sumerlaeota bacterium (assembly GCA_007132505.1). Lineage (GTDB taxonomy): Bacteria > Sumerlaeota > Sumerlaeia > SLMS01 > SLMS01 > SLMS01. Next base: position 3,250 of record SLOM01000016.1, read on the forward strand.
CTGCTGATTCTCGGTTTTCTGCTGCTGCTGGGCTTTGTTGCCTCCCGCTGGTACAAGGCGGGCCCGAACGAGGTGCTGGTGATCTCCGGCGGGACGAGCCGCAAGATGCGCCTTGGCACGGGGCCGAAGCTGGTCCGTGGCGGCGGCACGTTCGTCCTGCCGTTCTTCTACCGGGTGGACAAGCTGTCGCTGGAAATCATGACCATCAACGTCCAGACGCCGGAGGTCTATACGGTTCAGGGCGTTCCGGTGATCGTGGACGGCATTGCGCAGGTCAAGATAGACAACACGGAGGACGCGCTGCGCACCGCGGCGGAGCAGTTCCTGGCCAAGTCCCCGCAGGAAATCCAGAACGTGGCGCTCGAGACCCTTGAGGGCCACCTGCGCGCCGTGCTCGGCACCCTTTCGGTGGAGGAGATATACAAGGAGCGTGAGAAGTTCGCCTCCCGCGTGCAGGAGTACGCCACCACGGACATGGCGAACATGGGCATGCGGATCGTCTCCTTCACGATCAAGAACATCACCGACCGTAACGGGTACCTGGATGCCCTCGGCAAGCCGCGCACTGCGCAGGTCAAGCGCGACGCGATCATCGGCCAGGCCGAGGCGGACCGGGACGCCACGATCCGCTCCGCGGAGGCCAACCGCGAGGGGCAGGTGGCCAAGCTGGCCGCCGATACCCGTGTTGCCGAAGCAGACCGCGACTACCGAAGCAACCTCCAGCAGTACGAGGCGTCGGTGAACAAAAAGAAGGCCGAAGCGGAACTGGCCTACGACATCCAGCGCAACACCACCATGCAGATATCGAAGGCCGAGGAGGTCAAGATTCAGGTGGTCGAGCGCGAGGGCCTCATCCAGGTCCAGGAGCGTGAGATCACCCGCAGGGAGCGGGAACTGGATGCCGAGGTGCGGAAGCCCGCCGAAGCGGACCGGTTCCGCATGGAGACGATCGCCGAGGGCAAGCGGGTGCAGCTCGAGCGCGAAGCCACGGGCGCCGCTGAGGCGGAAAGGCGCCGCGGTCAGGCGGATGCGGACGTCATCCGCGCCAAGGGCCTCGCCGAAGCGGAGGCCATCAAGGCAAAGGGTCTGGCCCAGGCGGAGGTCATCCGCGCCGAGGGTCTGGCCCAGGCCGAAGCCAATCGCAAGAAGGCCGAATCCTGGCAGTACTACAACCAGGCGGCCATCGCGGAACTGCTCATCGCGGCCCTGCCGGAGATCGCCCGGGAAATCTCCGCCCCCCTCGCGAAGACGGACAAGATCACCATCGTGTCCACCGGAGCGGACGGAAACACGGGCGCGGCCAAGGTCACGCGCGATGTGTCCGAGATTCTGGCCGGCCTGCCCCCCATCGTGGAGAGCCTCACCGGCCTCAAGCTGGAGGACATGCTGGAGAAGCTCCCGACCGTCAAGGAACGCTACAAGGAAGCGGAGAAGGACGGAGAGGGCGAACCACCCCCGGCACCCGCAGGCGGAAAGAGCCGGTAGCCACCGGCCACAGCCTCCGGCACCGTCCCGGTGCGGCCGTCAGGCCGTTCCGAATCGTCCTTGTGGCACGACCCGCCGGCGCCCTAGCTTGCCGGTCGCGCCGCAGGTGCGCCCATTCCGCCACAGGAGCCAGCTTCCCCGGTGTTCAGACTTTCCAAGGCGATGCTGTGGGGGACTTCCATTGCGCTGTCGTGGACGTGGGGACTGGGGCTCTTTCTCTCCGTCCAGATGGCGCTTCATTTCGGGCTGGGGGGCCTTCTCGCCTTCGTGGTTCCGAACGCCATCGGGCTGATGGCCTTCGGGCTGCTGACCGAGCGCATTTCCCGCCGCCAGCCGACGGCCCGGGACTTCGAGCGCCACTTCTTCACCACGAGCCACTCGCTCCGGTACGTCATTCTGGTGTACCAGTTTGTGGCGATCGCGCTGACGTTCTTTGCTGTCTTCCGCTACATCTTCATCCCGATGGGACTGGGCCTGCCGCTGGGGGTGCTGCTGGCGCTCGGCGGGGCACTGATGCTGGGCGAGCAGTTCCCCATCCGGCGCATCAAGTGGAGCCACCTGGTCATGTTCCTCCTCGTGGTGGTGTCCATGACGGTGGCCTGGCTGTCGTTCCGTCACTTTCAGGCGGGACAGGAGGCGGGCTGGACCATGTGGCCCGGAGAGGAGCGGGCAATCAGCCTGACGTTCCTCGGGTTTTTCGTGCCCATTGTCCTTGGGTTCCTCGTCGGGCCGTGGCTTGACATTCAGCAGTGGCAGCGCGCGATCCAGATCCGGCGCGAGGAGGGGACGATTCGCGGATCGTACTTCTTCGGCGGGATCTTCTTCTTCTGCGTCCTACTGTTCCACGGCGTGCTGGCGCTCATGGTTCTGCCGGTAAACCCGGCGCAGCTTCTTGTGCCTGCTGCGGATGGGCTCTTTCACGCCAAGGACGCCGTCACGCGCTTCGCCTTCCTGCCAGACTTCGGTGCGCCGCTCCTGTTCGCCATCTTCTACGCCGCCTTCCTCTTCCTGTGCATCCTGTCCACGCTGGACAGCGGCTATGTCGCGCTGAAGTGGTACCTGAGGGAGCTGACCCGGAAGAGCGAACACATCATCCTGAGCATCATCCCCGAGACGGCGATGCGGTCGCCAGTGCCGGTGTTCCTGGCTGCGGTGGGCATCGGTCTCGTGGGGCTTCCGCTACGCTGGGAGCTGGAGTACTTCGTCGCATTCTACGCTTCCTTCTCCATCGGATATGCGGTGGTTTTCTTGTTCCGTTCGACGTTCAGCCCGCAGTTCACGAACTTCACGCAGACCACGCTGTTCGCCATTGGCGCGTTCTCGCTCGGCCTGTTCGGAGTGGGGTACTTCGATCAGCAATGGTACCTCATGGCGATGGGGGCGCTTTTCCCCGCCGTGCATGGAATCCTGACGATTTCCGGGCGGGCTGTGGTGGACGACCTTCAGCGCGCCATGCCCCAGCCCCCCCAGGACGATCAGGCCGAACCACTTCCGGAGGGCGAACAGCCTCCTCCCGCCTCCGGCAGCTACTCGGGCCGTGCCGCGGAAATGGCGCTCCACGCACTCGAGAATGCGATCAAGCGTATTGATCCGAAGCTCGGCAGCCGCGTCGAGGAGGTCATTCACCGGGTGGAGCCGTCGGTCGCCCATACGCTGGCGTCCATCCTTTCGACCATGCAGCCCGACCCCTCGGAGGAGGGTAACGGCAGGCCCCTCCATTACGACGCCGAAGTGGAGCACGCAAAGGGGCACTTCGAGGGTAAGTGGTTCACGCATACCTTCCAGGCCACGTATCAGGACACCAACTCCGTCGGGAATATCTATTTCGGGCAGTATGTCATGTGGGTGGGAAAGGTGCGTGAGATGTTCTTCCGCGCCTGCATGCCAGAATTTGACCTGAACGACACACCTTTCTACATCCTGACCCGGTCCATTGAACACAAATTCAACATGGAGGCGAAGGAGTTCGACATCATCACGGTGCGCATCCGTATACACAGCTTCAACCGGAAGTTCGCCACCCTGGAGCACGAGGTGCTCAACCGGGCGAAGCAGGTTCTTGGAAAGGGACGCCAGGTGCTGATGGTGGTGAACTCGCAGGACTATTCGCTCCGGGACCTGCCGCAGGAACTCCGCACCGCCTTCCTCCCGCACGTGTGAGCTCGGACATGCATTCCGCCGGGAACGCCACAAGACAGAATCTTATGCAGGCAGGCGCCATCCTCCCGAAGCCCGGTGCCTTGCTTTCCATTCCCCGGTACAGCAGCCGATGATCTCGCTCCGCAACGTCTCCAAGTGCTTCAAGCTGTACCGCACACAACGCGGCCGGCTGTTGGAGCTGCTCGGCTTGCAGCAGGCTCACCAGCCCTTCTGGGCGTTGCGCGATATTGACCTGGACGTCCCTTCGGGCAAGACGGTCGGCATTGTCGGGGCAAACGGCGCTGGGAAGAGCACCCTCCTGAAACTCATCACGGGAACCCTTCTCCCGACGACCGGAACAATCGAGGTGCAGGGGCGTATCGCGGCACTCCTCGAGCTCGGCATGGGCTTCCATCAGGAGTTTACGGGCCGGCAGAATATACACGTGAATGGACAGCTGCTCGGCCTGGCCCCGGATGAAATACAGGCGCTGGAATCGGATATCATCGGCTTTTCCGAACTCGGTAATTTCATAGACCAGCCGATGCGCACCTATTCCTCGGGGATGGTGGTGCGGCTCGGGTTTTCCATAGCGGCGGCCCTGAATCCGGACGTGTTGATAGTGGACGAGGCACTCTCCGTGGGCGACGCACGGTTCTCCCAGAAGTGCATCCGCCGCATTCGGGAATTCCGGGAGGCGGGTACCACGATCCTCTTCGTCAGCCATGACCCGGTGGCCGTGTCCTCGCTCTGCGAGGAGGCCGTCCTGCTGCACGAGGGGCATATGCGCAGCCGCGGCAGACCGAAGGACATTCTGGAGGAATACAACTCGCTGCTTGCCTCTGTTGGCGAGGGGAATGTCGCCATGCGGACGGTTCGGCCCGCCTCTCCCGGAACCAATGAGCCCGTTCGCAGTGGCACCTTTCAGGCCCTCGTCACGGACCTCCGCCTTCTCAACGAAAAGGGCAGATCCACAGACGTCTATACGTCTGGTGACACGATGTTGGTGGAGCTGGAGGTGTTCTTCCTGGTTCCTGTCCGCTCCCCCACCGTTGGACTGCTGATCAAGGAGCGGCTGGGGCTCCACCTGTTCGGAACCAACACGGCGCTAAAGGGAATGGACCTTGGCAGCTACAGCGCCGGGGAATCGGTCCGCGTGCGCGTGGAGATTCCGCTGCGGCTCGGGTACGGGGACTATTCGCTCACCGTTGCTGTCCACGAAGATGAAACGCACCTTGAGTCCTGCTACGAATGGACGGACAACGCCGCGGTCTTCCGCGTCCGCCAGGGCGAAAAGGAAGACTGGAGCGGCATGGTGCGGCACGATACAAATCTTGATTTCGAACGCACAGGACCGGCGAGCGGTACGGCAAAGTGGACGGCGGCGCTCGAGGAGCTATTCCCCGACCCGCCCACGGAGCTGCCTGTTGCAGAGGAGAATGTAACAGCCTCGCCGTTCCTGCACGGCTTTTCCCAGCCGGTGCAACGCGACGGCAGGACGGTGCGCATGCTCGCCCGTCAGGCCACGCTGCTCGTTGCAGCGAGCCAGGGGCAGGCGCTTCACCTGACTCTCGAATCAGCCCGTCCTGAACGATTGTGCGTCCGGTGGCTCGGGGCCAGCGGCCAAGGGGAATACGACATCGCTGCCGGCATGAATGATGTGGAATTGCCACTCCCGAGACAGTGGAAGGCTCGGCTGGCTGTGTGCCTCTTGGAGTTCCTGGACACGGCCGAGCCCGATGTGGCCCTCCATGCCGGGAGCGTGGCATCGCCGAGGAGAAAGGCCGCAGGCTAGCGCGGAAGAATACTCCAGAACATCATGGCCGTCTCTGTGTTCACGGTGCGTCTCGTGGTCCATCTCATCATTATATAGACACCGGCACCGTCCCGGCCACGGGCGCGAATGAATCCGTGGGCTGGGGAACTGTCCCGTGTGTCGGCGTGCCTCAGGCGGCGGAACGGGCTCGTCCCTTTGCCCATGCTCGGATGCTGGCGATTTCCTCCCGCATGGTAAAGGAGAGGGGGAACGTCTGTTCGATGGAGTGCGCCACGTCGTCCGTCTCCAGTTCCCGGTTCGCATGCAATGCACGGAAGAGACCGGAAATGACGGCCGCCTCGATTTCCGCCCCGGAGAATCCGGACGTCATTTCGGCGAGCCGCCTGCAGTCCAGTCTTTCTGGATCGCGTCCGATGCGCTGCAGGTGGATGCGGAAAATCTTCTCGCGGGTGGGGACCTCCGGCAGGTCCACAAAGAAGATTTCGTCAAAGCGTCCCTTGCGCAGGATTTCCGGTGGCAGGATGGAAATGTTGTTCGCTGTCGCGGCCACGAAGACCGGCCGTGTGTTTTCCTGCATCCACGTGACGAGCGTCCCGAACACGCGCTGGGTCGTGCCGGAGTCGCCAGAACCGCTGCCCCGCAGCCCGCCGAGCCCCTTGTCTATTTCGTCTATCCACAGCACGCAGGGCGAGACACCCTGCGCGAGTTGCAGTGCCTGCCGAATGCGTGACTCCGACTCACCCACATACGAGCCAAAAATCGC
>SLOM01000260.1 GCA_007132505.1 Candidatus Sumerlaeota bacterium
CTGCGACCCCTGCCCGGGGTCAGGGTCCCCCGGGATGAAACGCAACCACCCCTTATCGGCGTGAATCGGCGAAATCGGCGGATGATTTCTTCCGACCGGAGCACGCCATCCGGCCGAACAGTAGAACGGAAATTTCCTGCGATTGGGTCTGCATCCGCGGGCGTTTTCGCTGTTTTGGTGCGTTGTTTCGCCTCTACCCGGCCCTGCGGGATCGGGCAGGTCTCGCAGGGTTCGGTGGACCGCTGCCAAGTGGGTCACGGACACTATCCCACGAAGTCGGGGGATACACCCAAGGGGGCCGCCGGGACAGGGTTCCCCTTGCCCGCCCGGGCGCCGGGCGGCCATCCCACGGAGGCAAAAAGGCAGGAACATCCTCCCCGATTTCTGAGGGAAACAAGACATGGCGCCCATCAACCTCCCAGCCGGCGCACTCGAACGCCCCCTTCCGCTCTCACCCTGTTTTTCCCCCAGGCCGTGGGGGGGCGACAGTCTCGAACGCCTCTTCAACAAGAATACTCCCGCCGGCCGGGGCGCCATCGGCGAGAGCTGGGAGTTGTCCGACCACCCGCATGGCCGCTCCTCCGTGCGGCTCGGCGGGGAGCTGGGTGAGGTTCTCTTCGGCGATCTGGTCCGGTCCCATCCCCGCGAGATGATCGGCCAGGCCGAGGCCCCGGAGAAATACCCCCTGCTCGTGAAATTCATAGATGCCGAGGGCGACCTCAGCGTGCAGGTCCACCCCGATGACGCCTGGTGCCGCACCAACGGGCACCCCGACCGGGGGAAGAGCGAGTGCTGGTACGTCCTCGATTGCCGGCCGGGCACCACGGTTGTTTATGGATTCCGCGCCGGGGTCACCCGCGAGGCCGCCACGCGCGCCTGCCAGGACGGGACCCTGCGCGACCTGCTCGTCTACAAGGAGGTCCACCCCGGTTGCTTCCTCACCATCCCGCCGGGATGCGTCCACGCCATGCTGGCCGGGACGCTCGTCTGTGAGATTCAGCAGTCGAGCGACACCACCTTCCGGCTCCATGATTGGGACCGCCAGCCGCCCCGCCCCCTCCATGTGGAGGAGTCCATGCAGGTGGCGCGGTTTGATTCGCGCGAGCTGCCCAACATCCAGCGCCTCACCGACAAGCCCGGTCGGCTGACTGATGGGCCCGTACACGCCTATGAGTTGCTGACGAACGATTTTTTTCAGGTGACCGCCTTCGACCTGCGCGCCGGGGCAGCCGGGCCGGCAGAGGGACTGCTCTCCCCCACCGGTGCCATCCTCACCGTGGTCGAGGGGGGAGGCTGGCTGGAAACCGGCCACGGGCAGGAACCCCTGCGCCGCGGCGAAACCTGGTTCCTGCCCGCCGCGATGAAGGGCGAAACTGCCCTCTCGGCCGAAGCATCCGGCCTTCGCCTGCTCCGCACCGTGAGCCTGGAACTGGGGTGAGGTGGGCCGCTACCTGCCGGGTATGGCGTCCCGCTCCGCTTCCAGCGCCTCCACCAGTGCCTCGTCAAAGGCGCCGGGCGTCTCGAGGCTCGCCGTAAGCTGCAATCGCTCGCTTTGCGCCATGAGCTGGGAAACCCGGTAGAGAACGCGCTCCGCATCCGCCGGCGTTCCCTGGAAGCTGAGCCGAAGCTGCTCGCCGCCGCCCTTCCGGTCCTCGCGATGCGTCTCCACACGGTTCTTCCGTCCGGCCGCCCCGCCCTCGCAGACGATGCGCACCGGAAGCGGCTTTGACCGGCGCTTTCCCGCCAACGAACGGAGCTGGAAGTAGTTCTTCCCACCTGGCTCCAGCTCCACCTCCACCTCGAACCGCCCGTCCTTCACCGGCGCCCTGAAGACCTTGTCCTCACCGTGGACGCGGACCTCCAGCGCCTCGGGGGCCTCACCGCTCACGACCTGCCGGGTCTGCGTTGTCACGGAGGCAAAAGTGTCCAGCGTGGGCATGGGAAGCGGGGGCGGAGAGTTCATGCTGCTGCCCTCTGCGGTGGCCTCCCGCGTTGCTGCCAGATCCGACAGCAGGCCGGCAATCTCCTCGGAGTGTTCGAAGAAGGTTAGGCCGGCTCGCGGACTTGTGCTGGACGAGTCCACCCAGACGATGGTGCCTCGCACGGGCGGGAGCTGCTGGTGGGCCACCTTCAGCTCGAAGAAGCGCTCCACCAGCACGGCGTCCTTGTTCAGTCTCGCGCGGTCGTGGATCTCGACCATGGCCCCGCGGGGGCTCAGGTTGGCCACCCGAACGGCGATTGGGACGGGAAGGAAGGATTGCTCCGGGAAAATGACCTTCATCAGGCCGGGGAAGCTGCAGTTGCGGCGTTCCTCACGGGGCCGGGAGGTGCCCGGCTTCGTCTCGTCCTGCGCCGGGGAAGGCTCCGCTCCGGGCTTCTTCTCCTTCGCGGCCTTCTTTCGCCCACCGCCCAGTACCACAGGCCGCAGCCCGGGCGGAGTGGGGGGCGGAGGGGAGCCCGGCCGGGTGTCGTCCGGTCTGCCTTTCGGGCCTTCGGCGCCCGGTGCGAAGGGATACAGCGGCGCGGACCGCTCCTTTTTCTCCTGGCTGCTTTCGTCCTGTGCCGTCATGGAGACTCCTTCCTCAGGTGCCACTCTCCGGTGGGTCCGGCCTGCGGAGGCTGCTCGCTCCGGCCGGGGAGGTCAAACGCCGCCCTCCGGAAGAGGGTGGTTTGTTTCCACCCACAGCTTCAGGGCTGCAACCCTGCGGGCTGAGCGCGCCGAATTCACTGCCCAGATGTACCGCCGCACGAAAAAAGGGGGAATCCGGGCAAAAACCTCAAGGCGTACATGCGAGAATCTTCCCTCTCCCCTGATCAACCAGCCCTCGCGTGCCTCGCGCAGCCAGATGGGACCCTCCGACAGTTCCGCCCCGAGCGTGTACTCCTCTGCCTCCGGGTTGGCGTCCTCGTAAAGGTGGAAGACGGCCCGCGAGAGCGTGATGCCCCGCTGCTCCATCCACAATCCCTCCTCGTCCTCCCCGTACTCGACGAAGGCCCGGTCCCAGCAAAGGCGGAAGCGCTCTTCCCGGATTGCCCTCCACGCGGTCCTGGCGGGAACGTCCAACCCGGCCATGGCCACAACCGGGTCTATCGGGAAAATGCGGTCAGTGATCCGGCCCATCTTGCTCTCGCAGTCTGGCGGACAGGGTGTCCCCTGGCCGCGGGCATGGCAACCCTCCTTCCGGAGTCGGGCTCATGAAAGTTCTCGTCCTCAACTGTGGATCCTCCTCGGTCAAGTTCCAGCTCATCGAGACATCACTCGATGCGATTGAGCGCAATGCGGATGAGATCATCTCCCGCGGCACCATCGAGAAAATCGGAACGGATGCAGCGCCCGTGAGTTGCCATCCGGCCGGGGCGCCGCCGCTACGGCAGGAGCGGGAGATCCTGGACCACGAGACCGCCGTCCACCTGGTGATTGAGCTGCTCTCCGAGGGGGACACCGCCGTCCTCTCCTCTCCGGACGAAATAGACGCGGTCGGGCATCGCATTACCCACGGTGGCGAGCACTTCGACCACTCTGTCCTCATAGACAACAAGGTGGCCGGCGTCATCCGCGAGTGTATAGACCTCGCCCCTCTGCACAACCCGCACAACCTCAAGGGATACGAGATAGCCAACAAACTCCTCCCGGGGAAGCCGCATGCCGCCGTCTTCGACACGGCCTTCCACCAGACCATACCGCCGGAAGCGCACCACTACGCAATTCCCTATGTGCTCTATGAAAGGCACGGCATCCGCCGCTACGGATTCCATGGCACCAGCCACCGCTACATAATTTTCCGCACGCACCAGCTGCTGGGGCGTCCACGGGACAAGACCAACGTCGTGAGCTGCCACCTGGGCAGCGGGTGTTCCATCTGCGCCATAAGGGGAGGGCAGTCCATTGACACCTCCATGGGCTTCACCCCGCTGGAAGGGCTCGTCATGGGCACGCGGTGCGGTGACATTGACCCAGCCCTTCCATTTCATATAATGGAGAAGGAAAACCTGGATGTATACGAAATTAACAACATGCTGAACAAGCACAGCGGCCTCCTTGGCCTGAGTGGCACCGGCAACGATATGCGCGAAATCAAGGAGGAAATCGAAAGGGGAAACAAGCGTGCAGAACTCGCCCGTGACGTTTTCGTCTACCGAGCGGCAAAATACATCGCTGCATACATGGCCATGATCGGCAGCGAGGTGCACGCGATCAGCTTCACCGCCGGCATCGGCGAGAACAGCCCGATTATACGTCGGCGCATCGTGGACCGCCTCTCCATTTTCGGCGTGGAGCTGGACGAGGAAGCAAACGACTCCTGCATTGGCACGGAAAGGCGCATCAGCACCGCCAACTCACGCGTGGCCGTGTACGTCGTCCCCACACAGGAGGAACTCGTTATCGCCCGCGACACCGTCCGCTGCGTGGAAGGCAAGACGTAGCCCGGGCCAGAACGCCGCAAGCTTGTGTGAAGGGGATTGGATTTTCAGGCCATGCGGAGCCGAGGTCTGCCGGCCTCGCGCCAGACAACCTCCGTGTCCCGGTGGTTCATTCTATCCTTCGCTCTGGAGAAAGAACACCCGGCCGGCGGATACGGCACTCTCACAATCCCTTCGCGAGGTCTCCCAGCCGGTCGTTTACCCTTTCCATGAGGACCGGGTCGCCTTCCTTTCCCGGATAGATGACTGTGCCGAACCGCCGGAGAAAGTAATCCATGGTCTCCGGACTCTCGAGCCTTGGGAGAAGGAGGCAGCTCCCTCCGCGCGTCATGCGGCACACCATTCCATTGGGTGGAACGGCAAGCGGAACACGGCCTTCCAGATGGCCGATGACGCGGAGCTGCTCCAGGCGCCGGCGGAAGTCCTGAAGCTGCTGCTCGCCCGGGTCCTCCTCCGCCGGTGGACCGGGATTCGGCCCCGGTGCACGGACGGGTGAGGGGGGCGGTGCCGTCGCCGGGGTGCTCGTCGAGGCGGGGACGGCTCCCGGATCACCGCTGCCGGGGCGGGCGGCGAGCATGGACCCCATCGTCTCCGACTCGAAGCGGCGTTCGTCGAGAGGGGGCGCGCCGGAATCATCGCCCGCCGCACCTTCGAAAAAGTGCCGCCTCAGCAGATAGATGACCACCACGGCAATAATGCCGATCACAATCAGCTCAATGATCGCACCGCCCAGCGTGGCGAGCGGGTCGCGGCGGGCGGTCTCCTCCCCCGCCATCTCCCCCGCCAGCAGCAATGCGCTTCTGTATGTCTCCAGCACGGGAGTTTCGGTCCTTGCCCTGATGTACCCGCGCCACTTCGACACGACGCAGGACGCTTTCGTCCACCGGATCAGACGTTCCGGCGCACCAAGACGCAACGCAACCCTACTTGACAGGGGGTCATGCAGTGGACTGAAACTTGCAGACTCCCGCCGCGGCCAAGGTCCACCTGGCCATGGCAATCACGTCCCAAATCACCCCACCTTTCTTCCTAAGAAGGAGCACGGAATCATGAGAATGCTACTCTCCACCCTGGCACTGGTCGCCTCTCTCGGCTTCATGACCGCACCAGCGATGGCTGCCTGTGGCGGCTGCGACGGCTGCGCCATCAGCGCCGACGCCGCTCACGACGAAATGGTCAGAGGCGGCGGGCACGACGAAGCCGCCGCCGTTGGTTACGGCCTCGGCTACCGCACCCCCGACTTCACCCTCACCGACACGGAAGGCAAGGAGCACTCCCTGAGCGATTACGAGGACAAGATCGTCGTCCTCGTATTCTACAACCAGGACTGCCCCTTCGTCGTCGAGATGTGGGACCGGCTGGCAGAATTCAACGAGAAGTACGAGGATGATGGAGTGGTCGTTCTCGCCGTGGACCCGGGCGTGGACAAGACCCCCGAGGCGCTCTACGAGCACGCCGCGAACCGGCCCTACACCATCCTCGAGGATCGCTCCTCCCTCCTCGCGCTCCAGTTTGAGGCCACCCGCACCCCGGAAGTGTTCCTCCACGACCGCAATGGCGTCGTGGTGTACCACGGGGTGTTCGATACCGGACGCCGGGGTGCCGAGGAAGGCAATCGCCGGGCCTACACCGAGGAAGCCGTGAAGGCCCTGCTCGAAGGCCGCGAGATCGAGGTCAAGGAAACCCGCGCCTTCGGCTGCACCATCAAGTGGAACCCCGAAACCCGGGCCGCGTGGGAGCGCGAGCAGCGGGAGAGGGCTGAGGCGGAAGCCGACGGCGCCGCAAGCTGACCCCCACACCCGCGGCACGCAGCTCACCCTGAATCAGCCAGACATGACCGGGAGGCGCCGGTGATCCATCCGGCGCCCTCCCAACCAACCCGCCCTGTCCAGGGAGGACACAAGGCATGAACAGATCCGCGAAGGCACTGCTTGGCGCCGCCATCACATTCGGCATCGCGGCAGTGCTCCACTCCCCCACCGCGGCACACCACCACACCCCGGAGGCACGCGGCGAAGTGGCCGTCAAGGGCGACACCTCCGAAGGCGCCAAGGAGGAGAGCAAGCCGGACCGGTTTGAATTCCCCAGGGCCGGAACAGCCCGGCTCATTGACGAGAAGGAAATCGAAAAGATGCTCAAGACCCACGGGTCGGACATGCTCGTGGTGAACTTCTGGGCCACCTGGTGCGGCCCCTGCGTCGAAGAACTCCCCTACTTCGTGGCGCTTTCCAAGGAACTGGAAACGGAGAAGGTGCGCATCGCGGGAGTCTCCGTGGATTTCGATAATCAGGTGGAGGACGTTGTCATTCCGTTCCTCCAGCGGCGCGAGATTCCCTACTCAAACGTCGTGTACTTCGGCGACCCCGAAGCTGTGATGGAAATCTTCTCCGAGGAGTGGACAGGTGCCATCCCCGCCACTTTCTTCTTCGACCGCGAGGGCAACCACCTCGGTGAAGTCCTGGAAGCTGTCACGGAAGAGGAGCTGCGGGAACTCGTGGAGAAGCACTACGCCATGGTAAAGGAAGCCTCTTCTGAAGCAGAGGAAACCGCCTCCGCCGAGTAGGCCCAATTCGCTGTCTGCCCTATCATATTAGCGGGCACCAGCAAAAATGCGAACGACAAATTGACCTGCCTTCCGTGAAAAATCCGGAAGGCACGTTTTCTTTGTATAGACAGGGGGAATCGCTGACGCTCCCCCACCCACAGGAGCCTGCAGGGTTCGCACGTCCGTCTTCTTCGTGATGAAAGGTTTTTTTGATAGAGAGGGCCCGAAGCCGCTTGCGATTCCGCAGCCGTCAGCTTCCGGAGCGGAAGGAGAAGGTCACTTCGACGTCGGCGTGGGGGCGGTCGAATCCGTCGGGGAATGGTGCGAAGCGCCCCGTATTCTCGAGAGCCCGGCGTGCCAGCCCGTCCAGCTCGCTCTTACCGCTCGAGCGCGTGACCCGAATGTTGGAAATCGTTCCGTTTCTCGAAATACGAAATGCCAGAACCGCCTCCACGTTCTCTTCCCTCTCGGGGGGAACGCGGAAGTTGCGGGCGAGCCGGTTGAGTGCTTCACGCGCGTAGTAATCCGGCAGACCGAGCCCCTTGAGCGTGGTGGCTCCCTGCGTGGTCTCCGTTTGCCTGTTGCTCTGGGAGCCGCCGGTTTCCGTGCGGTCGGGGGCCGGCGTGCGGCTGGAACTCTGCGAGGACCTGGAGGGACTCGCGGGCGTTGGCGTGCCCCGGAGTTCCCTGGCCCTGCTGGGGTCAATGGCACCGCGCGACTCGGGTGTGGGTGTCGGCGTGGGACGTGGTGTCCGCGTGGCGGTCGGGCGCGGTGTGGGGCTTGGAGTGGGTTGGGGCGTGGCGGTTGCCGTGGGGCGTGGTGTGGCTGTGGGAGACGGCCGGGGCGTGGCTGTTGGCGCCGGTGTGGCGGTGGGTGTGGGCCGAGGCGTGGCGGGTGCGCTCGTCGGCTCGGGTGTCGGCTCGGGCGCCGGCGGTTCGGGTTCGGGTTCCGGCTGTGCGGGGGCCTCCAGCATCGCCACCTGGACGATCTCTCCCCCGTCCACGCTTCCCTCAAGCCGCTGGGTGTCCTCCATCAAAGAGAGCCACACGAGCGCACCCAGCAACACCAGGTGCAACCCGAACGAAATCACGAAGAAGACACTGCCCTTGCGGCGTGGCATGGCTACCTCACTCACCCTGGCCGTGTTGGGTGACGATGCCAAGGTTGTGGAAGCCGCTGGCCTTCAGGCGGGTGATCAGCCGCGCCACGTTGTCCCACGGCACCCGGCGATCCGCCTCCAGCGCCACAACCCGGTCATGCTCCGGCACCTGGAGGTTGCGCAGCGTGTCCGTCACCGCATCGAAGCTCACGGCCTCACCATTGACGTGGTAGGTCACCATCCCGTCGGCCTCGTTCCAGCTTACGTGGATGGTGACGGGCTTCTCCTTGCTGACGACCTCGGCATCGCTGGCCTGCGGCAGCTCCACGTCCACGTTAAAGCGCAGGGACGGGGCCACCACCATGAAAGCAATCAGCAGCACAAAAGTGATGTCCAGCAGCGACGTCACGTTGATGTGCGCGTCCTGCGCGAAGCGATTGCGGTGTGGACGTCGTTTCATGATGTGCTCCGGCGCGCCCCCTTGCCGTCCATCAGGATGCGCTTGCGCACGGCGTTGTCCAGCTCGGTGGCGAACGATTCCAGCGACGAGAGGATCTGGTTCGCCCGGTTGGCCAGAAACCCGTGGAAGATGACCGCCGGGATCGCCACGGCGAGGCCCGCAATCGTTGTCGTCAGAGCCGTTGATACGCCCGGTGCCAGGGAGGTCAGGTTCGCCGACCCTTCTCGGCCCAGCCCCTGGAAGGCCGACAACACCCCCCAGACCGTCCCGAAAAGCCCGATGAAAGGAGCCACCGCCGCCGCAAGCGCCAGCCAGTACAGGTACCGCTGCAGGCGCCGCTCCTCCTCCTGAATAACCCGGGATATGGTGCTGCCGACCGTGGCGGAGGCGATCTCCACCCGGTGTTCCAGCGGAATGTCCCGGCTCGTGCCGAACCACTTCTCAAGATGGCAGATCAGATACGTCTCGCGCAGCAGCCGGGCCAGGGAACTGGCCTCGTAGCGGCGCGATTCGGTGTAGAGCTTCTCCCATGAGCCGTCCCGCTCCACCATGCGCTCGAAACGGCGATTCTGGTGTTCGACGCGGGCCAGCTCGGCCCATTTATAGAGGATCAGGTAGACGACAAAGACCGAGCCAATGAACAGGGCAAGGATGCAACCCTTGCCGAGCCAGTCATTTTCGCGAAAAGCGGAAATCAGGTCGGCGGAGGCGAGCAGTAGCGGGAACGGCATGGAGCGGGTGCCCCCCGGATTCGAAGAGTCGCCGCCTGCGTCCCGCCTCGTGGGCCGGTGTCAGCTCTCGAAACCGATCGCCTGAAGAA
>SLOM01000046.1 GCA_007132505.1 Candidatus Sumerlaeota bacterium
AGGAATACCTCGAACACGGGGAGGTGGAGACGGAAAACACCCTCCTGACGGGCAATGGAGTCATTATGATCATCAGCGGCGAAGACATCCGCGGGAAGGGAAGACCAGCCATCCTGTACGAAGGAGAGGGCCACCCGCACTTCCCCCAGCGGGTGATCATCACTCGCCTTTAGTGCACAGGACGTTTCCGTTCTCCGCTTCCGTTCGCATCATTGTGTGCGACCCCTGCCGGGGTCGTGGGTATCTGCGTCCCGGTTACCGGTGGCGTCGCTTCGCCCAACCACCGGCTACCATCTTGGACCCCTTGGCGGGGTCCCCCGGGATGAAACGCAACCGCCCCTTATCGGCGTGAATCGGCGAAATCGGCGGATGATTTCTTCCGGCCGGAGCATGCCATCCGGCCGAACAGCAGAACGGGGATTTCCTGCGATTGGGTCTGTATCCGCGGGTGTTTTCCCTGTTTTGGTGCGTTGTTTCACCTCTACCCGGCCCTGCGGGATCGGGCACGTCTCGCAGGGTTCGGTGGACCGCTGCCAAGTGGGTCACGGACACCATCCCACGAAGTCGGGGGATACACCCGAGCCGGGGCGGGCGGTGGCTTTTCCCGTTGCCTGTGGT
Source organism: Candidatus Sumerlaeota bacterium (assembly GCA_007132505.1). Taxonomy (GTDB): domain Bacteria; phylum Sumerlaeota; class Sumerlaeia; order SLMS01; family SLMS01; genus SLMS01. The sequence goes on from SLOM01000046.1 coordinate 619, forward strand.
GTCGTGGTGGACCTAGTGAGGGCGGTCCATGGTTGTTGCGCCCGTGCCGGACCGGGGTGCTCAATTTGCTGGACCGGTCCGTGGCGGCTTACGACACCTGCGGGAGGCGCCCGGCGGCCCTTCCCTGCCCCGGATGGCGGAAGGAGAACTCGCATGATGCTGGACCCGCTTCCCGTGCCGGCCCCTTCGTTTCCCGGGGACGACGGGCTGCCCGTTTCCGGAGACTCCCCATGCTGATCCCGGACGAATCCATGCTGCCGTATCTTGCCGGTGCCATCGTGTTGCTGATGGTGGTGGTGCTGTACGTGATCCTGCGCCGGCTTGGCCGGGAGGCGAAGGTGCGGGAGGAGATCACCTCCCGGATGGAAAGCACGGCGATCCGGCGCGAGATAACCGCGAAGCCGGAGACGCCACCTCCCGCACCCCGGCCTGCCCCGCTGCCCACGCCCCCTGATGCGACCAAGATCCCCTTCGCCCGCGAGGAGCACTCCGGGGACGAGAACCGCCATCCCTCCGAGGAGTACCGGAAGGTGGAGGAGCTGGAGCAGCACGACCCCGCAGCGGCCGCCGGGGAGTGGCACCGGCTGACGCGCTGGCCGGAAGCGGCGCGGGCGCACCGCAAGGCGGGGCAGCTCACCGAGGCGACACGCATCCTGCTCGCGCTGGAGCGGACCGGGGAGGCGCTGGATGTCCTTGGCGAGCTGCGGCGTGAGGCACCCGGGGACGAGGCGGTGGCGCTGGCCACGGTCGAGGCGCTGGTGGAGAGCGGACAATACGAGGAGGCGGCGCGGCAGCTGGCCCGGCTGCTGGGGGATGGAGCGCCCGGGCACCAGACCCCCGATTTTTTCCACGCCGCCGGGGTCATCTACGAATCGGTGCGCGATTACGAGAGAGCCCTCGGCTTGTACAGACAGGCGCTGGAGGCCGGGGGCGATCCGGAGAAACTGCGGCCGAGGATTGATTTCGCCTCGCAGCTCCTGCGCCTCGCCTCCGGACCGGTTCCGGACCGCAAGCGGAACTCCTCCGCCGCCATGGAGATGCTCGAGCGGTACATCCTCGAGAGTACGTCGGAGCTGGAGGCCGGAGAGGGGGATCTGGAGCCTCCGCCCGGACCGGACGAGTATGGAATGATCGTGGGGCATCTTGCTCTCGGCTTTGAGGAACACGAGACACGGGTGCGGCCGCGTTCGGTCTATTCGCTGGTGCGACGGTTCGAGCTGAAGCGCCTGGTGTCTGAATCATCGGCCGGAGCGACGTTCGAAGCGAGGGACCGGCTGCTGGATGTGCCGCTTGCGCTGAAGCTCCACCGGCTGACCGAGGGCGGTGCGGCGCTTGAGATTCTGGAGAAGCGCCTTCGGGCCATCGCGCGGCTGAACCACCCCAACCTTGCGAAGGTGGCCTTCGCGGACCGCACGGGGCCGATCCTGCGCATCGCAACGGAGTACCTGCCGGGCGGCAATCTTCGCGATTACCTTCGGAAAATGGGCGGGGCCGGCTATCCGCTGATCATCCGCATGGCACTTCACATGGCCTCGGCCCTGCACGCGGCGCACCTGCGCGGCATCCCGCACGGCGACCTGCGGCCGGAAAATATCGCCATCGGGCCCGACCAGCGGCTCAAGCTGGCGGACTTTGCCCTGTCCCCGATTCCCATCACGCGCATGCCGGACTTCGATTCGCGGGAAATACCACCCGACCCGGACGCCTCCGCGCACCGCAATGATGGTGTGAACAGTGACCTGCTCCAGATGGGGGAGCTGATCGAGTTCATGCTGGAGAACGCGCGCGAGGTACGCACCCCGGCAAGCATCACGCCCGCCGGCGGAATTGATCCCGCGGCCGAATTGCGGGAGGTGGCCGAACGCATCCGCCGGGGCTCCTTCGGGTCGGCGATCAGCCTTTGGCAGGTGCTCGACCGGCTGTTCGAGCAGACGCTCCCCGCGGAGCCCACCCCGCCCACCGGGAGCGCACTGGGACCGCACACGACGTAGCAGCGCGAGGAGACGATGTTCCGCGGATTCGCCCGCTCAGAATTGCAAATGGTGGCCGCGCTGCTGGCCATCCTCGGGGCGGGCTGGCTGCTCTACCAATGGCGCATGGCGGAACCGGGCACGGACGCGGCCATCGAGGGGGCGGCAGCACATCACCCCCCGGGGGAGCTTGTCTATACGGCTGGCGGTGGCAGGGGTGAACTGGAGCGTTCACGCCTGGCGGAAGGTGGCCGGATTGACCTGAACCGCGCCACGGAAGAAGATCTGCAATTGCTCCCCGGGATCGGGCCGGCGCGCTCCCGGGACATCGTGGAGCATCGCGAGCAGCACGGCCCCTTCCCCACGGTCGAGGCGCTGCGGGAAGTGCACGGCATCGGGCCGGTGACGCTGGAACGGCTGCATCCATACCTTGAGGTGGAAGAGGGCGCCGTGGGGTCCGCCGTTGCGGGGAGGCAACCCGGCGCGCAACCGGATGCTGCCGCCCGGACCAGCGGGGAACCGGAACCCGTTTTCGTGAACCGGGCCGATCAGGACGAGCTGCAACGGCTGCACGGGGTGGGCGAGGCGATGTCCCGCCGAATCGTGGAGGAACGGCGCGCGCGGGGACCTTTCCGGGGGCCGGACGACCTTCAGAGGGTCCACGGCATCGGCCCGCGCACCGTGGAGCGCAACGCCCGGATGCTTCGTTTCGATTGAGCGGGACCGCCCCTCACCCAGCCAGGTGTATGAGAACGCTCCGTGTTCCCCGGCCGCGCCGGTGCTCCCAGACGAAAATCCCCTGCCAGGAGCCCAAGCCAAGCCGCCCCTCCACGATCGGGATGGAGAGCGAGGTGGACGTGAGCGCCGCCTTGATGTGCGACGGCATGTCGTCCGGCCCTTCGATGGTGTGGGTGAAGTGGGGGTCGTTTTCCGGGACGAGGCGGTTGAGCCACTGCTCGAGGTCGTGGCGGGCGCTTGGGTCGGCGTTTTCCTGTATGGTGAGGCTGGCGGATGTGTGCCGGATGAAGACGGTGCAGAGTCCTTCGCTCAGGCCCGAGCGGCGGACGGCGTCCTGCACGTCTCCAGTGATTTCGTGAAGCCCCTGGCCCGGAACGGCAACTTTCAATTGATGAACCATCGTGATGGCACTCCCGGTAGCTGGATAATCCCCTCCTGCGTGAACGATCGAAGCAAGAAGGACGCCCCCCCGGCCAGGACGCAGCTACCGGGCGAGGCCGGACGCCGCGACGGCCTCCTTCAGGTCGTGGACGAAGGCCACGATGGCCTCCTCCGTGGTGTCCCAGGAGCACATGAGGCGCGCCTCCCCAAGGCCAATGAACGTATAGAACAGCCAGCCCTTCTCTCGCATGGCTCCGACGATCTCATCGGGCATCCTGACGAAGACGGAGTTTGCCTGCCGCGGGAGGATGATTTCTATTTCCGGAATAGTGAGCAGGTGGCGTTCCAGCTCGGCGGCGCAGTCATTCGCGTGCTTGGCGTGACGGAGCCACGCACCCGTTTTCAAGACACCGAGCCACTGCGCGGCCACGAACCGCATCTTGGCGGCGAGCTGCCCGGCCTGCTTGCAGCGGTATTCGAACTCCTCCGCGGCAGCTGTATTGAAAAAGACAACCGCCTCGCCCTGGCACAGGCCGTTCTTGGAGCCACCGAAGACGAGGACATCCACGCCGCAGTCCACGGTGATCTGCCGGGGGGTGATTCCGAGAGAGACCACGGCATTGGAAAACCGCGCACCGTCCATGTGCAACTTCAGGGAATGGTTCCTGCAGACTCGGCTTATTTCGAGAAGGCGCTCGCGGCTGTACACCGTGCCCAGCTCGGTTGCCTGGGTGAGGGTTACCGCCTTTGGTTTTGGGTAATGGATGTCTGTACGCTTGGTGACGATCTGCTCGAGGCTGACCGGGTCCATCAGGCCCATCTCCCCCTCGGCAAGGAGGAGCTTGGCGCCGTGGGAGAAGAACTCCGGCGCGCCGCATTCGTCCGTTTCGACGTGGGCGTAGCGGTGGCAGATAATGCTGTGGTAGGGCTGGCAGAGCGAGGCGAGGGCAAGGGAGTTCCCGGCCGTGCCGCTGAATACAAAGAAGACCTCGCACTCGGCCTCGAAAAGCTCGCGGAAGAGGTCGCACGCCTCCGCCGTCCACCGGTCGTTCCCGTAGGCCAGTTCATGGCCCGTGTTCACGCGGGCCATGGCTTCGAAAGCCTCCGGGCAGATGCCGGAGTAGTTGTCACTGGCGAATTGCTGGGGCCGGAAGTGCACCTTGTTCCGTGGCATTTGGGGGGGCTCCTCCTCGGACCAGGGGCGGGATTGTGTGCCTGCGGTTTCTCCGGACTGCCGGACTACTTGTATCCCGGCAGGTAACGTTTCTCTGCCTTGAACATTTCGAGCGTCATGGCCTTGATTTCCGCCGGGGAGCAGACCGCCGCGCTGAGTGGATCGAGGTAGAGGGCCTCGACGGCCAGCTCGACGCTCCGTTCGATGGCGGCCTGGGCGCCGAGGTCGAACATGCGCATGTTGGACTCGCAGAGGGCCGCCATCTGGGGCGGGAGCTTGCCGTAGGCGGTGGGATGGATGCCGCCGCGGTCCACCATGCAGGCGACCTCCACGCATCCATCAGGCATGAGGTTCGAGATGAGCGGCCCGGCTCCGTAGCGCCGGTTCATGACGTTGCCGTGAATGCGAAAGGGTGAATCCTTCTCGCGGGCCTCGATGATCCAGGAGGCGTACTCCCAACTGCGGTCCCATGTGCAGGGGCGCTTGCCGCGGAGCATTTCGCGGCGGATGGGCTCTGCGTTCTTTCGCCATTTGGGCCATTCATTGGCATAGAAGCCTGACTCGCCGTGGTAGTTCGGCCCCATGTACTTCTTCCGCAGGTCCTTGCGTTTGCGGTAGTAGGGGACGTACTCGCTGAGGTGGCCGGAGGACTCGGTGATGAAGGCGCCGAAGTGGATCATCATGTCCTTGCGGATGAGGTCCCACTTGTCCTCGGGGTCGGAGGGCTTGCCGGCGAGGTCCTGGCGGGCCTTGCGCATGAGCGTGGGGTAGAGGTCCTTGCCGTTGTGCTGGAGTTTCGTGAACCAGGCCAGGTGGTTGATGCCGGCGCATTCCCACTCCATTTCCTCGATGGAGACACCGGCGCGCCGGGCCAGGAGGTGGCTCGTGCCCTGCACCGAGTGGCAAAGGCCGACGACGGGAAGGATGCTGGTGCGCCCCGCGGCAAGGCACATCATGTTCATGGGGTTTGTATAGTTCAGGACGATCGCCTGCGGGCAGAGTTCCTCCGCGTCCTGCAGGATTTCCAGCCAGGTGGGGATGGTGCGCAGGGCCTTGAAGAGGCCGCCCGGGCCGATCGTGTCGCCGATGCACTGGTCAATGCCGTACTTGGCGGGGATGTCGTTGTCCCATCGGACGCAGCGGGTACCACTGACTTCGACGCAGCAGACGATGTAGTCTGACCCGGGGAGGACCTTCCGGCGGTCGGTGTTCGACGTGATGCGGCACTTGATGCCCGGGCTCTCGGCGGCGACCTTCCGCATGAGCTTGTCCATGAGATCGAGGCGCCGCTTGTCAATATCCACCAGGGCGAAGTCCACTGCTTCGAGGCCCGGTATGCGGAGCACGTCGTTCAGCAGGTGGTGCGTGAAGCCACTGCCGGCGCCGAGGAAGGTGATCTTGACGCGCCGGCCGCAGTGGCCGGGCAGTCCCGTCCTGATGTCCGCCTTGGTGTGGGCGGCGTGGCCTTCCAGCTTTCGTGTCTTCTTCCTTGGTGCCGTTGCCATGCGTCGAGCTTTCCCCCGGGTTCTGCCGGGCTGAGAGGTTTGGGAGCAATCCCCGCGTGTCTTCCTGTCGCGGCCGGGCCGTATTGGCCCGGGTGGGCTTGGGGGCCCGCAAGGGTGAATTGCCCCAGTGGGCACGTTGTGTGGCGGCGAGGCCGAAAAAAGCCGTTTCGCCTTGGCGTCCGATATGCTTCGCTTATGATTGTAATGGGGACGGTGACAGCATGGACCCCGAGAAATGAATCGTGGAAGGCGAAGGACCGGTTAGATCCGATGGCAAGCAGCCGCAAACACTGCCTCTGGTACTGCATCAGGCGCGACTTTCAGGCAGCGCTGCTGAATGACCCCGCCGCTCACGGCCCGTGGGCAAAGATCGAGGTCGCGCTCACCTACCCGGGCTTTCACGCCATCCTGATCCATCGCTTCAATCATGTGCTCTACCGCATGGGGATTCCGTTCATCCCCCATGTGATCTCCATGCTGAACCGGTTCCTGACCGGGGTCGAAATCCATGAGGCGGCGAAGATCGGGCCGGGGTTCTTCATTGATCACGGCATGGGCGTCGTCATCGGCGAGACGGCAGAGGTCGGCGAGAACTGCATGCTCTTCCAGGGCGTGACACTCGGGGGAACCGGCAAGGAGCAAACGGCCAAGCGGCACCCCACGCTGCTCGATGGGGTGGTGATCGGCGCGGGGGCCAAGATCCTCGGCAACATCACGATCGGGCAGAACAGCTACGTGGGCGGCAATTCGGTCGTGCTGGCGGACGTGCCGGATAACGCAACCATCGTGGGGGTGCCCGGCCGGGTGGTGAAGCGCGACGGCAAGCGCATCAAGCCCTCGCCCATCTCCCACCCCCTCGACCACAAGATTCCCGACCCGGTGGTGGATCGCTTCCGTGAGCTGGAGGACCGGTTGGAGACATTGGAGCGGGAGCTGTCCAAGGCGCGGCGCGAGGTGTCCGACAAGGAACGCGAACTCGAGCGTGAGAGACGTCAGCACGCAGGGTTCTGAGCCCCTCGGCGGAGTGCCTCTAAAGGCTCGCGGCTGCCCGTTCCGCGAGCTGCTCAAGTATCTCTCCGGCACGATCCATGGCCTCGCGGTCGGAGGTACAATGCCGGCGGATTTCGTAGAGTCCCTCCACACCCTCCAGCTGCTCCACTTCCAGCTTTCCGGCAAACGCCCGGACGGGCACACCGGCTTCGCGCGCCCGGCGGACCACGCCGGCGATCGTCTTGCCGCGCATCGTCTGGCTGTCTATCTTTCCCTCACCGGTGATGACGAGACCTGCTCCGCGCGCCTTGCCGGCGAAGCGGGTGGCGTCCAGCACCATGTCTATACCCGGGACCAGCTCCGCGCCGCAGAGCGCATGGAGGGCGAAACCGAGCCCTCCGGCTGCTCCCGCGCCCGGCACGCCGGCGTGGTTCCGGCCGATGTGCTTTTCCACGGCGCGGGCCCAGGCGCGAAGCCCCGCATCGAGTTGCCGCACCATTTCCGGCGTGGCGCCCTTCTGTGGACCGTACACGTGGGCGGCTCCCTCGGGGCCGTGGAGCGGGTTGTCCACATCACAGGCCACGCGGAGCCGGGCCTGACGCAGGCCGGCCGGGACACGGGATGCGTCGAGGCTGGCGATATACTCGAGGTCCTCCCCCGCCGCGGGGTGGCCAAGGGTGGAGCCATCAGAGCGGATCAGGCGGAAGCCGAGCGCCTGGGCCATCCCGGCGCCGCCATCGTTTGTGGCCGATCCGCCAATGCCCATGAGGACTGTTCGCGCCCCGGCATCGAGGGCGGCACGAAGCAGCTCGCCGGTGCCGAAGGTGCTGGTGCGGAGGGGATTGCGTTGGTCTTCCGGGACGAGCATGAGGCCGGAGGCGGCAGCCATCTCCACAAGGGCGGTGCCGCCATCGCCGAGCAGTGCCCAGCGGGCGTCCACGGCCTGGCCGAGCGGCCCGTGCACGCGCGTGGTGCGCCACTCGCCGCCGAGCGCCGCCATGAGCGCCTCGACCGTCCCCTCGCCGCCGTCGGCAAGCGGCAGGATGACCAGCTCGTCATCCGGCCGGGCGCGGTGCCACCCCCTGGCCAGCGCTTCTGCGGCGGCGGGGGCACTCAGCGACCCCTTGAAACTGTCCGGTGCGATCAGAACCCGCATGGAGACCTCCCTGCGTCCGGGCCCGGGTTGACAAGGATCCTCGTGGCCTCTCCCCCGCCCGCGAGAGAACGCTTTGGCCGCGGCAGGCAGGGAGGGCAAGGGCGTCGAGGGTTCGGGACATGGCCCGGAGTCGAACCTATCCAACACATCAAGACAATGAATCATCCGCCGATTTTGCCGATTCACGCCGATGACCCGTCCAGTGGCGTGAGTTCCATAAGAAGGAGGAGCACTCAACGGCGCTACGACGCAACGCAGGGGGGTGAGAGCAGGGCCTCACCGATCATCCGCCAAGGTGTCAGGCTTCTCCGAAACGGCGGGATGCGCCCAAAGGGCCGCTCCACCAAAAGCGGGCCCGGGGAGCGAACCCCCCGGGCCACGTATTGGTACGGCCGGTTTGACCGGCCCTGTACCCCTCCCGGCAACTGGAGAAGAGGGAGCCGCTGTCTCGCGCCATCCTCTCTCCCCCAATCAGCTGACTACTAGGTCGAGAATTGTTCACTAAGTGCTTGCCGCGCCAATACGTTTTTTTTATTGCTTTGTGAGCGTTCGTGAGGAAACGAGCACCCACTCACAAATCAGGTCTGCCACCGTGAACGGTTCAAAAAAAAGAACTTACGAAGCATGGGACCGGTTTTTGGACTGGCTGCAGAGAGAGAAGCCAAGGCTCACGGCACCGCGTGAGCTCGTATCTGAAGTATTGAAAACAGGGAACTTGCAGGCCGACCCGCTGCTTCTTCAAAAAAAAGTGTGGCCGGACAAGGCGGGGGGACGGGCGCAGGCCGAGCGGCGCCGCCACGACTC
>SLOM01000061.1 GCA_007132505.1 Candidatus Sumerlaeota bacterium
CCTCCGCGCCTCCGGTCCTCCGCGGTGAGTTCTTCTTCCGTAACGGTGGGTAAAGGCTGCGACCCCTGCCCGGGGTCCCCCGGGATGAAACGCAACCGCCCCTTATCGGCGTGAATCGGCGGATGATTTCTTCCGGCCGGAGCACGCCATCCGGCCGAACAGCAGAAGGGAAATTTCCTGCGATCGGGTCTGCATCCGCGGGTGTTTTCGCTGTTTTGGTGCGTTGTTTCGCCTCTACCCGGCCCTGCGAGATCGGGCACGTCTCGCAGAGTTCGGTGGACCGCTGCCAAGTGGGTCACGGACACCATCCCACGAAGTCGGGGGATACACCCGGCTCACGCCGTGTCATGAGACCCGCCTTGACTCGTGGCGACACCTGGAAATAGAAGACGCGCCCGTCAAGTTGGACCCCTTTCGCCCCCTCCAATCAAACCCTCATCAGGAGCAGGCCTTACGTGTCCTACATCGAAGAAACCCTCCAGCACGTCCGCGAACAGTCCGGTACCGAAACCGAATTCCTCCAGTCAGTTGAGGAGACGCTGCGGAGCCTGAAGCCGGTCATTGACGAGCACCCGAAGTACCGCCGCTACGCCGTTCTCGAGCGCCTGACCGAGCCGGACCGGATGATCATGTTCCGCGTGGGCTGGGTGGACGAGCAAGGCGTCTACCACGTCAACCGTGGCTACCGTGTGCAGTTCAACAATGCGATCGGCCCCTACAAGGGCGGCCTGCGCTTTCACCCCTCGGTGAACCTCGGGATCGTGAAGTTCCTGGCCTTCGAGCAGGTCTTCAAGAACGCGCTGACGACCCTCCCCATGGGCGGGGCCAAGGGCGGCAGCGACTTCGACCCGAAGGGAAGGAGCGACGAGGAAGTGATGAGCTTCTGCCAATCGTTCATGACCGAGTTTGCACGCTACATCGGCCCGGACATGGACGTGCCGGCCGGCGACATCGGCGTCGGCAAGCGCGAGGTCGGCTACCTCTTCGGCCAGTACAAGAAGATCACCAGCCAGTTCAACGGCGTCATCACCGGCAAGGACCCCAACTGGGGGGGCTCCCTGATGCGGCCACAGGCGACCGGCTACGGCACCGTCTATTTCGCCGAGGAAATGCTGGGGACGAAAGGTGAGAGTCTTGGGGGCAAGCGCTGTATCGTGTCCGGCTCCGGCAACGTGGCCCAGTACACCGTGGAGAAGCTCACCATGCTGGGCGCGAAGGTCCTTACGCTGTCCGACTCCGGCGGCACGATCTACGACAAGGACGGCATTGACCGCGAGAAGCTGGCTTTCGTCATGGACCTCAAGAACAACCGCCGCGGCCGCATCAGCGAGTACGTGGAAAAGTACCCCTCAGCCGAGTACCTCGATGGCGCCAACCCCTGGAGCATCCCGTGCGAATGTGCCTTCCCGAGTGCCACGCAGAACGAATTGGAACTCGAAGACGCCAAGGCCCTCGTCAAGAACGGCTGCAGCCTGGTCAGCGAGGGCGCCAACATGCCCTGCACCGCCGAAGCCGTGGGGCTTTTCCTCGAAAACAAGCTCATGTACGGGCCGGGCAAGGCAGCCAACGCCGGCGGCGTGGCCACTTCCGGCCTCGAAATGGCACAGAACGCGCAGCACCTGTCCTGGCCCCGCGAGGAGGTCAAGGGCCGCCTGCGCTCCATCATGAAGGACATCCACACCCTGGTAAGCGAAACCGCCGCCCAATACGGCCGGCCCCACGACTACGTCATGGGAGCCAACATCGCCGGCTTCGTGAAGGTGGCCGACGCGATGATTGACCAGGGCATCGTCTAGCCAAAGGCGTTCGCGGGGTGCGGTGGGCTTTCCGCCGCGCCCCGTGGCCACGCCATTCCGCGTCTATACCGGGTGCCGGGTCTCTTCCCCTCAAAATGCCGGTGGACATTGCCCGGTGCCCTTCCCTAGTCCGGCCCCATGAGCGCGGAATCCTCCTCCCACCCCCCGGCCACCGGGCGCTACGCGCCCTCCCCCACGGGGAGCCTGCACCTTGGCAATCTGCGCACGGCGCTGGCGGCGTACCTGTCCATCCGTGCCCGGGGCGGCAGGTTCCTCCTGCGTGTCGAGGACCTGGACCGCAGCCGCTCGCGTCAGGAGCTGATACCCGAACAGTTGGCGGACCTTGAGTCGCTCGGCATCCAGTGGGACGCGGAGCCTCTCCACCAGAGCACGCGCGACTCTGTGTATGCCGGGCACTTCGAGCGGCTGCGCCGGTCCGGACTTGTCTATCCGTGCTTCTGCTCGCGGAAGGATGTGCAGGCGGCTCTTTCCGCCCCGCACGGTCCCGGCGGAAACGTCTATCCGGGCACGTGTGCGGCGCTCCCCCGGGCTTTGGCGGAGGACCGCATCGCACGCGGCGACCGCCACTCCTGGCGGCTGCGCGTCCAGCAGGCACCCAAGGCATTCTTCGATGGCTTTGCCGGGGAGGTCCGCCACGACCTCGAAGTGGAGGGCGGCGATTTTGTTCTCCTGCGTGCGGATGGGTTCTTTGCGTACCAGTTCGCCTGTGCGCTCGACGATGCGCTCTCCGGGGTGACGGAGGTGCTTCGCGGGGCGGACCTGCTCGATTCGGGACTCCGGCAGGCCTACGTGCTGGCGTGCCTGCAGCTCACGCCACCAAGATACTGCCACATCCCTCTCATGATGGACGAAGGGAGCGGGCGGCTTTCCAAACGGCGCGGAAGTGCGGACTTGCGCGCCCTCGCACGGGCCGGGTTCAGCCCCGTGGCCGTGCGGAGCTACCTGGCGCACACGCTCGGGCTCTGCGCGGCGGGGGAGCAGCCCCCGATAGAGGAACTCGTCCGGCGATGGAGCCTTGCCCGGATTCCGCGCGGGGACGTTCTCTTCTCGAAGCAAACACTTGCCGCCTTCGCGGGGGGGCGTTCACCGTAGGCAAGGTGTCCCGCACAGCGGGGCGGCACGATCACTGATGGGAGGTCCCGGCCGATATGGGGCTTTCGGATTTTTTCGCCCGCGTGGCGGACCAGCAACGGCCCGAAGGAATGCTCGACTCCGCGCTCCAGGCGTCGCTTGCCGCGGTGGCGCCAGTGTACGCCACCGGCGCGTACCTGAACCGCATGGCGCACGACCTCGGGCTCGTGCGGCGGGAGGTCCTTCCCGCCACGGTCTTCAGCGTGGGAAACATCACCCTCGGCGGCACGGGCAAGACACCGTTCTGCCTCTGGCTGACCGATTGGCTCCGGGAACAGGGCCGCCAGCCCGGCATCCTGACGCGCGGATACGGGCGGGAGGACGAGCGCCGGCTGCTCATCGTCCATGACGGCAGGCGTCTGCGCGCCACAACACGTCAGGCGGGCGACGAGCCCATCCTGCTCGCAAGGACGCTCGGCGACGTGCCTGTCGTGGCCTGCGCGGACCGCATCCGCGGCGGCCGCTATGCACTGCGCAAGTTCAAGAAACTCGACACACTCGTGCTCGACGATGGCTTCCAGCACCACGCCCTGGCCCGTCAGGCGGACATCGTGCTCGTGGACTCCACGGTCTCGCTCCGCTCGCTGAGGCTATTCCCCCGCGGCAGCCTTCGGGAAGCCCCTCCGACCCTCTCCCGGGCCCACCTCGTTGTCCTGACACGCTGGCAGCAGGCAGAACAGCCACGATCCATCCTGCGGGAAGTGCGGCGCTTCGCCCCGGCGGTGCCCGTCGCCCGCGCCAAACTGGAGATCACAGGAGCGCACCGGCTGGCCAACGGCGAGGATATCCCCCTTGAGGAGCTACGCGGCCGCTCGGCGTACCTGGCCGCCGGGGTGGCCAACCCGCGCTCGGTGCGGCAGAGCGCCCTCGAGATCGGCATGAAGCTTACCGGCGCCCGCCGCCTCCCCGATCATGCCACCTACACCCGCCGCTCGGTCGTCCGCCTGGAGAACACCCGCCGCAAGCGCAAGGCGGAGTTCCTTGTGGTGACGGAGAAGGACGCGGTGAAGCTGGAGGAATTGGGGGACCTGCCGGAGAGCATTGTGGCCCTGCGTGCCCGCGTGGCCCCGCTCGAGGAGAAGGACGCCCGGATCATGCACCGCGTGCTCAAGGCGCGGCTGGAGGCAGGAGTGGTGCGCGGCTACCTGAGGTGACCAGCAGGGTCACCGCGCGGTGGGGACGCGAAGCGTGAAGATGGTGCCCTCGCCCGGGGAGGATTCCACCTCAAGGCTGCCACCGTATGCCTCTGCATAGGTGCGGCTCAGGCTGAGGCCAAGACCGGTTCCCTCCGGCCTTGTGGTGAAGAAGGGGTCGAAGACCCGCCGGATTGTCTGTGCGTCCATGCCCGGCCCATCGTCCGCCACGGAGATTTCCACGGCTCCGGCCCGTTGGCCGACCGAAACGCGGATGCTCCCCTTGCGCCCGGCAAGCGCTTCGTCCGCGTTGCGCAGCAGATTGATGAGAATCTGGGTCAGCCGGTCACGCGGGAAGCGGACGTGGAGTTCCTCGCCGCTGTGGTTCTTCCATTCCACCCTGCGGCTTTCCGGGTCGAGCCCCTTGGCCCACATCTTCACGATCTGCTCGGCCAGCCCCGCCGCGTCTATCGCCGGCACCTGCTCCTCCTCGGCGCCTTCCTGACGGCTGAATTGCAGGAAGCTGCCCGTGAGGTTGCGGATGCGGCGGGTCTCTTCATGCAGGCCCTCAAGGTTCTCCTTGATGATCTGTTTGACCTCGGGTGTGGCCGGGCCGGCGAGGGCGCCCCGCAGTTCCTCGATCTGGAGTTGGATGATCCCGAGCGGATTTCGGATCTCGTGGGCGAGGCCGGCGGTGAGGGTGCCGAGCGATCGGAGCCGGTCCGCCTGGCTTGCGGCCCGCTCGGCGTGAATCGCCCGGTGTATTGCCCGCGCCGTGAGCACCCATAGCGCCACCAGCACGGCCGTCGCGGCCAGGAACCCGAGGAGCTGGCGGTTCCGAACCTGCTCCAGGGCGGCGTGGGTCTCCGGGTCCACGTCCAGCCGGATGACCGCCAGAGTCTGCCCCAGCTCGTTGCGGAGCGGAAAATAGAGCAGGTCCCGAACGGGCGGAGTCGCCGCCCCCTCCCCGGCCCCGAAGGCCCCGTCCCAAGCCTCCTCGATCGCGGGCAACTCCTCCTCCGGCAGGCGCTCCAGCGGCAGAATCTCATCCATCGCCACGGACTCCCATCCGGCTACGATGAGGACGTAGCCTGCGCGGCTGACGAGCGCCGCCTCGCGGATCAGCCCCTCGCGCAGGGCCCCGGAGACCGAGTCCTCGAGGTTCCTCCAGTCAATCGAGTCCCGATAGGTCTGGTAGGCATCTTCGTAGACTTCGCCGGTCGCCGGATCAGCCACGACCTCAAGGACCCAGAAGTAGTCCCGGGGCGGTTCGGCGATGGCCCGGCCGACCAGTTCAAGGTACTCACCCAGGTAGCGCTCCTGATTGCGCGTCAGCAGGCGGAGGAGCCCAAAGACGCCCATGTTCAGGGCAAGCAGCATGAGCCCGAGCACGGCCACGGCCAGCGGGGTTCCCCGCAGTCCCCCTGTCAGCCATCGTGCACGGACTCGTCTTTTCACTTTCGGCCGGCGGCTCCAACGTGAAACTTGCGAACCGAGGCAGCGCTTGACCCTGCCCGGCGGGACGCGAGACTGCGTCCTGCCCAGTTCACTCACACAGGTCTGCCCAGATGAGTCCGGAGAGCCAACAGGGATCATCCTACCGCGCGGAGGACCTGATCCGCCACCTCTGGTCCCGCCGTTACATCCTGATCGTTGTCCCGGCCATTGCGCTGGTCCTGGGTTATCTCGGGGTGCGCGCCTTCGTGCCGGAGACGTTCGAGTCCTCGGCCACCCTGCTGATCCGAACGCCTGCGATCGAGTACGCCCGGCCGCTGCCCGGACACCGGCGTGTCAGCCCCCCGGGCTACGAGAGCTTCTTCCGCACCGACCAGGTGCTGCACGAGGTGATCCGGGAGGCGCGGCAGGAGTTCCCCGGTCAGTTTCCCCAGGGGGATTTCGAGCGGCTCAAGCGGGCCTTCGACGTGCAGACCATCACCACGCGTGAAACCACGGTGACGGCGGAGTACTCGCCGGTTATCCTCCTGCGCGCCACGGGCGGGAGTCCGGAGATCGCCCACTTCCTCGTGGACGAGTGGATCCGGCGCTCCACCGCGCGATTCGGCGCCATCCGTTTCCGCGAAGCCCAGGAAATCCGGTCCACCTTCGAGAACAAGTTCAACGAGGCCCGGGAGCGCCTGGCTGATCGCCTCGCCGAGAAGGAAGAGCTCGATCGCCGGCTCGGCGAAATGGACATGCTGCTGGACACCGAGAGGCGCCTCCTTACCGGACAGACAACGAGCCGGCAGCGAGTGGAGATTCCGGCGGATGTCGGCCGGGCAACCGCTCCGGGCGCCCAGCAGTTCGAGCCAACCACCTTCGCGCTCCTTCAGTTCCTCTTCGAGAGAATCAGCCGCGAGCCGCTTCCGGATGACCTGGACCTTTTCACCGAGCGCGCCCGCCTTAAACTTCGCATTGCGGAACTGCAGGGCTCGGAGAACGCCGATGAGCGCCAGCAGCTCCGGCGCGCGGAGAACCGTCTGGCGCGCGTGGAGGACATGATTGACGGATCCTTCGACGTGATGAACAGCCTTGGGCGCGAACGCGATGGCCTTGCCGGCCAGGTGGCGCGCCTCCGGGAGGAAGTCCGTGCCATCGAGGACGAGGTCGTCGAGGTGCGCAAGGTGCTCGCCGGCACCACCATCGAAACCGCCAGCATCCACGACCCCTTCCATCCGGACTTCGAGGGCGAGTTCTCGGTGATTGGCGCCCCCGTCGTCCCGGAAACGCGCGCCGCACCACCCCGAACCCTGCTGGCGATCGCGATTGCCATCATCTTCGGCGGCCTGCTTCTGCTGCTCGTGGTGGCGGAGTTCTACCTCAAGCGCGTGCTGGAGGAAGAGCCGCAGCGGTAGGAGCCGAAGGGACCGGCGAGGCACGAGGACCACGAAGCAGCCCGCAGCGCTCCGGGGGTTATTGCGTTCCGGCAGGAACCCTGCTTTCCTCAGTGGCAATTCGCCGGAGGAATTCCTGAATGTCCCACACGCCCATTGTCCGCCGGCTTGGTGACTTCGTCGAGACACTGCGCCGCGAAGGCGACCTGGCCGTGGTCGAGGCGCCCGTCTCGCCGGACCAGGAGATCGCGGAGATTCACCGCCGGGTGATCGCGGCCGGAGGCCCGGCCCTGCTGTTCACCAACGTTGAGGGGAGCCGTTTCCCCGTCGTGACGAACCTCTTCGGCACGGGTGGGCGCACGGAGCGTGCGTTTGGCAGCCGGCCGCAGGACTTCGTGAAGCTGGCCGTCCGCTTTGCCATGGAGGGGATTCCGCCGACGCCGGGGAAGCTCTGGCGATTCCGCCGGCTGTTCCTGGACGGGCTACGCGTCGGCATGAAGCACCGCCGCTCGGGCCCCGTCCGCGAGGTGCAGCAGTCCCCGCCGGACCTGAACGAGCTGCCCCTCCTGAAGCTCTGGCCGGAGGACGGTGGGCATTTCGTGACCCTCCCCCTTGTCTATACGGAAAACCCGGAGAACGGGAAGCCCAACCTCGGCATGTACCGCATGCAGCGCTACAACTCCACCGAGACGGGCATGCATTGGCAGATCGGGAAGGGGGGCGGTTTCCACTACGACGTGGCGGAGCGCGCCGGCAAGCCGCTGGAAGTGGCGGTCTTCATCGGCGGGCCGCCTGCTCTCATCCTCTCTGCCATCGCACCCCTGCCCGAGGACGTGCCGGAGCTGCTACTCGCCTCGTTGCTGCTCGGGGAGCGCCTGCCCCGTTGCGCGAATCCGGCCGGCAGCCACCCGCTCCTTGCCGAGGCGGAGTTTGCCCTTGTTGGGGAGGTCCCTCCACGCGAGCGCCGGCAGGAGGGGCCCTTCGGCGATCATTACGGTTACTATTCGCTCCGGCACGACTACCCGGTGTTCCGCTGCCGGGCGCTGTTCCGCCGGCGAAACGCCATCTATCCGGCCACCGTCGTCGGCAAGCCGCGCCAGGAAGACTTCTTCATTGGCGACTACCTGCAGGAGCTGCTGAGCCCGCTCTTCCCCCTCGTCATGCCGTCGGTCCGCTCGCTCTGGTCATACGGCGAGACGGGTTTCCATTCCCTGGCGGCCGCGGTGGTGAAGGACCGCTACCCGCGCGAGGCGCTCGCCTCCGCCTTCCGCATTCTGGGCGAAGGGCAGCTCTCCCTGACCAAGTTCCTGCTCCTCACCGACACGCCGATGGACCTGCGGGACTTCCGCCGGCTCCTGGAGCATGTGCTGGCCCGAGTGCGATGGGAAACAGACCTGTATGTCTTCTCCAACCTGTCAATGGACACGCTCGACTATACCGGCCCGGAAGTAAACAAGGGAAGCAAGGGCGTGATCGTGGGCCTGGGGGAGCCTGTGCGGGATCTGCCACGGGAATGGAACGGCGAGGTGCCCTCCGGCGTGCGCGACCCGAGGGTGTTCTGCCCGGGGGCGCTGGTGGTTGGCGGCGTGCCTTACTCCGAGAACCCGGAGCAGGCCGGCGAGATCGCCGGGCTGCCCGCCTTCGCGGACTGGCCATTGCTCGTCCTGTGTGATGATCCGGCGCATGCCACGGCGGACGTTCCAGTGTTCCTCTGGACTGTGTTCACCCGATTCGAGCCCGCAGCCGACATCCATGCAGCCCGGACGCGCCTCATCCGTGCGCATCCCGCCCGCAGCGGTCCTGTGGTCATAGATGCCCGGGTGAAGCCCTGGTACCCGGAGGAGGTCTTCTGTGACCCGGACGTGGAGTCCCGCGTGACCCGGCGCTGGAAGGAGTACTTCCCTGCAGGCATGGAGATGGGATCGAGCGCGCACGGTCATCTCCCCCCACCGCCAACCAAGTCCGGCCCCTGACCGCATGGTTGCGCCCCCTGAGCGCCGTAAACGGCGCGCTTTTCCCATTGAGCCGGTTGCAATGGGGCCCCAAGCTCCCGGCTTTGCTTGCGGAAGTTCCCATTTCCCATGATTTTGGAGTGATTTTGACATGAACGTGTGCGTGATCGGGACGGGATACGTTGGCCTCGTGACGGGTGCTGTGTTTGCAGACCTGGGAAATGACGTTGTCTGCGTGGACAACAATGAAGAAAAAGTCGAGAAGCTTAAGAACTGCATCATGCCCATCTACGAGCCGGGGCTCGAGGAGATGGTTCGCCGCAACCTTGAGGACGGGCGAATCTCCTTTACCACAAACACCGGCGAGGGCGTGCGCCGTTCCGATGTCGTCTTTATCGCGGTGGGAACGCCCGCAGCGGACGACGGGTCCACGGACCTGAGCTACGTGGAGACCGTGGCACGGGAGATCGCACAGCACATTGACCGCTACAAGATCGTCGTCAACAAGTCCACCGTCCCTCCCGGCACGGGGGATTTCGTGCGCTCGATCCTTGAGGCCAACAAGCGCCGGCGCATTGACTTCGACGTGGTCTCCAACCCCGAGTTCCTGAAGGAAGGCTCCGCGATCAAGGACAGCCTGGAGCCGGACCGGATCGTCATCGGCGCCCCGTGTCAGAACGTCGCCATGTCGCTCCTCGAACTCTACGCGCCGCTCGAAGCACCCATGCTCATCACCGATGTCTATTCTGCGGAGATGATCAAGTACGCCTCCAACGCCTTCCTGGCCACCAAGATCAGCTTCATCAACTCGGTGGCCAATATCTGCGAGGCGATCGGCGCGGACGTGACGCTCGTGGCAAAGGGAATGGGAAGCGACAAGCGCATCGGCAAGGAGTTCCTCATGGCCGGTCTCGGCTACGGGGGGTCCTGCTTCCCCAAGGACACGCTCTCGATGATCCACACCGCCCGGAAGTTCCAGCAGCCCTTCCCGATCCTGGACGCCGTGGTGGAAACGAACGAGGACAGGGTCCCGCGCTTCCTCGAGCGCATCCGCGCCATCGTTGGAGACCTCAAGGACAAGCGCTTCGGCGTTCTCGGCCTCGCCTTCAAGCCGGACACCGACGACATGCGGGATGCCAAGTCCGTTGAAATCATCAATTCGCTCGCGGAAGCAGGCGCGAAGTTCCGCTGCTATGACCCCATCGCCATGGAGAACGCCAAGCCCCTCCTCCCCGACGACGTCGAGTACGCCTCCAACCCCTACGAAGTGGCGGAGGACGCCGACGCGATCATCATCATGACCGAATGGAAGGAGTTCCGGGGACTGAAGCTGGAGAACATGCGCGACAAGATGCGCCGGCCCCTGATCTTCGACGGCCGGAACATCTACCCGCTCGACCGCATGGAGCGCCTCGGCTTCGAGTACGTCTCCATCGGGCGGAAGGCACTGCTGGCGCAGGCCACCGCGCCGGTTGTCGCTCCGGTCACCGTCTGACGCTGCCCTCCCGGTGGCGCGAAGACGCCCTCCATCTCTCCCTGATTTAACCTGCGGCGGGAGCCGGTCCACCGGGACCGGCTCCCGCCCTCACTTTTTGGCGGGAGGCAATGCAATAAAACGCTTGAATCCCTAGCCCTTCCCACTTGACCATCCCACCCTATCGTGACTTGGCTAGCCTTCCACGGCCCGGCACCGGCCCGTTTGGGAGGGTATCTTCCGGAGGAGACAACCCCGAAATCAGGAATGGCCAGCGCTCCCACCCGCCAGCATAAGCGCGTTACGATCTCCGACGTGGCCCGGGAGGCAGGCGTCTCCATTGCGGCCGTTTCGCGGATTCTCAACAACTCGTACGACGGGTTCAGCGCGCGCGAGGAGACCAAGCAACGCGTCTTCGACGCCGTGCAGCGCCTGGGTTACCGGCCCAGCCGTGCCGCCGTGCGCCTGGCAACCGGCCGGCACAACGCCATCGGCCTCTCCTTCCCGGTCAAGGACACCCTCGATGCCCCGATAGACACCCACTCGCTCTCGCAGGTGTTCAGCCACTTCGACCTGATGCTCGTCCAGCACGGCATTGTCCGGGCCCTGAAGGCCCACAACATGGACCTGGTGGTGATGCCCCGGTACACCAGCCGGTCCACCCGCGAGTTCATCAATCAGGCGCAGGAGACTGTGGACGGCATCGTTTGGATCAACCCGCGCCATGACGCGGAGGAACTGGGCTCGGTGGTGGAAAGCGGGGTGAAGCTGGCCATCGTGGGCCCGGCCCCGGTGAGCGGTGAATTCGTCAACGTGCGGACGGATGAGACGATGGCCGGACGCATGGCCATGGGGCACCTGATCGTCTGCAAGACCCGCCGCATCCTTGTGGCCGTCCCGGAGGCCCGCAAGCAAGAGCAGGCCACGGTCGAGCGCGTCGAAGGTGTTGGCAAGGCTGTCGCAGATTTCACGGATCCCGAACTGGGCTACGAGGTGGTGACCTTCTCCTCGGACGCGAAGAAGGCCCGTGCCGCCTTCCGCCGGCACGTGGAGAAGCGCGGCGCCCCCGATGGCGTCCTCACCCTTGGGGACCACCTGCCGCTGTCCATCATGGCGGAGCTGCAGCACATGGGTCTCCGGATCCCCCAAGACGCCAGGATGGTCGGCTTCGAGGAGAATCTGACCTTTGTCATGACCAACCCCCAGATCACCGGCCTGCGATACCCCATCGAGGAGATGTGCCATCAGGCCACCACAATGCTGCTGGACTACGTGCGGGACGGCTCCGCCCCGAAGCCGGTCTACTTCACGCCCCAGCTCATTGCCCGGGCCAGCTGCCATTAGCCCCCGGGACCCGGCGATTTCCCGTCCCCCTCCGCCGGGCCAGAAAACTCACCAGGAAAAGAGGTCACCATGCTCCACCGGCGATTCGGCCGCACGGAACTCAGGATGCCCGTGCTCAGTTGCGGAGGAATGCGCTACCAGAACAAGTGGCAGGACGCACCCTTCGAGGAGATAGAGAAGGAGTCCCACGAAAATCTGGTCCGCACCATCGAGCGCGCCCTGGAGGTGGGCATCAATCACATCGAGACTGCCCGGGGCTACGGGTCGAGCGAACGTCAGCTCGGCCAGGTCCTCCCGCATTACCCGCGCGAGGAGCTCATCGTGCAGACAAAGGTGGGGCCCACGGAGACCGCCGCGCAGTTCCGAGAGGAGTTTCTCGATTCGCTGGCGCGCCTGCGGCTGGAGTACGTGGACCTGCTTGCCATCCACGGAATCAACGATGCGGAGAGCCTGGAACACTCGATTCGCCCGGGTGGATGCCTGGAGGAGGCGCGGCGGCTTCAGCGCGAGGGTCTGGCCCGGCATATCGGCTTCTCCACGCACGGGCCCACGGAGCTGCTCCTCGATGCCGTCCGCCACGAACCTGACGGGGGGTTCGACTACATCAATCTTCACTGGTACTACATCTTCCAGAAGAACTGGCCGGTGATCGAGGAGGCCACCCGCCGCGACATGGGGGTGTTCATCATCAGCCCGACGGACAAGGGTGGCATGCTGCACAAGCCGCCCGCCCGGTTGCTGGAGCTGACCGCACCGCTTCACCCGATCGTCTTCAACGACCTGTTCTGCTTGTCGCGGCCGGAGGTCCACACGCTCAGCATTGGCGCTGCGCGGCCGGAGGACTTCGACCTGCACCTTGAGGCCGTCAGTCTGTACGAGCGCCGTGAGGAGCTGCTGCCCCCCATCGAGCAGCGGCTGCGGGACGTCTGGCTGGATAACCTCGGGGAATTCGGCGACACCTTCGAGGAGGGACTCCCTGTGTGGCACGAGACTCCCGGCGGAGTCAACATGCCCGTCATCCTTTGGCTATACGGGCTGGCGAAGGCATACGACATGGTGGAGTACGGCAGGATGCGTTACAACCTCCTCGGCAATGCGGGCCCTTGGTTCCCCGGAGAGAAGGTGGACAAGGTGAAGGAGCACGAACTGGCGGAAGCGCTGGCCCGCTCGCCATGGAAGGACAGGATTCCGGCGGTCCTGCAGGAGGCTCACGAAATGCTCGCGGGCGAGGAAGTGAAACGCCTGAGCGAGGGCGAATAGACGGCGAAAACGCGCTGTGTGCACCAAGGTGTTGACGGGGGATGGCCGGTTCGTCTAGGTTACCAACAATCGCCGGACACGACGGGCCCAATAGGCCCGCACCGGCGGCGACTTCCAAAAGGAGGAGTCATCATGGCTAAAGAGAACGAATCCACCGGCGCCAAGGAAAAGGCCGAGGGTGGCGACAAGAAAGCCGCAGTGGACCAGCTGAAGGACAAGGCCACCGGCGCCAAGAGCAAGGTGGAGGAAAAAGCGCAGGAACTCATCGGCGATCTGGATGAGATGACCCACGAGGAGCGGGAAGCCACACGGCGCATCCTCACCGAACTGCGCACGAAACTCGACGCGGGGAAGGAAGCCGCACGGGAAAAGCTCCACCACCTGCGCGAACGCGCCAGCGACACCTACGAGACAGCCACCCACAAGGCCCACGAGCTGCATGATCGGGTGGGCGACACGTCGCTCAAGGACGTCGAACAGAGCGTTGGCGAGTACATCAAAGAAAAGCCCGGAAAGAGCCTGCTCATCGCGGCGGCAGTGGGCTTCGTGGCAGGTCTCTTTCTCCGGGGCCGCGGATAACACCGCATGGAGCCCGGTGACGACAAAGTGCAGCCGGAATACGGATCGGCGGAGGAGGCGCCCCGCGAGGACGCCTCCTCCCGGCCCGGTGACGGTCAGGATCAGAGCACCAGCCGCGAGCTGCTGGATCTGCTGATCCGTCTGAAGAACCGCTTCGAGCCGCTCGGGCGCGACTTCGTTCAGTGGCTGCAGGCAGAGGCACGCCTGCGCGAATTCGAGGTGCGCGAGCGGTTCCGCCTTTCCATTACCCGCCTCGTCCTGCTCGCCATGGCGGTCATCCCCGGGCTGACTGCCTGGGTGTTCCTGAACGTCACGCTCTGGCGTGCCTCGGGCGAGCTGACCGCCATGGGATGGGTCCCGCCACTGGCGGTTACGCTGTTTAACGGGCTCATTGCCCTTCTTCTACTTCACCGTGTGGACCGGATGAAGCTATGAGCGGCATGCCAGACCACGGAAAATGGCGCGAACTGCAGGCCGAGCGTGACATGGCTTGGGAGCGCCTCAACAAGTCGTTCGGGGGGGTGCGCGAATCCGCCGAATCGGGCGAACTGCACGAAGCTGTGGTGCGGCACCCTTGGGTGTCGCTTACGGCGGCTGCAGGGCTTGGGGCCTTGGCGGCCCTGCTGCTTGACAACAGAAGCACGCGCAAGGTGCTCAAAGCATCAGGCTCGTGGCTCGGCTGGCAGACCTTCAAGGCCCTGCGCTCAGGTCTCGAAGCCCAAGCGGACGAAGACGACGACGACTGACGTCAAGGCACCGACCGCGCAACCCGATCGGCAGGAACCGGGTCCCCACTTCTTTTGGAGTACATTGGGCGGTGTGATCGGCCACCCGCCACGACATCTCCGTTGACGCGGCGGCACTCCCCGCCGCACCCCCCTTTGGCATGAACAGCGCCCCCGCCGACGGGCATCTCACACCCTCCTGGCTGAGCCCCAGACTCCGAGCCCTGCTTTTCGCTGCCGGTGTCTTCCTCGTGGTGGTCTTCTCCACCGTGCGGGTGGTGCATCTTCGCGCCGATTTTCCTGTGTGGGCGAAGATCGTGCGCGACGCCGTGCTCTACTCGGACGAGGGGTGGTATGCGAACAACGCGCGGGCGCTCTTCCGCGAGGGGTCCTGGCACGTGCCCGGTGACCTCAACTTTGCCGTAAACCTTCCCGTACAGCAGGTTCTCCACACGGTCTTCTTCGCGATTGGCGGTCCCACCATCGAGATGGCCCGCTTCACCTCGGTGTTCTCCTTCTGGGTTTTGACCGCCCTGACGTTTTGGCTGGTCTGGCGTTACGCGGACCGATGGACGGGGTTGCTGGCGGCGCTGCTGATGAGCGCGAACTTCTTCTTCCTCGCCTACAGCCGGTTGGCCCTGGCGGAGAACACGATGGCGATGTTCCTGCTCGGGTCGGTCTGCGCGGCTGTGCTGGCGGGGGAGCGGGCCCGGTCCGCCCGATGGTGCTGGGCATGGACCGGCGCGGCTGGGGTGCTCTTCATGCTTTCGTTCTACACGAAGACGAGCGCCATTGCCGGGCTGCCGCTCGTGCTGGCGGTACTTGCGTGGCCCCACCGGGGTTCGCCGCGCCTGTGGCAGGTCCCGTTGCTCTTTGCGGCGATCGGTGTGGGCGCGTGGCTGCTGCACTGGCTGTTGCTGGCCCGGCCCTTCCGGGAGGACTTCGAGTTCTTCCACCAGATCAATGTTGGCCGGGAACTGCAGCTCCATCCGCTGGCGGCACTTGCCCATGGCTGGGACATCGTTCAGCGCATGGACCGCGTGGACAAGCCGCTGCACTACTTCTTCCTGTACGGTCTGCCGGTGGCGGTTATTGCGCTGCCGGGGCTGAGGAGGCACCCGTTGTTCCTCGGCGGGTTATTCTTCCTCGTTTGCTACCTTGGGGCGTTCAGCGTGTACGCGAACCCTCAGCAGCGCTACTGGGCGGCTCTCTCTCCGAGCCTGGCGATCATCGTGGCGATGGTGACGCGTGAGCTCTTCCTGCTGCGGGGCCGCACGCAGGTCCATGCGGCTTTCTTCTGGCTTCTTTCTGCGGGCGTCGCCCTGTCGGTCGTCCTGCAGGTGCACCTGACGTGGCAGTACCTCTCCAACCCCCGTTACTCCTTTGCGGAGATGGCGCGCGAGGTCCGCGGCATCATGGCCGAGGAGGGCGCACGGCCGGTCCTGCTGGGCCATCCGGCCTGCACCGTGGCGCTCTTCGAGGACGTGCGGCCGGTCAACGACCTCTACGGGCCGTGGCCGCTGGAGGAGCGGCTGCGCAAGTACCGGCCCACCTTTCTCATCACGGAGGACCGCGTGGACGCGGACGCGGAGCCCCCACCGCCGGGCGCGCCGCCCCGGCCCGCCCGCAGGGATATCCGCCTGCGCACCCTCCGGGAGCATTACGACCTCCAGGAGGTCCGGACTTTCGACGTGTTTAGGAACTACCGGGAGTATCCGGTGTACCTCTACCGCCTTGTTCCATGGGAGTCCGAGGATGAGGCCGGGGCCGGCGGGGCGGAGTGATTCTGCTTGTCGCAATTCCGCTCCGGCGGGTTACCTGAAGGTGCGATCCCAGCCCGGATAAGCCGTCTGCCGCGGCCGCTTCCTCATGCCGAGAAACACCGAAATACGCGTCGTCATGCTGTACGACAACCCGGAGTGGATTCTGGGGTACATCTCCCGTTCGCTCCGGGAGCATGTCAACGATCCGGGCCGTCTGCGGTTCGACATCGAGCAGGCTCCGCGCGAGCGCCGGGAGCTCCATCGCCTGCACGGCAAGTACGACGTCATCCACTACCTCTCGCCCGGAGACTTCTACCGCCTCGGGCGGGCCACCTGCCGCGCTACGGTCGTGACCGTGCACCACGTGGCCACTCGGGTCCGCGTGCGCCTGAGCAGCATGGCCGCCGAGACGGACGTGCTCTGCGCGATCAACCGCGAATGCCGGGAAATGATGGCCGAGCTGCCCGCCTTCGACACCATCCCCACCTTCTTCACTCCCTTCGGCGTGGACCCGGGGTTCTTCACTCCGCGGGAGGAGGGCCGCACCGTGCTTCGGGAGCGCTTCGGACTGCCGGAGGACACCATCCTGCTCGGCCTCTCCGCGAAGAAGTCCAACGACGAGGACCAGCGGAAGGGCTTCGACCGCTACGACGCCCTGCTCGTGCGCCTCAGGGAACAGTACGGCACGCGCGTCCGCCTCGTTGTCTTCGGCCCGGGACCGGAGGATCGTTTCGGATGGTCGCTCGAGGATTTCCCCGAAAAGGTCCGCGACATCGTCGTCCTGCCCGGGTTTCTGCCAGCGGAAGACATCCCCGTCATGTACAGTGGCCTGGACTTCTACCTCTGCCTAAGCCGGCTGGAGGGCGGGCCCTACCCCGTGATGGAATGCATGTCCTGCGGCGTGAAGACCATCTCCACGCGCGTCGGCATCGTGGAGGAGTTGATCGAGGAGGGGAAGACCGGCTTCCTCGTGGACGGGAAGAACTACCTCGAGCGCGTCCCACAGATCATTGACGAGTGGACCAATGCCCCGCCGGAGAAAGCCCGGGCGCTCAGCGAGGCCGCGCGGCAGCGCATCCATGAAAAGCGCTCCTGGAAGGCCGTCGTGGCCCGTTCGGACTACCCGGAGATATACCGCACCGCCATCGCGCGGTGGAGCTCCCGTCCCTTCGCGCAGAAATGGAACAAGCGCATCCGTTTCCACTCGGCCATCTGGCGTGACCGCCTGCGGGGCAAGAGCATGGAAACGGCGGATTAACTCCTCACCGGCTCAGAATATCAGAAGACCCTCAGCGGGCATTTCCACGGGCATGATGTCGTGAAACCCGAGGAAATCGAAGGTGTCACGCGGGTGGCCGATCCACTCCTCGCTCGGGTCGAAGGGTGCGGTGGAGTCGGTGCGGCCCTCGAAGATGCCGGGCTTGCGGACAAGCGTCATCCCCCGTGTGGAGACACCGTTGCCCGTCCACTCCCCGCCCTCCGGAAGATAGCCAACCTCTCCGAGTGAATCCACCACGACGCTGTCGCCGTTCCCGTTGAGGCGGCGCAGCTCAATGGCGTCGTCCCCGTTGTGGAGCAGGCGCGAGTCCGTTCCGTCCGCGATGTTCAGGACCACCGGGGATGCGCTCGGGTGTGCCAGGACGTGCACTTCACCCGGCGCGACATCGCCCGAGAGGGCAATCCGGCTCTGTGCCTGGTCCGACCCGTTGAAGAATATCCACACCTCGTAGCGGCCGTCCAGTTCGATGGTGGCGGGGGAGACGTTGTAGAGTTCGAGCGCCTTGTTGAAGCTCGATCCTTCGATGTATTCGCTGATGATGAGGTCCGTGCCGGGCGCGTCGAAATCAAAGTCCGCCACGGCCTCGATGCTGAATGCCGATTCGAGCCCGCGGTCGTTCTCCGCCGTGACTACATAGTAAAGCGGCACCTCATCCTCCGGAAAGATGGAGAGGTCTGTATAGACGGTTTCCGTGAGGGGCGCGTCGTTCACCCGCTCGTAGGGCCCGCCGGAAACACTGGAACGGTATACGAAATAGCCGGTGAGGTTCGTCTCTGGCCGCGGATCCCAGGAGAGGACAATCTCTCCGGCATCGAGGGAGACTACCAGGTTCTGCGGTTCCATCGGGGCGACGCCCGAGCAGTCCCCGGCGTAAAGGCAGTCCGCCCACTCGGGATAATCAATGAAGGGGTTCCGGTTTTGCTGGGCCTCGAAGATGACCTCGTGGCGGTTGCGTTCGATCTCGCTGGGCGGATCGTCACGGTGCCATTGCATCATGTCGTCGAGGATGCCCATGTAGGCCACGGCTGCGTTCTGCCCGCCGCTGGACTGGATGAGCGATGCGTTGTTGACTGCGATCAGGTCGGGCTCCGGCGTCCCGTCGGGGTGCTCGCCCCCTTCGTAGCGCACATCCATGTAGAGGATGGCGCGTGCGGCGTCACCCTTGCGGCCTTCCCACACCTGCCAGTAGGTGCGGCCAGCGACCTGTCCCCGCCAGTTCGAATTCCCCGGATAGACACCGCTGCCGCCACCCATGCCGGCGTTCTCGTCGGTGGGGAATTCATCCCGGGGGAGGAGCGTCACGTTGCGGAAGGGGTGGTTGCTCCGGGCTGTGTTGTAGGCTGCATCGCAAAGATAGATAGAGTGCAGGTCCGAGAACGGATAGCGGCCGAGCCCCGACTCGGTTGGTATCCCCAGGGAGCGAGGCCATACGTGCTCCCGGTTGTAGGTGCTCGATCCTCCGCCCACCTTCGGGACGCTCTCATTCTTATAGATGTCCAGGATGTTGTCCGGGTTCGTGGGGTCGGTGTCGGCTTCCTCCAGGACCGGCCAGTTGGCTCCCGAATTGTACCCGATGCGCGTGTGTCCGCGGATGGTCTCGTGGATGGTCTCGCGGAGTGTCTCCGCGTCGGTGGTGTTCACCTCCGCCCAGTACCCCGCGGGCGGCTGCGCCAATGCCGTCCAGACAAGCAGGACGGGCAGCAGCATGGCCGCCCGCCCTGCCAGAGAAATAGAACTCACCAGACTCCCCTCACGTATTCCCGGAATCAGATATGCACCGCGAGGTCCTCGGCCGCGCCGGCCGCCTCCATGACGGCCTCGCTCAGCGTCGGGTGGGCATGGATGCACTCGTGCAGATCCTCGAGAGTTGCCTCCATGCTCTTGGCGAGCGCCACCTCGGCGATCAGCTCGGTGGCCTCCGCGCCCGCGATGTGTCCGCCAAGGATCTCGCCGTACTTCTTGCCGAAGAGCAGCTTCACCATGCCGTCCGGCTCGCTTGCGGCCACCGCCTTGCCGCTCGCGGTGAAGGGGAACTTGCCCACCTTGTACTCGATCCCCTTCTCCTTGAGCTGCTCCTCCGTGTAGCCGACCGAGGCTACCTGCGGCTGGCAGTACGTGCAGCCGGGGATGTTCGAATAATCAATCGGGCGCGGGTTCTTCCCCGCGATGGCGTTCACGCAGTGGATGGCCTCCGCGCTGGCCACATGCGCCAGCCAGGGCGGGCCGATGACGTCGCCGATGGCGTAAACCCCCTTGGCGCCGGTGGAGTAGTCCTTCTTGTCCACCTTGATGTGGCCCTTCTCGATGGTCACCCCGGCGTCCTCCAGGCCGAGGTCCTCCACGTTGCCGGTGACGCCGACGGCCATGAGTGTCTTCTCAGCCTGCACCGTCTCCTTCTTGCCGTTCTTCTCGTAGGTGGTCTTCGTGCCGGATTTCGTGGTCTCGACGCCCTTGACCGCGGCCCCGGTGATGATCTCGACGCCCCTCTTCTTCAGCGAACCAGCCACCACCTTGGCCGCCTCGCGGTCCTCCACCGGCAGGATGGAGTCGAGGTACTCAATCACAGTCACCTTCGTGCCCAGCACGGCGTAGAAGTAGGCGAATTCGATCCCGATGGCGCCGGCGCCAACGACGGTGAGGGACTTCGGCAGGTCCTTGAGCACCATCGCCTCGCGGGAGGAGATCACCTTCTCCCCGTCAATCTTGACGCCGGGGAGGGACTTGGCCCGCGCGCCGGTTGCCACGATGATGTGTTTGGCCTGGATGGTCTCCTTCTCGCCCTTCTTCTTCGTCACCTCGACCTTGTTTCCCTTGGCCAGCTTTGCGGTGCCGATGATGGGCGTGATCTTGTTCTTCTTCATGAGGAAATCTATGCCGGAGGACATGCGGTCGGCCACGCCCCGGCTGCGCTTGATGATGCGCTCGAAGTCGAACTTGGGTGTGCCGGCCTTGATGCCCCACTCGGCGCCGTGGGTCAGCTTGTCGTAGAGTTCGGCGTTCTTCAGGAGTGCCTTGGTGGGGATGCAGCCCCAGTTCAGGCAGATGCCGCCGAGCTTGTCGCGCTCGACGACGGCGGTCTTCATCTTGAGCTGGGCGGCGCGGATGGCGGCCACGTAACCGCCCGGCCCCCCGCCAATTACCACTACGTCGTAGGAGGAAGCCATCAAGGGTCTCCGGAGGGTGGGGAAAGTGGGGCAGGGCGGTGGCTGTGGAAACCACCCCGCCATGGCCCGGCAAACCGGGGGCGCAGACGGCCTCCCGGAGCGCTGCTTGGGCAGGGGAACGGTACGGAGCAGCTCGCGGAGAGGTCAAGCGCGGAGCCCGCCCCGCCACGAGGCCTGAAAGCCCTTTGGGCAGCGAAGATTTGCGATTTTTCCACAGGTTCCTAACAGGCCAATCGAAACGCTGAAACCACACGACTTGCGTGTCCACCGTTTTTCACAACCCGCGGAATGAGCGCCTTTTAAGCCACGCGCTTTTTCCTTGAACCACCATATCTGGTACGGCGATGGTCACACCTACGCCACCCGTTGTGCCTCTCAGCCGCAACCTTGTCCCGGAACCGGGCAGCGGGGAGAGTGTCAGGAAGGGCGGCAACATCGTCCCGGCGAGGATTGACAAGGGCGTTTTTTCGCCTTTAATTCGCTCCCTGCCGGCGGCACCCGTACCCGTGGCACCGACATCGCTTAATCGCTCCAGCAGGCGGTCCTTCAGGAGGTCAGCACCAGATGAGAATCGAACGCCGTTACACTGAGAAAGGCAAGTCCCCCTACGCCGGGGTTCCCTTCACCTCGCGCCACTCCCGCATCGTCAACCCGGACGGGACGGTGATCTTCGAGGCCAAGGACATCATGGCGCCCGAGCACTGGTCCCAAGTGGCTGTGGACGTCATGGCGCAGAAGTACTTCCGCAAGGCCGGCGTGCCGGCAAAGCTCCGCCGCGTGCTCGAGCAGGGTGTGCCGGAGTGGCTTCAGCGCTCGGAAGCGGATCCCTCCGGGGGCACGAAGACTCGCGGCGAGACCGACGTCCGTCAGGTCTTCAACCGGCTGGCCGGCTGCTGGACCTACTGGGCTTGGAAGCACGGCTATTTTGACGGCGAGGACGACGCCCTCGCCTACTACGATGAGATGTGCCACATGCTGGCCATGCAGATGGCGGCGCCGAACTCGCCCCAGTGGTTCAACACGGGGCTGCACTGGGCCTACGGCATTGCCGGCCCGGCGCAGGGACACCACTTCGTTGACCCCGTGAGCGGGGAGATGCGCCGCTCGGAAAACGCCTACGAACACCCCCAGCCACACGCGTGCTTCATCCAGTCGGTGAGGGATGACCTCGTGAACGAGGGCGGCATCATGGACCTGTGGACGCGCGAGGCGCGCATCTTCAAGTACGGGAGCGGCACGGGCTCGAATTTCTCCCGGCTGAGGGGCGAGGGAGAGCGGCTGTCGGGCGGCGGCAAGTCCTCCGGGCTCATGAGCTTCCTCAAGATCGGGGATCGGGCCGCCGGCGCCATCAAGTCAGGAGGGACAACGCGCCGCGCCGCGAAGATGGTCGTCCTCGATATAGACCACCCCGACGTGGAGTCGTTCATAGACTGGAAGGTGATCGAGGAGCAGAAGGTGGCCGCGCTTGTGGCCGGAAGCAAGCTCTGCAACCGGCATCTGAATGGCATCCTCCGGGCGGTTGCCGCGGCAAAAGACAAGCTCAATGGCGAGCGGTTCGACCCCAAGAAGAACAAGGACCTCCGTCAGGCCATCAAGGCGGCGCGGAACGCCTGCATTCCGGAGAATTACATCCAGCGCGTCCTGCAGCTCGCCCGCGAGGGCATAACCCGTCTTGAGTTCCCCACCTACGACACGGACTGGAATTCCGAGGCGTATGCGACCGTAAGCGGCCAAAACAGCAACAATTCGGTGCGCCTTGCGAATGCGTTCCTCGAGGCCGTGGAGCGCGACGGGGAGTGGACGCTCACCCGCCGCACGGACGGGAGGGTCGCGAAGGTGGTCCGCGCCCGTGACCTCTGGGAGAAAATCGCCAATGCTGCCTGGGCCTGCGCCGACCCCGGCCTGCAATTCGACACCACCATCAACGAATGGCATACGTGCCCGCAGTCAGGCCGCATCAATGCAAGTAATCCTTGCTCCGAGTATATGTTCCTGGACGACACGGCCTGCAATCTGGCTTCACTGAATCTGATCCGTTTCTACGACAAGGAACGGCAGCTTTTCGATATCGAGAGTTACGAACACGCCATTCGCCTTTGGACGTTGACTCTCGAAATCAGCGTGCTCATGGCGCAATTCCCCAGCCGGCAGATTGCCCGTCTTTCCTATGAATTCCGCACGCTCGGTCTGGGGTATGCCAACCTCGGCACGCTGCTGATGGTGCAGGGCATCCCCTACGATTCACCGCAGGGCCGCGCCATTTGCGGGGCGCTCAGTGCCATCATGACCGGGACCTCCTACGCCACGAGCGCGGAAATCGCCGGCGAACTCGGCCCCTTCCCGGAGTACGGGAAGAACCGGGAGGACATGCTCCGCGTCATGCGCAACCACCGCCGCGCCGCATGGCACGCGGAGGAGGCAGACTATGAGGGGCTCACCATAAGGCCCACACCGATAGACCCGGACTACTGCCCGGATGCGCTCCTGGAAGCTGCCCGCTCCTCGTGGGACCGGGCACTTGCTCTCGGCGAAAAGCACGGCTATCGCAACGCCCAGGTCAGCGTCATCGCCCCGACCGGTACCATCGCCCTCGTGATGGACTGCGACACGACCGGCATCGAGCCGGATTTTGCCCTCGTGAAATTCAAGAAACTCGCTGGTGGGGGGTATTTCAAGATCATCAACCAGGGTGTGCCGCACGCGCTCCGGCGTCTTGGCTACACGCAAAGCCAGATAGACGACATCGTGACCTATTGCCGCGGTTCGCTGTCGCTCCAGGGGGCGCCGTTCATCAACGAGGAGACGCTGCGCAAGAAGGGCTTCACCCAGGAGATGATAGACCGGGTGAACTCGAATCTGGCGGGTGCCTTCGAGATCAAATTCCTGTTCAACAAGTACACCCTCGGGGAAGAGAACTGCAAGAAGCACCTCAAGTTCACCGAGGATCAGCTCAACGACTGGAGTTTCGACCTGCTGGCGGAACTCGGTTTCACGCGCCAGCAGATCGCCGAGGCGAACGACCACATCTGCGGCCGCCTTACCATCGAGGGCGCCCCGCACCTCAAGCCGGAGCACTATCCGGTGTTCGATTGCGCGAACCGGTGCGGCCGCTACGGCAGACGCTTCCTCGGCACGAACGCGCACATCCTCATGATGGCCGCCGCCCAGCCTTTCATCTCCGGGGCCATCAGCAAGACCATCAACATGCCAAACGAGGCGACCATTGACGAGGTGAAGGACGCCTACATGCTCTCCTGGCGGTGCATGCTGAAGGCAAATGCGCTCTACCGCGACGGATCAAAGCTCAGCCAGCCGCTCAGCTCCAACTCCGCCCTCGACATCGGCGAGGACGAGGACGAGGAGGAAGCGCCGCTTACCTCCACCACACCACCGGAGAAGGTGGCGGAACGCATCATCCACCACTACATCAGCAAGCGGCGGCGGCTGCCGGACCGCCGGGGCGGCTATACGCAGAAGGCGCTCATCGGCGGCCACAAGATATTCCTCCGCACCGGCGAGTACGAGGACGGCACCCTCGGCGAAATCTTTATAGACATGCACAAGGAGGGCGCCGCCTTCCGCTCGCTGATGAACTGCTTTGCCATCGCGGTGAGCATCGGTCTTCAGCACGGTGTCCCGCTGGAGAAGTTCGCGAACATCTTCACATTCACGCGCTTCGAGCCAAACGGCATGGTGATTGGAAACCCGCACATCAAGATGGCCACGAGCGTGATAGACTACATCTTCCGCGAACTGGCCATCAGCTATCTCGGGCGCACGGACCTGGCGCATGTCTCACCGGAGGACCTGCGGCATGACAGCCTCACCCGCGCCGAGGATCCGGACGAGGAGGCGGAGGCCCCGGCCCGCGAGGATTCCCCTTCCGAGCCACCGAAGGAGAATGGCAAGGGGGGCGGCTTTAATCCGCGCTCCATCCGCCCGTCCTCCACTCACCTGGATCCGCTGGGCGGTGAGGCGGCCTCGGCTGCGGCCCAGGCTCCCGCACCGGGTCGCTCCCCGGCTGCCCTGCTCGACCACCGCGTGCACGAAGCGCGGCTCAAGGGTTACGAGGGCGAACCATGCGGCAATTGCGGAAGCTGGACCCTCGTGCGCAACGGCACCTGCATGAAGTGCGACACCTGCGGTTCCACCACCGGATGCAGTTGAGGCCGTCCGGCTGTCTATACGAGGGGATGGACCACAGAAAAGCCCCCCGGATATCCGGGGGGCGTTGTCTGTACAGGGGTGGAGACTGCGCGTTGTCAACGGCTTCCGCGGAGAGGACGCTTGGCGGGAATGCCCTCGCGGCGGGGGAAGCGGTCGGGTGTGAGACCGATCTTCTCGCTCCACAGGGCATGGCACCGCGGTGCGCCCGGGCCGGCGGTGTAGGGCCGGGCATCAATGCTGCCGCCACCAAGCTTGCTCAGGGCAAACTCCGCCTCATTCACTTCCTTCGTGGGGCTGTTGCCCTTGAAGGTGAGGAAGTAGCCCTCGAGGCCGAGGAAGGGCAGGCAGAGCTCGAGGCTGATGGGCAGGGGCGCCAGGGCGCGGCTCGTGACGAGGTCGAACCGTTCGCGCCAGACCAGTTCGTGGGCGTGTGATTCGGCGCGGCCCTCGAGCACCTCGGTGTTGGAGAGTTCAAGGTCGGCGATGGTTTCATGGAGGAAATCTATGCGCTTGCGCTGGGACTCGAGGAGGACGACCTGGGTGTTGGGCCAGAGGATGGCGTACACGAGGCCTGGTATTCCGGCACCGCTTCCCACGTCGAGGAGTTCCTCGGGTGGCTCTGCCAGGTAGTCCTTGGGCCCGTTTTGGAGCGGGGCGATTGCGTCTCCGATGACCCGCACGGCGATGTCGTTGGGATCGCGTATCCCGGTGAGGTTTGCTTCCCGTGTGCGCGCCCGCAGGATTTCGATGAAGCGGGAGTACTGGTCGAGAAGCTGGTCTTCGCGGCCTTCGGCGACCGGTTCGACGATTTCGGCGAGCGTTGACTGCAGTTGTTCGATCATTGGAGTAACACCGGTGCAGGGAGTACCCGCAGGCGCAGCTGTGCGAGTAGTCCCGCCATGAGAATTTTGAAGCTGAACGTGGACTGGCCTGCGCGCCGCTCCTCGAAGAGGATGGGCACTTCCACCATGTGGGCATCGAGGGCCCTGGCCGCCACGAGGACTTCCTGGACTATGGCCGGCCCGCCTGAGCGCACCCGGGCCCAGTCCACCGATTCCAGCACCCAGCGCCGGAAAACGCGGTAACCCGTTGTGCAGTCTCTAAGCGGCAAGCCGAGAACAACCCGAATATAGAAGTTCGCCAGCAGCGTGATCAGTTGTCGTAGCCCCCGCCGGCCCTCTTCTCCTCCGCCGGGGACCAGCCGACTGCCCACGACGATGTCGGCGCGGCGGCTGGCTTTCAGAAGGGAGGGAATGAACCGGGGATGGTGTGACCAATCCGCGTCCATTTCTACAACCAGCGAGGCCCCTAATTCAAGAGCCTTTTTAAACCCGGCGACGCCGGCGCTCCCCCGGCCCTTCTCTCCCACCCGCCGCAGAAGGTGAATTCTGGGGTTGCGGGAGGCCATTTCCTCGACGATCCGCCATGTCCCGTCGGGTGAATCGTCGTCAATCACCAGCACCTCCATCGCCCGGGAGCAGCCCAGAAGGGCCTCCACCAGCGCGGCGATATTCTCGGCCTCGTTGTAGGTCGGAAGCGTGGCGACGATCTTCATTCGCTGGGCGCCTGGCACCGCCGGACAAAGAAATCGCCCCGGGCGGATGCGGGGGGAGCGGCCTGATCCGCGCCGGGAGTGGGAGCGCGGGAACTGTCGGGGGCACCCCGCCCCCTTGCAACCCTAATCCGGAGCCAGAGGCATCGCGCCCCGGCCACAGGGACCCTCAGTGAAGCGCCCAACCAGCCGTTGCAGAGGGCTCAAGCTCCTCCACCAGGACGAACTTCA
Organism: Candidatus Sumerlaeota bacterium; assembly: GCA_007132505.1. Taxonomy (GTDB): domain Bacteria; phylum Sumerlaeota; class Sumerlaeia; order SLMS01; family SLMS01; genus SLMS01. Next base: position 26,403 of record SLOM01000061.1, read on the forward strand.
CGACGTCGGCGGAGACGAATTGCCCGCCCGGGACGTGGTCCGACAGGGTTACGTGTCCCGACGTTCCCGGGTCGAACTCGAAGGTTCCCAGCAGGTTCCACCGGCTGCCGTTCGCGGTCTGGTCGCGGAAGACCTGTGTGGTGCCCTGCCTGTGGTGGACCGTGTAGGGTGCCGCCATGGCGCGGTTGCTGGCGGCCACCCACCAGGCGTGGACCTCGTACCGGCCGGCACGGGCCAGATCCGGCCTCCAGGTAGCCACGGATTCGCCGACCCCCGCAGGGGCGAACAGGGAGTTCTCGTTGTAGAAGCCCGGGTTGGCGGAGGAGGACCAGGTGCCCGTTGTGGAAAACTCCTCGTCGGTCACATCAATGACGAAGGAAGGAACCACGCCCCAGGCGCTGACCACCGAGCGTTCCGAGGTGCCGGATGGGCTGTTGACCACCTCGCCGTTCACCCATGCCGTGGTGGACCCGCCCCCGTCGTAGTTCATTCCCTCGATGGCGCCGAGGTCGAGTAGCAGTCCGGCCAGTTCGTCGAAGGTCATGCCGACGCTGAAGCCCGGCTGCCGCCCGTCCACCGTGACCAGCCAGACCGTGGCGGTGTCTGCGTCCCAGCCCAAGGCGGTCCTTGGGTGTCGGACCTCGGGGCCGACACCGCTGGCCGCGTCGAACCCCTCCTCATCGTGGCGTGGATCAATTTCCCCGCCGGAGATCAGCCGGGGTCCTGCGCCAATGGCGTCCACCACCTTGGACCACTGCGGATTCCCGGAAACGGTCGTCACGCCGTCCGCTCCCACGCGCTCCTGCAGCATCAGCTGCTGGTGATTGGCGGAGACGCCGAAGGTGGAGCGCGGCGGCCGGCTGGCGCCATTGACAGCGAGCACTTCCCCGTCAATCTCCAGGTGGCTGACCGAGACGTTGTTCCAGAAATAGCCCGCGTTGATGGCGGCCACGGCGTTGGCGCGTGCAGCCATGGCGCTGGTGCGCTCCATGGTTCCCGCCTGCTGGTTGCGCAGAGGTACAAGGTTCACGTTCCGGTTCGCCATGTCCACTTCGATGACGCTGATGGCCCAGCGAGGCGATGTGCTCGTCCCGGTGTAGTAGAGCACGCCCGGGGCGACCTGCTCGGGTTCCGAGTAGGTGATCTGCGGATGGTTGAGCTGCGCGCCGGCCCAGTGGGGGAGGAGTAATGCTCCGGCGGCTACCAGCAATGCGAACAGGCGATGAAGGTTCATGGACCGTTTCTCCGGAATTAACTGAGGGGAAAGTGTGCGGCGGAGCGATGCAGGTCAACGCGGGAATAATTCAACGGTGAAAAAAAGCCACTGCGCCGCGGCATGACGGGCCGCAAGGGGTGGGGTGCATCCCGCCATTTCGAGGGTGTCTGACACGTCGGCGGGTGACCGGTGAGGCCGTGACCGCGCTCCCTCTTCGTTGCGTCGTAGCGCCGTTGCGTGCTCCTCCTTCTCATGGAACTCAC
>SLOM01000191.1 GCA_007132505.1 Candidatus Sumerlaeota bacterium
GAAGCGAGGTCAAAGCCTGCACGATGGCCGCGACGGGCCGCTCGACCTCCTCGCCGCCGAAAAGCGACACTGTTTGGAAAACACCGCGGATGGTCCCCAGAATCACCAGCAGGGCCAGCACCGCCGCCGTGTGCATGGCGTGCATGCGTACTTTCTCGCTCTTAATCATGGCCACCAACCCGACCACCTGAAACAGCACGCCGAAGACGGCGGGTATGAGGGCGGTCCAGCTTTCCATGCCGGTCACCACGTACGCGATGACGCCAATGGTGACGAGGATGGTACCGTAAATGAGGGTTACTTTGGGCATGCTCATGGTTGTTGCGGGCCTCTCTGCTCCGGAATGAATACCTGTCTGCCCGAATCTAGCCGGATGCGGGCCGGGACTCTTCGCCCGTGTCCTCCTTGTCCTCCCTTGGCGGGTAGAGCCTCAGCCGCCGGATGCGGTGCTTCTCGAGCTGAGCCACGACGATCCGCCACCCTTCCTGCTCGAAACCTTCTCCCCGGCGCGGGATGCGGCTCAACCGGTGATACACGTACCCGGCGAGGGTGTCACAGTTCTCCCGCGGCAGGTCCAGACCAAGGGACTCCTCCAGATCGTCCAGGTCGGCCGCCCCGTCCACGAGGTAGTGGTCCCCGAGCTTCTGTATTTTCAGTTCGGGGCGGTCGTACTCGTCCATGATTTCGCCGGTGATTTCCTCGATGATGTCCTCGCGGGAGAGCAGTCCGCTGCAGCCGCCGAACTCGTCGAAGCAGATGGCGATCTGGTTCTTCGTGCGGAGCATCTCCTGAAGTGCGGCGTCCACGCGCGCCACCTCCGGGATGAAAAGGGCGGGGTGGACGAGCTGGCGCACGTCCCTCGGGAGAGCGGGCCGTTCGAGGAAATCGTGGACGTTCAGGTAGCCGATGAGATTGGTCACTTGGTCGTAATAGACGGGGAAGCGCGTATAGCCCGTGCGGCGGGCCAGCGCCAGGAAGCGTTCCGGCGTGAGGTTGTTGAGCGCAACGGCGGTCACCTTGTTGAGGGGCCGCATGACCTCACGGACGAGGGTCTTGTCGAGACGTTGGATGGCGCGGATCATCTCGCGTTCAGTGCGCGACTCCTCGTGCCCGGAGGCCTCAGTTGCCTCGCGGGGCGGGAGGGCTTCCTCGGCTCCGCCGACGAGCATCAACAATCCGTCCTCACGCTCCACAAGGTGTGCGGCGCTCCGGCCAAGCCGGAACGGCTGGAGAAGCACCTCCCCCAAGCCCATCAGCCATTCCCACAGGATCGCGGCGGCCTGGATGGGGCCCGGGACCTCCTGCCCGCCCCCCTCCGCCAGCCAGCGTGGAGAGACACCATTGCCCTGCGCGGGGCCCGCCCCGGTGCCCTTCCGGTAGAAGCTTCTCATGCAGAGCATCGGGAGGAGGGCCAGCACCACGCCCGCCAACAGAGCCATGGCGAGCAGCAGCGCGAACTCACGCGCGGGTGTCTCGCGCCAAGGCTCCGGCAGCCAGTGGAACAAGGCCCAAAGCCCCGGAAACAGGAGAAACAACGAGAGCAGGCGCAGCAGCTTCACCACGGAAAGCGCCGTCCCTGCCCGCTCAAGCCCGGACTCGCGGAGCCGTGTCGAGCCGTTCTCCTCCGGTTGCTGAAGGAGGCGCCATGTGCCGCGAAGGATGCGGGCCTCCATGCGCGCGGCACCCACCCGGAGCAGAAGGGCCGCGGCAAGAAGCAGCACGGCGGTCGTACCGGGTGCCATCATCCCGGCTCCTCCCCGTCCGGAAATGTCTCCCCCGGCGCCCGTAGCCGGAGCTCCACCGTCACGACGCGTGCCTTGTCCATTTCCGCCACCCGGAAGACGCAGCCGGGACCGGGCACCTCCTCGCCCGGCTTGGGCACCCTCCCGAGGGTGTTGAAGATGAACCCGCCGGCAGTGCGTGCCGCATCCTCGTCGAGCGCCAGGCCGAGTTCCTCGTTCAACTCCCAGAGCTCCACACGCCCATCCAGGCGGTAAACGCCCTCCTCCACCTTCTCGATCCAGTCCTCCTCCTCGTCCTCCACGTCCTCAATGTGACCGACGATCATCTCGAACAGGTCGTGGAGCGTCACGATGCCGGACATGCCGCCGTATTCGTCCAGGACGACGACCAAGTGGGTGCGGTGCCGGCGGATCTCGGAGAGCAGCTCGGGCAGCGTCATGCCCTCGTTGACCATGACGGGCCGGCGCAAAAGCGAATAGGGATCCTTCGGCCGCTGGAGGAGCACCTCCTTGGCCAGGAGCGTCCCGGTTACCTCGTCCATGGTCCCGCGATAGACAACCAGCCGGCTGTATTCGCTCTTGCGGAGGCGCTCGTAAACCTCCGCGGGTGGCAGACCCTCCGGGATGCCCTCCACCTCGGTGCGGGGCGTCATGATCTCCTCAGCGGTGGCCTCCGCGAACTCCCGCACCGAGTCAATCATGTCGAACGCATCCTCGTCCAGCACGCGCTCAATGCCGCTCAGGTTTGGGAGCAGGCGCAGGTGCATGTCGGTGAGGTGTCCGGGAGGCGCCCCCTCGGTGAAGTAGCTGCCGAATGCCCCTCCCAAGGCGCGCAAGGGCACGACCGGCAGGGCGAGCCACCTTGCCGCCGGCACAAGCCAGAGGGAGAAGCCGAGCGGCGCGGTCAGGGCAAGGTGCCGGCCGAACAGTTCCACCACGAGGAACTGCAGCACCACGGCCAATGCCGCTCCGGCAAACACGGCACCCAGACCCGCCCCCGGCAACCATCCGGCAAGGGCGCTGACAAGGGCCATCCCCATGATGGCCAGCATCAGGATCGAAGCGATGGCGAATTGCTGCTCGAGGGCGGGTAGATGGCGGATGAGGCGCTGGAGGCGCTTGGGGAAGGGCGGTTCGTCGCGCTCGGTTCCCACCCGGGCATGTGCGCCGATGGCCGCCACGGCGGTCTGTGACATGGCGAAGGCCAGGTTCAGCAGCAGCGCCACGCCCGCCAAGACAAGGTAAAGCCAAACGCCCGGGGCCGCAAGGTCCACGTCCGCGGTTCCGAGCGGTTCGGTCAGGGCTTCACCGGCGGCAGGGCCTGTGGAGGATGGTGGAGGGTCCGATTCCAAAGCGTTCCCGCCCCGTGCCCCGGGGAGGGGGAGCAAGCTGGGTGAACTCCCCGCGGCTGTTACCCAACAGCCCACGGATATGTGATGCAAACACCAGCGCGCCGGACGCCCTCAAGCGCAATCCACCCTGCCGTGCCGGAGGCTCACGCGGGCCGGCGGCGGGAGGCAGGGCAAAATCAGCCGGCCGGGATCAATTCTTCTCCTTGCCGGTGTTCCGCAGGAACTCCTACCTCCCTGCGCGTGATCCGAAATGGAGGGAGTTCCCGTGCACCCGCGATTCGCTTTTCCCGTTCCCGCACTTCTGCTGTTTTGCCTCTGGCTGATTGCATCCGGAGGTGCGCTGCACGCCCAGCCGCTCAATTCGCAGCTTCAGGACCTTGCCAACCGCGGTGCCGCCAGCCGCGCCGTCTGGGGGATCTATGCCGTGGAGCTGGAGTCCGGCAACGTGCTGGCCGACATCAATGGCACGCGCCTCCACGTTCCCGCCAGCAATCGCAAGCTCGTGACAACTGCACTGGCAGCCCGCCGGTTCCGGCCTGACCAGCGCATCGAGACCGAGCTGCGCGCGGAGCGGCTCGCCAGTGGCGGTGTCGTGGAAGGGGACCTCGTGCTCTACGCGGCGGGAGACCCATCCTGGACGGCAGAGCTCCAGAGCGGACGCACCGGCATCGCGCACCTGCGCACCCTTGCCCGTGCCGCCCACCAGGCAGGCCTGCGGCGGGTGGAGGGCGATCTCGTGATAGACACCGGCCTGTTCGTGGAGAGTGAGCCGCTCCCGCCCGGGTGGACTTGGGGAAACCTCGACGCGTCGTTCGCCAGCCGCCCCGGGGTCCTCTCGCTGAACCGCAACCTGGCCGGCATCACCATGCGCCCGTCCCGGCAGGGTGATCCGGTGGACTTCTCGCATTCGGTGAATCCGCCGCCCTTCGACGTGGTGAACCGTTCGCGCACACTGGCCGCCGGTTCTGCGCCGACTCTGACCATCGAGCGTGAACTGGAGGGAAGGACTGTGACCTTGGTGGGAGGGCTCCCCGCCGGCTCAGACGCCGTCAGCCGCTCCGTTCCTGTCGGTACGCCCGTTACCATGACCGCCGAGGTGTTCCGCCGGCTGCTCGCCGAGGAGGGCGTGGAAGTTCGGGGAGGCATCCGCTTCGAGCGCAACGTCCCGAAGGGCAGCCTGGTGCTCGGCCGGCTTCGCGGGGCGACGTTCGGCGAGATGCTTACTCTCTGCAACGAGCGCAGCGATAACTTCATTGCCGAGTCACTCTATCTGCTCTGCTCGGCAGACCGGTACGGTCGGGGCAGCTATTCGGGTTCGCAGCAGCTCGAAGTGGAGTTCTGGCGCTCGATCGGCGTGGAGCCCGGGGACATCCGCTCCGCCGACGGCAGCGGGCTCTCCCGGGAAAACGCCATTACGCCACAGGCGCTCACCGAACTGCTCATCCACATGCGTGAGGTGGACTCGTTCTACCGGAGCCTTCCCGTCAGCGGGCGAACCGGCACCATGCGCTTCCGTCTGGGCACGGACGGGATGATCGGGCGAGTTCGCGCAAAGACCGGCACGCTCAATGGTACCGCCGCGCTGAGCGGCTACGTCACCACCAACTCCGGCAACACGGTGGTGTTCTCCATCATGGCGAACAACTTCACCGGCAGCACCGCCGCCATCCGCACTCGTATAGACGAGATGGTGACGGCGCTGGCGGCACGATAGGCGGTCTACTTCGAGAGCAGGGAAACCTTCGGGAAGTCAATCTCCGGGTCCCCGACGTGGTTGAGCAGGTTCGTGTAGAGATTCAGAATCACCGCCACGATGACCTCCACGATCTCGGCGTCGGTGACGCCGTTGGCGCGAAGGTCCTCAAGGACGGTGTCCTGAACGTGTCCGTTTGTCGCAACGGCTTCCCGTGCGAAGCGCACAATCGCGGCCATCTTCGGATCCGAGGAGGAGCCCTTCCGGTTCTCCACCATCTCGTCGGCGCTGAGTCCCGCATGCTTGCCGATCAGCGTGTGCGCGGACACACAGTACTGACAGCCTGTCTGCTCGCCCACCGCAAGCGCCACCCTCTCGCGCGTCGGCGTGTCAAGCGAGCCGGAAGCGAGAACCTCGTTGAGCTTCATGTAGGCTTCCAGGCCCACGTGTGAGTTGGCCATCAGCTTTACGATGTTCTTGATCTGACCGGTCTTCTTCTTCATCTTGTCGAGGGCTTCCCTTGTCCTGCCTGTGGCCTGCTCGTGTTCGACGAGGTTCATGCGTGCCATGAGCCATCTCCTGCGAGTAATGGTGAGACAGCACCGTGTTGGTGCGGCTATTCGTGATTCGGAAGCGTCTGCCGTGCCGGAACGAAGAGCCCCGTCAGCCCGGGGGAGCGGGCATGTCAAGGCGTGTGGGCATGTCCTCGGGCTGGCCGCGGAGGACAAGTTGCTCCATTTCGAGCGCCAGCTCGCGCTCGTTTCCGGGCCAGTCGCGCCCGGAGAGCGCCGCGACCGTTCCCCTGTCCAGCTCGGGAACGGGGACCGAGTGCCGTGCGGCGGCAAGGCGGAGATGGTGCTGCGCCAGCACGGGGATGTCCTCGCGCCTCGCGCGGAGGGGAGGCACCTCCGCAGTGCAGTCCAGCAGGCGTTCGTGGAGTTCCCTGAGCAGCCGCCCCTCGCGCACTGAATCAGCGGGCGGATGGGCTGTGGCGGCCACGATCCGGGCACCGGTTGGTTGCAGGTGGGTCCCGCCTACGCGGGAAAAGCCACCGTGCCGGAGCGCGGCCAGCAGCCTCTCCTGCACCCCGGCTGGAAGGGCGGTGAGTTCCTCGATGAAGAGAATCCCCCCGGCCGCCAATTCCAGAAGGCCCTGGCGCAAGGGAGTCGCATTGTCGAAGGCGCCCCGCTCCTGACCGAAGAGCTCCGCCGCGAAAAGCGGTTCGGACTCACCCTTATAGCGGACCGTCATGAGCGGCACGGAGGCATTGCCGGCGGCCTGAAGCCGGTGGAGCTCCCGGGCAACAGCCGCGGTGTCCGACCCCCTCTCGCCCTGCAGCAGGACTGCCTTTTCCTTCGCGAGCGCGAGAAGCCGATCCCGGAGTTTCGCGGCCGCAAGGCTGTCCCCCACAAGCAGTGGCATGCCCTCCATCGTGACGGCGCGGCTGGCCAACTCGCCCACGCGGCGCGCCTCCAGATAGGCACCAGCCAGACAGCCGAGCGCCCGCGCCAGATGGAGGTCCTTCGTGGAGTAGGCGTCCGGCTCGCCCCTCTGTATAGACAAGACCCCAAGGCATGACGGGCCGGCCACGAGGGGTGCAACCAGGAGGGACCGGTGCGGTGGCGGGGCGGGAGCACCGGGGACAGGGTGCTTCGCGGGCAGGGGCCGGCCGCTCAGCAGGAGGGCCTGCCGGCGCTGGAAGGCACGGCGCAAAGTGTCGGGACAGAGCAGTGCCGTCCTGCCGGCACTCCCTGCAAGTGCGGCGGCACGGAGCTCGCCGGTGCCGTGATCCTCCAGCATGAGGACCGCCATTTCAGCGCGGAAGTAGGCGGCGATGCGCCGGATCATGCGGGCGGCCGCCTCGCCGTAGGGGACCTCCGGGCCGTCCAGGAGGCCGGCCAGCAGGGCATTCGTGTCACGAACCGGAGAGGTCTGCTCCTCCTCCGGCACGGCATCCAGCACGGCTACGGGCTCGGCGGCCCGCCGTGGGGGCGGAGCGCTTGTATAGACAAAGCCCTCCGTGAAGGAGGCATGGTGCATGCCGCTTGCCGTGTTGAACAGGAGGATGGTGTGTCCGATGCGGATCTCGTCGTCCGGAGAGAGGGGGAAGGATTCGCCGACCTCCCGCCCGTTGAGAAACGTGCCATGGGCGGACCTGCAGTCGTCCAGCAACCAACCCATCCGGTGCCTGCGGATGCGGGCATGGACGCGCGAGACGGTGGAGTCCGGCAGCACGAGCGAGCATTCGCTCCCCCGGCCGATCGTCACTTCATCGCCGGTGAGGGGCAGGCTGAGGCCGGTCAGGGGGCCACGTATACAAAGCAGTTTCACCATGGGTCAGGGCCGCATCACGCCGGGGAGGATGGATGGATCGTCGAGCCGGAGGAAGGATTCGCTGAGGTAGGGCTCTCCGTACCGTACGTCTATCAGCGAGCCGAAATAACCGAACCGCACCTCCAGCCGGTGCCAGGTCAGGTCGTTGGTCAGGTAGGTCTCCGGTCCGTCGAACCCGCTGCCGTGCACCTGGGACCGGTGGGCCTTGATGGATGTGACCTTCTTGTCCCACACAGGGCTGATGTCCGCGATGAAGTCAATCCGCTCGGGCAACAGATGCCGGCCGGAAAAGAAGTAGAAGAGCCGGGAGGGGAGGAATCGCTCCTGCCCGGTCTCATACTTCAGCACGTTGGCCAGGAAGAAGGCGCGGCGCACCGCGGTGTAGAGCCCGTTGTGGTCGGGATGGTGGTCCGTGCCGGAATGGGTGAAGACCATGAGGGGCCGGAATTCCCGGATGGCTTTGACAACTTCACGGACGGCAGTGTCGAGATGGGAGGAGATGCCTCCGTCGGGCAGTCCCAGGTTGATCCGTTCGACACCGAGGATGCGTGCGGCTTCGCTGGCTTCCTCCTCCCTGATTTCCGGGGTTCCGCGTGTTCCCATCTCGCCTCGCGTGGCGTCCGCCAGAACGACGCGCCTGCCCGCCGCCGCCATGCTCGCCATGAGCCCTCCGGCAAGTATCTCCCCGTCGTCGGGGTGGGCTGCCAGAAAGAGTGCATGGGCTCCGTGGGAGTCTGCCATGTGGTATCCTCTCTGTTGAATGCGGGAAACCGTTGATTCTCCGCACTCTCATGAGTGAAATTGGGCAGGACGTGGGCAAGATGGAAACCGGGGGGATACCACTTCCCCCGGCAACTCAGAACCCAAGGAAAGGAAGGTGAGCCGGTATGCGTAAGTATCTCCGATTCGCCGTCTGGCCGCTGGCCGCATGTCTGGCACTGCTGGTGGGAGGCTGTGCCGCGGGCCTGCCAGGCCTCGATTACCAACGCATTGACACCACACCCGACCGCATCATCGCACCCTCACCGGGTGCCACGCTGCAGCCGAACTTCTGGGAGCTTGCCGCCCAAGAGGCAGATGAGCCCCGCGAGTCCCGGATATACCTCTCATGGCCACTTCCCGTGACCTTCAACAAGTACTACTTCGACATCTCGCCCGACGGAACCGAGGCACGTGGCCGGGCCTACAGTATGACCGGCCTCGGGGTCCCGTTCATCTATCTGCCGCTCTTCTACAACACCGAGTACCACTACTATCATGAAGGCGAACTCGAGCCCCGCGGTTCCGTGAAGTATGACTACACGCCGTTCTGGGCCAATTCCCGCACCACGGGGTGGACCGACTACGACGTGGTCATGAAGACCGGCGGGATTCCCCTGCTCTGGGAAAGCGGCCGCGTTGCTGGACCCAAGTGGCACTTCGATGAGTACGAAAAGGACCTGGACACCTGGAAAGAGAGCAGTTACACGAACATCCTCTGGTGGATCGGCCATTCCTGGGAGCACACACGGACCGAAACACCGGTGAGGGGCCAGGACGGGTACCGGGAGACGGAAACCCGGCAGTTCAAGCCGTTCAAGCTGGGCGGGCTGCTGGGCCGGGTTCTGTGGAGCAGCTACGTCACCACGGACACCGAACCGGATGGATCATTGGTCCGCCGGATCGGACACGGGCCGCTTTGGGGCGTGCCGACGTGGTTCGAGATCCACCGCCGCGGGCCGGACGCCTCCCCGGCGAAGAGCAACCGCCGTTACGTCCTCGCCGGTATCCTTTGGGTGGACGAGGTGGAGCGCGACACGGCCGGGCGCCGCATTTCCGCCACCCATGGCCCGCTCTGGGGCTTCATGGGCTGGGGCCGCAGCCGCGAGTCCAATCACATCCGGGTCTTCTGGATTCCGATCAAGATCTGACCGTCCGGGTCAATCCGCACACCCCTCCTCCGCGAGCTCCACGAGGTCGTGGATGGAGGGGTTGTTGCCGTTCAGGGCGCACTCCGGGTCCCGGTGCAGGGCAATCTCACGGAACCTGCCCGGCAGGACATCCCAAGTGATGAGCCGGCCGGAAAGCGGCTCACCAAGGCCGAGTAGCAGCTTTACCGCCTCCGCTGCCTGAAGGCTTCCAATCACACCAGGGATGGCCCCGAAGATACCGGATTCCTGACAGGAGGGAACGAGCCCGGGCGGGGGCGGCTCCGGAAAGAGGCAGCGATAACAGGGCGAATCAGCCCCCCGGTCGTTCAGGAAGACTGTGGCCTGCCCCTCGAAGCGGAACATGGCCCCGCTCACCAGCGGTTTGCACTCGAAGTAGCACGCATCGTTGACCAGATAGCGCGTGGCGAAATTGTCACTCCCCTCCAGCACCACGTCCGCAGGACCGATCAGCTCACGCGCATTCCCGGCCCCGAGACGGACCGCATGGGCGTTCACCCGCACGTCCGGGTTGATGGCAGCGATGGCCCGGCGCGCGGAGTCCACCTTGCGCTCCCCCACCTCTGCCTGCCGATGGATGACCTGACGCTGGAGGTTGCTCAGGTCCACCACGTCAAAATCCACGATATCAATCGTTCCGACGCCGGCGGCGGCCAGGTACAGCAGGATCGGCGACCCGAGCCCCCCGGCCCCCACGACTAGAACCCGCGAGTTCAGCAGCCGGCGCTGCCCCTTCCCTCCGACACCGGGAAGGACAATGTGCCGGGCGTAGCGCGCGAGCTGTTCTTCGGTGAAATCGTGACGGGCCATGGTTGAAAAACGATGAATTACCCCATGGGGCCAGAAGGGGGCAGGGATCGTACCGGCAGGACCTCAGCCGGAGCTGTGAGCCTCGCCGTTTCCGGAGTCTTCCCCCGGATCTGCTCCGCTGGCGCCGGACTTGCCGAACGCTTCCCGCAATTCACCCACGGAGGGCAGCTCCTCAAGGCTCACGAGGCCGAAGATCTTGAGGAAGAGCTCCGTGGTGCCATAGAGAGGAGGTCTGCCGATGACTTCCTTCCGGCCTACCATCTCGCAAAGTCCGGCGTCCTGAAGTGACCGGAGTGCCGACCCGCAGTCCACTCCGCGAATGGATTCCACGTCCGCGCGGGTGATCGGCTGTTTGTAGGCGATGATGGCCAGTGTTTCCATGAGGGCGGGCGTCAGGGGGTTGCGCTTGCGGTGCCGGTGCAGCCGCAGGACCCAGTCCGCCACTTCCGGCCGTGTCGCGACCTGCCAGCCTCCGGCCACCTCCATCAACATCAGTCCAGAGGACGGCTGGGAGTAGCGCTCGTTGAGGAAACCGAGCGCGTCCTTGACGTCGTCCTCCGCTGCGCCGCTGAGCAGGACCGAGAGCCGCTTCGTGTTGAGCGGCTGGGTTGACGAAAAGAGGATCGCCTCCAGAGCAGCCGCCATGGCTGCCCCCTGTGGGGGTGGGAGTTCAGGGCCGGAGTCCTCGCCGGAGGCGTCCTGAACGCCTTCGGGATCCTCCGTCCGCTCCTCCGGATTTTCGTGGGGACGTTGCGACGCTTCAGCCAACGTAGATCACTTTGTCATCCCAAGGTTCGATGAGGATGTCCTCGAACGGACCGGCCTGGGCGAGAGTAATCTCCCGCAGGCGGGCCATCTCCAGCAGAGCCAGGAAGTAGCAGAACGCCTCGTTGCGCGAGACACAGGCCTCGAACACGCGGGTAAAGTTGATGCGCTTGTCGCGCTGAAGCCGCACGCGCACTTCCTCGACCTTCTCCTCGACGGTGAAGGCCTCGGAAGCCACGGTGTGTTGTGGCTTGGTGCGTTGGCGCATGAGAACGCGCGCGAAGGCGTCGAAAAGCGTCCGGATGTCCTGCACTGGCAGGTCCTCGGAGGCGCCGGGTACAATCGGAACGACGTTCGCCCGGTAGAAGAGCCGGCTGTTCTCCTCCTCCTTGCGGCGCAGTTGCTGGGCAAGCTGCTTGAACTTGCGGAACTCCACCAGCCGGCGCACGAGGTCCTGCGTGCTCAGGATCTCGTCAATCTCCTCCTCAGCGGCGGCCTCATCCAAGTCTGATCGCGGAAGCAGCGAGCGGCTCTTGATGTTCATCAGCGTGGCCGCCATCACGAGGTAGTCCCCCGCGATCTCCAGATCCAGCTCCTGCATCATCGCGAGGTACTCCATGTACTGGCGCGTGATTTCGGAGACTTCGATGTCGTGGATGTCCATCTCGTTGATCTTCACGAGATGAAGAAGCAGATCGAGGGGCCCTTCGAATATCTGGAGCTTGAAGCGATGGGGAGCGGTCATAGCGGGCCGGACACCGGAGCAGGGAGTGCTGGCAACGGTTGCTTGAGCTGCCGGAAGTAAGGCAAGGAGGATGTTCTGCGGAGTGCGAATCTTTCGGGGAAAAAGGGGACGCGGCCAGCAGGGGATGGTTTCCCTCTGCCGGCCGCTTCGTGGTTGGGCGGTTGCTTTGTCAGCTCGCCTGATTGGGCTCCGCGTAGGGAGCGGCCTTGCCCTTTGCCGCCAGCACCAGTGTCAGCGCCACGCCGATGAAGCACAGGGCCGCAGCAATCAGGTAGGCGTTGAGGAAGGTGCCCGTCCTGTCGAACACCATGCCACCAAGCAGTCCACCGAAGACGCCGCCGGCACCCCAAGCGGTGAAGATCAACCCGTAGTTCACGCCGAGGTTCCGAACACCGAAGAGAGAAGCGGTGGTGGCCGGGAAGACCGACAGGCACGCGCCGTAGCAGAGGCCGGCAACGATGGTCCCGATCAGCAGCGTGATCGGGTTCACGTACATGTTGAAGAAAAGAAAGTTAAGAGCCTGCACCGCGAAGATCAGGAGCAGCGTGGGCGTCTGGCCCATGCGGTCGAACGCCACGCCGCCCGCGATCCGACCGGCCGCGTTGAAGATCGCCAGCACGGCCACCAGCACGAAGCCGAGCGCAACGCCTGACTGCTGGATGGCGATGCTGGCAAGCTGGCCGATAATCATCAGTCCGGCCAGCGACCCGAAGCAGAACATTGCCCAGAGGAGGTAGAACTGGGGGGTCCGGACCATTTCATTCCAGTCCAGACTGACCGCCGCAGGTGCAGGCTTCGGCGCGGGTGTCTTCTGGTCGGCCTTCTGCTCACCCTTGGTGGCATCCGGCGGGACGTAACCTGCGGGTGGGTTCGTGATCACCTGAGCCAGCAACATGATAATGATGAAGGCGGCGATGCCGAAGACGAAGAAGGTCTGCTCGATGCCGATCCGGCCAATCAGGAAGTCCGCCACGGGCGCGGCGTAAACGGCCGCCACGCCGAAACCGCTCACCACAAGCCCGGTCACGAGGCCACGCCGCTGCGGCCCGAACCACTTCATCGCCGGTGGCGTCGTGGAGGAGTAACCCAGCCCGATGGCGGTACCGAACAGCACGCCGAAGCAGATGGAAAGCCCCGCCACAGTCATGAAGGTGGCAGACCCGATGAAGCCCAGCCCGGCGAACACCGCCGCAGCCATGATCACGAAGCGGGGGCCGATCCTGTCCTGCAGGCGCCCGCCCGGCACCATCAACAACGCAAACATGCCGCAGGCGACCATGTAGGGGATCTGGGTCTGAGTCGCAGTCCACGCAAGGTTATCCCGCAGGTAGAGAGCGATAACGCTCCATGCGTAGAGCACGCCGAGGACGAGGTTCACGCCTGTCCCGGCGAAGGTCACCCGCCAGCCCTTGTTGGACTCTCCTGCCGATACGGCTGCGTGCTGCTGCATCGTTGAGGCAATTCCCATCAGGTATGCTCCTTGGCTGGATATTTTGGAGGGCGCAGCCCGCCGCCGGCACGTTTCCGTGCTGGGTGCCGAACAGTGGGTATGCTGCAAGTGGTGGTTTTGTTGCTCAGGATTGCTTGGCCCGTCCGCTGCCGCTGGGTGGGTATGCAAACTGGACCATCAGGTCAACTGCAATGGCGCATTTGGAGCGTGGTGTTGTGATAAAGGGCATGCTTGGCCGGCGTTCTTTTGCCTTGACCTAAGCATCGTAGTCCGGGCTACATTCCGCGCGGAGGATGAGTGATGGTCAGAATCGCAAAATGGAACCATGTGGCTCTCATCTGCGCTGCACTTTGGCTCGCGCCCCTACTGGGATGCGGGCAGGCAGAACGCATCACAGGCGGCGACGCCGGCGAAGGCTACACCGTCACTGCAACAACGGGCATGATCGGCGATGTCGTCCGTGCCGTGGCCGGGGCGCGGGCCGAGGTGCGTGACCTTCTCGGCCCGGGAACCGACCCCCACGTCTACACCCCGCGGCGGAGCGACGTCGCGAAGCTTTCCGGGTCGGATATTGTCTTCTACAACGGTCTGCACCTCGAAGGCCGGATGGGTGACCTGCTCGGCCGGCTGTCCGCCCGTGTACCCACCCATCCGGTGGCAGAGATCGTCTGGCGCGACCATCTCGACGAGACGGCCCGCGCCGAAGCTGGCGAGGACCCGCATCTGTGGATGGACCCGTTGCTCTGGGCGGAGGTCGCGGACGTGGTGGCAGCCATCCTCTCCGAATACGATCCGGAGCACGCCGGTGAGTACCATGCGAATGCGGCGGCCTGGCGCAGCGAGATGGAGCGCCTTGCCGACTACGCCCAACAGGTCCTGGCGACGATCCCGGAAGAGCGTCGCCACCTCATCACCGCCCATGACGCGTTCGGGTACATGGGCCGCGCCTATGACATCAAGGTGCACGGCATCCAGGGCATTTCCTCCTCGTCGGAGGCAGGACTGCAGGATCTGAACCGGCTGGTGGACTTCATCGTGGAGCGGCAGATCCCCGCGGTGTTCATCGAGAGCACAATCCCGGACCGGAACGTCCGCGCCCTGATCGAGGGCGCAAGGTCCCGAGGCCATGTGTTGGTGGTGGGCGGGGAATTGTACTCCGACGCGATGGGACCTTCCGGGAGTTCCGCGGAGACCTATGTTGGCATGATCGAGCACAACGTGAGCACGATCGCGGCAGCCCTTGGCGGATCACCCGGCGCCGTGGAGATGCAGACAGCGGCCAGCCATGGTGACTAGGACGGGGCCACAGCATCCGGAGCCAGACAAACCCGGGCATGCCCCGGCCCCCGCCGGTCCGGCAGGGACGGACCACTCCCCCGCCGCCCCGATCTCGATCCACGACGTCACGGTTGCGTACGACCGCCGGCCGGTGCTCTGGGACGTGGATCTGGACGTTCCGGAGGGCCGTCTTGTCGGCCTGATCGGACCGAACGGAGCAGGCAAGAGCACCCTCCTCAAGGCCATCCTGGGTCTCGTCCCCACCATCTCCGGCCGCGTCAGTATATACGGCAGGCCGCTTGCCGGACAGCGCAAGCTCCTTGGCTACGTGCCTCAGCGCGAAAGCGTGGACTGGGATTTTCCGGTGACCGTGCGCGACGTGGTGGAGATGGGCCTCTACGGGCATGTTGGCTGGTTCCGCCGGTTGGGCCGCGCCCACGTCCGCCGGGCCCGTGAGGCGCTGGAACGCGTGAGCATCTCAGACCTTGCGGACCGGCAGATCAGCCGGCTCTCCGGCGGCCAGCAGCAGCGTGTCTTCCTCGCACGCGCCCTGGCGCAGCACGCCCGGATCTATTTGATGGATGAGCCCTTCGCCGGAGTGGACTCCGCCACCGAGAAGTCCATCGTGGGACTGCTCCACGAGTTGCGCAACACGGGCCGCACGGTCGTGTGCGTACACCACGATCTTCAGACCGTCGCTGCCTACTTCGACTACGTGATTCTGCTCAACATGCGGGTGGTGACCCACGGTCCCACGGAGGAGGTCTTCACTGAAGAGAACCTCCGCAAGACGTACGGCGGCCAGCTCACCCTGCTCTCCAGCGCCGCCACTGCCCTGGCGCAAAGGCGGTAGCTGCCATGTGGGAGGAAGCCTGGCGCGTCTTTACGCTCGGCGACTACAACACACGCGTGGTCATGGCGGGCACCGGGCTGCTGGGCCTGGCGGCCGGGGTGGTGGGGGTCTTCCTCGTGCTGCGCAAGCGCGCCCTTCTGTCCGATGCGGTGAGCCATGCCACGCTGCCCGGCGTGGTGCTGGCCTTCTGGGTGTCCATTGCCCTGGGAATGACGGGGCGCAGCCTGCCGGTTCTGCTCTCGGGGGCGGCAGTGACTGGACTGCTGGGCATGGGGGCCATCGTGGCCCTGAGGCGCTACTCTCCGATCAAGGACGACGCGGCGCTGGCCATCGTGCTCAGTGTCTTCTTCGGTGCGGGCATCGCCCTCTTCGGGATGGTGCAGAACGTGGAGGGCGTCCATGCCGCGGGGCTGACCGATTTCATCTACGGCAAGACGGCCTCCATGCTGCTCTCCGACACGCTGGCAATCGGAGCAGTAGCACTGGGCGTCTGCGGCATCACGGTGGCCCTGTTCAAGGAGTTCCGGCTCCTATGCTTCGACGAGGCGTTCGCGGCGGTGCAGGGCTGGCCTGTGCTGCGGCTGGACCTGCTGCTGATGGGACTGATCGTGCTGGTGACGGTCATAGGCCTGCAGGCGGTGGGGCTGATCCTGGTCGTAGCGCTGTTGATTATTCCACCCGTAACGGCGCGGCTTTGGACGCACCGGCTCGGCACCATGACGATGCTCTCGGGCCTTTTCGGGATGCTGGGTGCCGGGACGGGTTCGCTCGTGAGCGCGCTGTTCGAGCGGATGCCCTCCGGCGCGCTGATCGTCCTGAGCGCCTCGGGCTTCTTCTTTCTCAGCCTGATGTTCGGGACGGAGGGCGGCGTGGTGCCTCGTCTCTGGCGCCGCGCCCGGCTGCGCCGCCGCATACGGCGGCAGCATCTTCTCCGGCGCGTGTGGGAGATGCGCGAGCAGACCGGCAGGCGACACTTCCACGCCCGCGGACTTGTGGAGCGCCATGGCTGGCTTCCGGCCATCGCGGCGCTGGAGCTTCGTGCGGCCCGGCGCGCCGGAATTGTGCGCCGCATCAACGACACGGAATGGGAGCTCACCCCGCTTGGCGAGCGCGAAGCCGCCCGCGCCGTCCGCAATCACCGGCTATGGGAGCTCTATCTGATCACACACGCGGACGTGGCGCCCTCCCACGTGGACAGCGATGCGGACCGCATCGAGCACGTCCTCGACCCGGAGATGATCCGCGAGCTGGAGGAACTGCTCGCCCGCGAGCGGGAGACCGTCCCGCCGCCAAGCCCGCATCGTCTTGACGCGCCGCCGGACGGTGGAGGGAACGGCCGATGATCGAGTGGTCCGTGATAGACACTTGGATCATCGTGGTGGGCGTGCTGAGCGCCGTGGGCTGCGCGCTGCCGGGAGCCTACCTGCTGCTCCGCCGGCAAAGCATGATGGGCGACGCAATCAGCCACTCCGTGCTGCCGGGCATCGCGGGCGCCTACCTGATCGTTGGCAACCGGGAACCGCTGACGCTGCTGGCCGGGGCCATCGTCATCGGCATCCTGACGACCGTGTTGATCCGGCTGGTGAAACATGGCGGCCAGGTCGAGGGGGGCGCGGCGATGGGGGTTGTCTTTACGGCGCTCTTCGCCCTCGGACTCGTCATGATCCGGCGCGCGGCCGACCACGTGGACCTCGACCCCGACTGCGTGCTGTACGGCGCCATCGAGCTGACCTTCCTCGACACGGTGCCGCTGCTCGGCATGGACGTGCCACGCGCCGCCCTGCTGACGGGCGGGATGTTGCTGGCGAACCTCGTGTTCCTGACCCTGTTCCACAAGGAGCTGAAGCTGAGTTCCTTTGATCCGGGACTGTCTGACGCGCTGGGATACTCCTCGCGCCTTCTTCACCACGTGCTCATGGTGGTCATCGCGGCGACGATGGTGGCCAGCTTCGAGGCTGTTGGCAGCATCCTTGTCATCGCGATGCTGATCGTGCCGCCGGCGTGTGCCTATCTGCTGTGTGACAGGCTAGTGCCGATGCTGCTGCTGAGCGCTGCCTTCGCGGCGGCCAGCGCCGTGCTCGGGCACCTTTCGGCCATCACCGTGCCCACCCTCTTCGGACAGGAGGATACGAGCACGGCGGGCATGATGGCCCTCATGGCGGGGGTGCTCTTCACCGCGGTGTTCCTGGGTTCGCCAAAGGCGGGCGTGGTGGCGCGGAGCTGGCACCGGCTGCAGCTGGGTGCACGGCTCCTGTCGGAGGAGATCCTTGGCCTTCTGTATAGACGGAGTGAGGCCGGGGAGGCCGCCGCCCCCCTCATGTTCTCCCGGGAGGAGGCACGCCGCGCCGGCCAGAGCAGGCTTGCCCTGTGGCTCGCCCGGCAGCGCCTCCGCCGGAAGGGATTCGCACACTTCACGCCCGGAGGAATGCTGCTCACGGAAAGGGGGCTGCACGAGGCCCGCCGGCTGGTCCGCGCACACCGGCTCTGGGAGACCTGGCTTGTCGAGGAAATGAACCTCCGGCCCGACCACGTGCACGGCCCTGCCCGCCGCCTGGAGAGCATCACCGGAGAGTCCATCGAGGAACAACTCGCCCGCGAGACCGCCGGCAGGACCCGCGACCCCCACGACCGCACCATTCCCCCATCGTCCGATGTCTAGCTGTCAATGAACGGTTTGGCCTCCCCAAAGAATGCCGGCCAAGCCTGCCACGCGCTCACGATACCGTAAAATAAAAGAGTTCGACTTCACCGTCCGGTCGCGTCAGAGTCCCATGCAAATGGAGGCTCCCCACATGGCGACAACATCCGTACCGACAATTGACCGATCCGAATGGCTCCCCTACCTGAAGGCTGCGGGGTGGTGCCTTGTGCTGCTGGCCCTGGCGTTGGTCACGGACCCTTGGGCACCGCTCCTGGGGACGATGCTGTACTTGGGCAGCTACGCCGCAGGCATGCGCTACCCGCTGCCGGAGGCGGTGCGGGAAATGGCCCGCGGCAAGCTCGACGTGGACTTCCTCATGCTCCTTGTAGCCGCCGGGGCATGGGTGCTCGGGCATCCGGCGGAGGGTTCGCTGCTGCTCGTGCTCTTTGGTGCAAGCCGCGCCATGGAGGCTTACGCCCGCAAGCGCACCCACCACTCCATCCACGAGCTGACACGCGAGTTCCCGCAGACTGCCATCCGCCTGTCCGGGAAGGAACGCGAGGAAGTGCCCGTGGACCGCATCGCCGTGGGCGACCGCCTGCTTGTCATGCCGGGCAACCGTGTGCCGGTGGACGGCGTCGTGGAGGACGGCACGAGCTGGGTGGATCAGGCGGCACTGACCGGCGAGGCACGCCCCGTCGAGGCGGCCCCCGGCATGGAGCTCCTCTCCGGTGCGGTGAACGGCTCCGGGTTGCTCACTCTGCGCGCCCTGCGGCCCTCCGGGGACAGCGCCTACCAAAAGGTCATCCGCCTGGTGGAGAACGCCCCCCAGCGCCTCTCACCCGCGCAGGTGCTCTCAGAGCGCGCGGGCAAGTACTTCACTTGGGCCATCCTTGGCTTCTCCGCCGTAGCTTTCGGGGTGTGGTGGCTTGTCATGGACCTGGAGCTGCGGGAGGCCGGCTACCGCGCGATGGTGCTTCTGGTGGCGGGCTCGCCGTGCGCCATTGTCCTGTCGGTGCCGAGCGCCATCCTGGCCGCCATCGCCCGCGGGGCGCGTCAGGGCATCCTGTTCAATGGCGGCAAGGGGCTCTCCGCGCTGCCGGGGGCCGTGAAGGCGGCCTTCGACAAGACAGGGACACTCACCACCGGCATGCCGCGCGTTCGAAACGTGGAATGTCTATACGAGGGGGCAGGCGAGGAGGCGGCCGGAGTGGCACTGGCGCTCGCGGAAGCCTCCTCGCACCCGGCCGCGAAGGCCATCGCCGCCCACCTGCGCGAAGGGGGAGCCAACCCGGCCACCGTCAACGACCTGCGCGAGGTTCCCGGGCGCGGGGTGGAGGGAGTCTGGCAGGGCCGGGCCGTTCACCTGGGCCGTCCGGCGGAGGAATCGAAGGCAGAGCCAGCCTCCGCCCCCCGGAATGGACAAGCCCCGCACCCATTCTCCTGCCCCCTCCCGGCCTTCCCGGAGGAGGTGGGTGGGTCCTCGCTTTCCGTCCTGCATATGGATGGCCAGGCACGCCTTCGCTTCCGTCTGAAGGAGACGCCTCGCTCCAGGGCGGCACACACCATCTCCGAACTGAAGTCCCTCGGCCTGTCCTCGCTCATTCTGAGCGGTGACCGGCAGGATGCGGTGGACCGCATGGCGCGCGAACTCGGCGTGGAGGAGGCGCTCGGCGGGCTGGAGCCGAAGGGCAAGTGGGACCGTATAGACGCCGAGAGCCGGCGCGCCCCCATCATGATGGTGGGCGACGGGGTGAACGACGCTCCCGCTCTCGCGGCTGCCGATGTCGGCGTGGCCATGGGCATCCGCGGCTCTGCCGCAGCCCTTGCCCAGGCCGACATTGTGCTCGTGCGCGACCGCTTGGCGGACCTCCCGGAGGCCGTGCGGCTGAGCCGGCTGACGCGCTCCGTTGTCCGGCAGAACCTCGCCATCGCCATCGGCGCGGCGGCAGTGCTGGTCTTCTTCGCGCTCGGTGGGTCGCTGCCGCTGGTGCTCGGCGTCTTCGGACACGAGGGCGGCACGGTGCTCGTCGTGCTGAACAGCCTGCGCCTGCTGGCCGGAGGCCGGCTCCACCCCCCCGCCGGGGGAAAAGCAGACCACGAAGTCACCAAGGCAGCAGAACAACTCGCTCACGAATTCTGATAAATAGATTCAGACAAGAAATACAGGTCCTCCCTGGAAAACACCGGGGGGACTCCTGATTTTCGTGTGCTATTGTATTGACACAGAATCCAAGGACCTCCTGACTCCCCGAAGGTCAGAAATGGGCCCAACCCCCACCCACCCGGGCGCCACTGGAAGTGGCCTCGGAATCAGGAGACCGTCATGCGTCTTGTTCCGTCATTGCTTGTGCTCTGTCTGATTGCCGCCGCTGGCCCGGCGATGGCCAACCGGCCCGAAGCCGCTCCTACAGTCCCGTATTACGGCCTCCTGGAGAATCACCCCGACGGCCCCGAAAAGGCAGCTGCCCCCGGCCCGTGGCTGGACGAGCCGCTGGTAGGACTTGCCCAAATCATGGCGGATCACACCGGCTTCGAGAAGGTACACATCCCCAACGACGTGTTCGCTTTCTTCGACAAGGGAAAGCCTGCCCAGCGGGTTCTCGTGACCATCCTCGAGCCCGAAAAGAGCGCCCGCCAGAAGATGCTGGCCGACCCGGACCCGGTGGCCCGCGAGGAGGTGCGCCGCATGGTGGCTGAGCGCATCTCCCCGGTCATCGAAGACCTGGAAGCTATCCCCGGCTTCGAACTCGAGCGCCAGTACGATAACTTCCCGGTATTCGCGGCACGGGTGGACCTGGGAGCCATCGTGGCCCTGATGGAGGATCCGCGGGTCGAGATAATAGAAAAGATCGGATTCTCTGAACGCCACACCGCCCAGGGCATCCCGATGATGAACGCGACCACCCCACGCAGCCAGTGGAACGGCAGCGGCATCACCATTGCCGTGATAGACGGCGGGACGGACTACATGCACCCGGCGCTCGGCGGCGGTCCCGTGCCCAATGGAAAGGTGCAACGCGGATGGGACTTCGTGAACAACCAGCCGGATTTCCTCATGCCCAACAGCACTCACGGAACTGCGGTGGCCGGGGTGGCGGCGGGACTCAACACCAATCAGGGCGACTTTATCGGGGGAGTGGCGACTGGAGCAAAGATCGCCGGGCTGAACGTCTTCCCCGATGGTCCGGGACCGGCTGACGACTCCTACGTTATCGCCGCCCTGGACTGGACCGTGAACAACCAGTATGGAGACCCGCAGAATCCCATCCTTGTGGTCAACATGTCCCTTGGCAGTCCCTCTTTCATGGAGGGGTTCTGCGACACGCTGAAGCCGGCCTATACGAGTGCCCTCAATGCCGTCTTCTCGGCAGGGATGATGACCGTGGCGTCAGCCGGGAACGAGGGCTTCTGCTTCTCGATCGGCTATCCAGCCTGCGTGGCCAGCACGGTGGCGGTCGGCGCGGTGTATGACGCGAACATCGGCTCGCAGGCCTGGTGCCTCAACTTCTTCTCGTGCCTGAACATCGGAATGCAATGCGGCAACACGGAGCCACCGGGAGCCTTGCATTTCGACCAGACGACGGCTGGGAAGATGGTGACCGGCTACTCCAACTCCGGGCCGGCCCTGCACATTTTTGCTCCAAGCAACGATGCGCAGGCTCCGCTGACGGGGGGTGGGTACTGGGACGATTTCGGCGGTACATCCACTGCGGCGCCGTACACCTCGGGTGCCGTGGCTGTCCTCCAGCACAGCGCCAAGGCCACGCGCGGGCGCTACCTTCCACCCGTGGAGGCATTCAACATCCTCAACGGGACGGGCGAGTTCATCACGGACTGGAAGTCGCCCACGATCAGCCGGCGGCTGGTCAACCTCTCGGGCATGATCGGGCTGCTGGAAAGCCTGCCACCTGCCCCGTCCAACGACAACTTCCCCGGGCAGAGACTCCAGGGGTACACCGGCGCCGTGCAGGGTACGACCGCCAATGCGACGCGTGAGATGGGCGAACCCGCCCACACCGGACAGGACCAGAGCGGATCCGTCTGGTACACATGGACTGCACCCGCCGCGGGGCAGACCACCATTTCGACCTGCCAGGCGGCCTCCTTCGACACGGTGCTCTCCGTCTATACAGGGAACACCGTGGGAAACCTGTTCCTGCTCGTGGAAAACGACGACGACTGCGGGGTGCGCAGCCGGGTCCAGTTCAACGCCGTCGCTGGGGCCACCTACCGCATCGCCGTCGCGGGATTCGGGACGGAGTCGGGTACTTTCACCCTCGACTGGCAGGGCCAGCCGGGGCCCATCGGACGCGCCATCGGAGACTTCAATAACGATGGCTGCGTGAACTTCCAGGATTTCCTCTTCCTCCTCGAAAACTGGGGGCAGTCCGTCCAGGGAGCCGACATGGGATTCAACGACTTCATGACCCTGCTTGAGCACTGGGGGAGCGGCTGCTGAGAGCTGGCCCCGGGCGCAGTCCGGGGCCACCACACGCCGGCCTCGGCCCACTCCACCCTTGCCGCCAGGGGCCGGAGTTGGTTCCCGTGGGTGGAGCATGAGCGGCCGGCACCTCTTCTTCCTGAGCGATTTTGGTCTGGGCGACCCCTACGTGGGGTTGATGAAGGCGCGCGCGCTGGCGGAGGGCTTTGGCGGGACGATGGTGGATTTGTCCCATGGCATCCCTCCCGGAGACGTGCCGCGCGGTGTGGCGATGCTCGAGGACTGCCTGCCGTGGCTCCCCGCCGGAGCCGTGGTGTGCGCCGTGGTGGACCCGGGAGTCGGCGGCGCTCGCGCGGCCCTGGCGGCCCGGGCCGGAGGGATGGCTTTCGTGGGGCCGGACAATGGGCTCTTGACCCCAGTGTTGCGGCAGGCGGACTGCACGGTCCGCGCCATTGACCCGGAGCGGCTTGGCCTGCCGATGCCTTCGGCCACGTTTCACGGGCGCGACGTGTTCGCCCCGATCGCCGCAAGGATTGCCGCGGGTCTGCTCTCCGTGGACGACACCGGCCCCGCGCCCTCCAGCGAACCCGTCCTGCTGGACCTTCCCCTCCCCGTGCCCTGTGAGGGAGGAGGACTGGAGCTGACCGTCCTCTACGTGGACGGCTTCGGCAATGCGGCGCTCAACCTGCGGAGCGACGCTCTCCCCCGGAACGCTGGGGTGGAGTTCCACCTCGGCGGACGGCCGCTCGGATCGCTTCAGCGCACCTACGGCGACGTGGCGCCCGGGCAGCCGCTCGTCTACGTCAATTCCTTCGGCCGCATCGAGGTGGCCGTCCGCGGCGGGAGCGCGGCGCGGGAATTGCCCCTGCCGCCCGGCGCCACCATCGTGATGAAAACCGCCGGAACCGGAGAGTAATGCCCGAACCACTTGTGATCGAATCGCTGGAGGACCTGCCACCGCCCCGAGGCCCCGTGGCACTGACTGTCGGGACGTTTGATGGGGTGCACCCGGGACACCAGGCGCTGTTGGCACGAACCATCGGTCTCGCGCGGGAGCAGGGCGCGCTGGCTGCGGCCATGACCTTCCGCAACCACCCGCGCTCGGTCGTCTCGCCCGCGAACTGCCCGCTTCTCCTCACCGAATGGGAGGAAAAGAAGCGCCTCATCCTCGAAACAGGAATCGAGCTGCTGGTGGGGCTGTGGTTTGACGAGGAGCTGAGGCGCTGGCCGGCGGAGGATTTCGTCCGGGAGACGGTTGTGCGGCGGATCGGCGCGCGGACGGTCGTGAGCGGCCCGAATTTCCACTTCGGGCTCGGCGGGCTGGGGAACCCGGCGCTGCTGGCGCGCATGGCGAAGGAGGAGGGCTTCCGCTTCATCTGCCAGGAGCCGGTCCTCGTCAACGGTATGGCCGTCAGCAGCACCCGCATCCGTGAGACGCTCGCAGCGGGCGATGTGGCGCTGGCTGCCAAGCTCCTCGGACGGCATTACCGGCTAACGGGGCGAGTAGTCCCGGGGGACGGACTGGGCAGGACCATCGGCTTTCCAACCGCGAACATGCAGCCGGACGCACCAATGCTGATCCCGAAGAACGGTGTCTATGCGGTCCGGGTGCGCCTCTCCTCCGGCGCCGAATACCCCGGCATGATGAATATCGGAGTCCGCCCGACGGTTGATGGCCGCGAGCATCGCCGGGAGGTCCACCTGCTCGGCTTCGACGGGGAGCTGGAGGGAAACACCCTGGAGGTCTTCTTTATCGGGCGCCTGCGCGACGAGGTGCGTTTTTCCGGTCTTCCGGCCCTCCGCGAACAGCTTGCGCGGGACCGCGAGGCAGCACTGGCCATCCTGCAACCCTGAGGCGCTTTCCAGACCGGAACGCCCCATGCTTGATGGGGGGTTGACGCCTGCGGCCGGACGCGATTGATCCGGCGCCGGCCAACTCGTCCGCAGGAGAAGCCTTTTGTCCCCCCACACCCACCACCAGCGCCCCCAGCTGCCCTCCCGGGAGGAACTGGCAGCGCTGCCGCGCGACGGCGGAGCCCACTGGAACCGCCTCGTTTTCGAGAAAAGCCCCTACCTCCAGCAACACGCTGCCAATCCCGTGGACTGGTACCCCTGGGGGGACGAGGCGTTCGAGAAGGCCCGGCGCGAGGACAAGCCCGTGTTTCTCTCCGTCGGCTACTCGACCTGCCACTGGTGCCACGTGATGGAGCACGAGAGCTTCGAGGATCCCGAGGTGGCGCGGCTCATGAACGAGGCATTCGTCTGCGTGAAGGTGGACCGCGAGGAGCGCCCGGACGTGGACCACGTCTATATGACCGTGACCCAGGCGCTGACGGGGAGTGGCGGCTGGCCCATGACAATCATCATGACGGCCGACAAGAAGCCCTTCTTCGCCGGTACGTACTTTCCCCGCGAAAGCCGCTACGCCCGCCCCGGCATGATGGAGCTGATACCACATATCTCTAATCTGTGGCACGAGGAGCGTACCAAGCTTGTCGAATCAGCAGAGGAGATCACGCGGGAAGTGAGCCGGATTGCTTCCGCGGACGCCTCCGGCGAAATGCCCGGCCCGGAGACACTCGACCAGGCGTTCACGGAGTTCCTCGGCCGGTTCGACTCCGTGCACGGAGGCTTCGGCGGGCGGCCGAAGTTCCCCGTCCCGCACAACCTGTCCTTCCTCCTCCGCTACCATGCACGCACGGGAAACCGGGATGCTGTCGGAATGGTGGACAGAACGCTCACGGCGATGCGCCTCGGAGGCGTCTTCGATCATGTCGGATTCGGTGTGCACCGGTACTCGACGGACGAGTCCTGGCTCGTCCCGCACTTCGAGAAGATGCTCTACGATCAGGCGCTTCTTGCCATCGCCTGCGTGGAAGCATGGCAGGTCACCGGAAAGACCCTCCACGGCCGCATGGCGGAGGAGATACTCGAATACGTTCTGCGCGAAATGACCAGCCCGGAGGGTGGTTTCTACAGTGCCGAGGACGCGGACAGCGAGGGCGAGGAGGGCAAGTTCTACGTCTGGACCGTCGAGGAAGTCCGCTCCATCCTGCCGCCCGAAGATGCCGACCTGTACATCAAGCTGTACAAGCTCCAGGAAAGTGGAAACTTCCGGGAGGAATCCACCGGGCAGCACACGGGGACAAACATCCCGCACCGAGAGGTGACCATCGAACAGGCCGCACGCGAGCTTGCAGATGACCCGGACCTGCTGGATGCCCGCCTCGAGAAAATCCGCCGCAAGCTCTTCGACGCACGCGAGAAACGCGTTCATCCCTTCAAGGACGACAAGATCCTCACAAGCTGGAACGGCCTTATGATCGCCGCCCTCGCGAAGGCCGCCCGGGCGTTCGACCATGCAGGGTACGCGACCGCAGCGGCCAGGGCGGCAGACTTCGCCCTGAAACACCTGCGCGCAGAAGACGGCCGGCTGCTCAAGCGCTATCGGCACGGTGATGCCGGCCTTCCCGCCCACCTTGAGGACTATGCCTTCCTGGCTTGGGGGCTTACGGAGCTGTACGAAGCCGTCCTCGACTGGAAGTACCTCGAAGCCGCCATCGGCCTCGCCGAACAGATGCGGGACAGCTTTGGCGACCCGGAGGGCAAAGGGTTCTTTCAGACCGCTGCAGACGGGGAAGAACTCGTTTTCCGCGGCAAGGAGGCCCAGGACGGCGCGATCCCCTCGGGCAACTCCGTGGCCTGCCTCGTGCTCCTCCGCCTCGCACGGATGACCGGAAACCGGGAATTCGAGCATCTGGCGCACGAGACACTCTCCGCGTTCTCCAAGACGCTGACGAAATTCCCCTCCGCCCATTCGCAGATGCTCTGTGCGCTGGACTTCGCCCTCGGGGACAACACGCAGGAGATCGTACTGGCGGGAACACTCGACAGCCCGGAAGCCCGGCGGATGGTCCGGCGGTTGCGCGCCCGGTTCGCGCCGAACTCGGTGACCGCACACCGGCCCGGCGACTTCCCCGGCGAAGCAAGGGCCAAGGCACCCGCGCTGGCGGAGAAGACAGCCCCGGAAGACGGTCTGTACGTCTATGTCTGCCGGGATTTCACGTGCGCCCGGCCCGCCGCGACGGAGCAGGAGTTGACCCCCCTGCTTGAATGAAGGCGGATGGTGGCCGCCGGACGGGGGAGCGGGCGACGCGCCACTCCCCCACCACTTTCCACCCTGGGAGCAATCAACCGCTCATGCGCTGCCTTGTCACCGGCGCCACCGGCTTTGTCGGCGGTCATCTCTGTGAGCGTCTCGTTGCCGAAGGACACGAGGTGCTCGCGCTGGCCCGCCCCGGGAGCCGGCGTGGCGTGCTGGAGCCGCTGCAGGTGGAGATCGTGGAGGGAACACTCGACTCCATGAACGTCTTCGCGCGTGTCGCCTCTTCCTGCGACGTGGTGTTTCACCTGGCGGCACTGACGAAGGCACTCCACCGCCGCGAGTTCCGGAAAGTCAACGTCACGGGCACGGAACGCCTCATCAGCGGATTGGCCCGCGGTGCGTTCCAGGGGAGGCTGGTCATGCTCAGCAGCCTGTCCGCCGGCGGGCCTGCACCCGACCCGAACACACCCCGCCGGATCGAGGATCCCGATCGGCCGGTCAGCCACTATGGCCGCAGCAAGCGCGACGCTGAGCGCCTCCTCCGCCGGCACGTCCCCGAAGGCGCGCAGTACACCATCCTTCGCCCCGGCGCCATCTACGGCCCGCGCGAGCAGGACTTCCATCAGGTCTTCCGCACGCTGGCGAGCTGGGGCCTCATCGTCCAGACCACCCGGCCCGTTCGCCTCCAGATGACCCACGTGGAGGACGTGGTCAGCGCCCTGCTGGTTGCCGCAACAAAGCCGGAAGCCGCCGGAAGGACGTACTACGCAACCGACACCGCCACATGGACGGACCGGGAGATCATGCAACTGGCTGCCGAGGCGCTCGGCAGGCGCGTCCGCACTGTCACCCTCCCCGTATGGACCGCCACAGCCTCCGCGCTCCTCCTGGACGGCCTCGGCAAGCTCGCCCGCCGGCCAATCGCGCCCCTCACCCGCGACAAGGTCCGGGAAATGAACGCCGCCAACTGGTTCGCCGACGCAACGCCCCTGCGCGAGGAACTGGGTTGGCAACCGCGCTGGCCCCTGCCGGACGGGCTTCAGCAAACCATAAAGTGGTACAAAGCCGAGGGCTGGCTGTAACCACCCGATTCTGCCCACCACATGAGCCCATGAACCCCCAGTACAGGCGCCAGTCCGGCACCACTGCATCAACTGCCTACCGATGGAATATTCCTGAGATCAGTGGCGCGCCCGCCGTGACTCGAACACGGGACCTACGGATTAGAAGGCCGTCAGACTGAGCCCGTAACCCTCCTTTTGTCAGGCCTCTTCAACCCGTGTGCCCAAAAAGTGTGCCCTGCGTGCCCTGTGGGCCACTTTTCGGGCCAAACTGCCCGGCAAAGTGCCCGCATCTGCGATGATCCGGGCCCGGCTTCCGACGGATCGGCGCGGGGTGGTTTTCCCCATCACAACGCCGAGCACCAGCGCCGAGGTGGGCTTGGCCCA
>SLOM01000298.1 GCA_007132505.1 Candidatus Sumerlaeota bacterium
AGAGCTTGTAGGGGGTCAGCAGGTCCCAGAAGACTGCCAGCAGATACAGCAGGATATCCGTCAGGATAATGTAACTACAATACACAAAGGACGCCTCGTCCATTGGACTTCTGCGAACGCTGGAGGAGGATGCGTAGGGGTTTCTCATACTGACGTAGCGTATATCGCCGAAGGGCCAGACTCGTCCCCAGAGCGGCACCCAATAGAACCGGCGCCGGCGGACGAGTTCGCGGCTGGTGGGGTCTGCCTCCGCGGAAAAGTGAAAGCCACTCATGAGGAGCAGAACCACGGCGAGGGCCAGGGAGATGAAGCGGGGCGCCTCCATTCCGAGAATCATCGTTTCGGCAATTCCGGCGTGGTTCAACAGCCAGAGATAGCCGGCGCCAGCCCACGGGATGGCTTCGACAAAATAGAGGGCTGCGGCGAGAATCATACCCATGAAGGGCGGCTTGGTGAACGCCACGACGGGGTCAACGCGCGCGGTGGCGGCTCCGCTTCGGGGGGATCGCCCTGCCTTGCCGTGGCCGCTCATCGTGTCTCCTCCCGTCGCTGGCTGTCTAGCCAAGATAGGTTCCGGTGATGCGGGCGAGGCGCATGCCGAGGTCCGCGAGGGGCTTTCGCCGCCCGGAGTACCTGATGAAGATGGTCCTGCGGTCCTTGAGTACGGCGTGGAGCTCATAGTGGGACTCGCCCCCGGCGCCCTCCTTGTCCACGAGCAGGCCCCGGAGCAGTGAGCGGCGGCCGCCGTAGGTTCCACGAGCCAGGCCTGACGTTCTTTCGTGGTAGGAGAGCCGGATGCAGCGCAGGTCGGAGAAAGGCCATGTAGCGCTGGCGAGCGGCATCCAGAAGAACTGGCGTACTCTCCGGATTTCCCGGCTGGCTTCGTCGAAAACAAGGCGGAAATGCCAGCCTCCCAGCAGAAAAAGCACCACGGCCACTCCAGTGACGATCCATTCCGCCCGCGATCTTCCTGTCGTGTCCCACAACCATTCATGGAAAAAGTTAAGGTGCCCTATATAGGGTGACGCCGCGAGCAGCACTGCAAGCAGCAGGAGGACATACTGCGGATGGCGGTTGATGGAAAATGGCTCGCCGGAAGGTGCCGAGTGAGTGCCGCGCTTGTGCCGTCGGGTCATCTTGATATCCTCGCCGGGATGCTCCTTCTAGACAAGCCGTGCGCCGGTGACTTTCGCTATATCACCGGCCATGGCGGAAAGCCGGTCCGAGTCGGCTCCATGATCCACCAGGATTCGGAAGTCCCGCCGGAGGACCAGGTGGACCTCACGGCGCTGCCTGTGACGGCCGGACAGCCCGGGCTTCCAGCTCGTTGAGGTGCGGACAATATTGTATGCGAGTTCCACACGCCGAATGTCGCCAAAGGGTATGGTCGAGCGCCAACAGGGCAGCCAGTGCAGAAGGTAGTCGCGTGTGACTTCGCGCGTGGACGGATCAAAACGGAAGCGCCGCCGGAAACCACCGGCCAAAAGAAGAAGTCCGCCAACAGCAAGGACCGTCCAGTGAGCCGGGTCCAGCCCCAGCGCGGACCAATCCCGCCGCTCGGCAAAGAAATCCAGCCCGCGAAGCCATTCATGCACCGGCGCAAGAACGTCCACAGCGGGAGACACCACCAGCACCAGGCCCAGAGCCAGCAGAAAATAGATGGGCCGGCCCTGCACGACCATCGGTTCAGCGGCCGGAGCGGATGTCATGGCTGTGGTTTCCTCTCTTTCATGAATCTCCTCTGGCTTCCTGCGGTGTCCATCCTCCTACCCCAGCCGCGTGTTGGTCATGCGGGCGAGGAACAGCGCCGCATCCCTGATCTCATGTCCGTCGGGACCGCTCGCGATGAGGATGCGTTGCCTGTTCTTCATCACCATGTAGAGGTCGTGCGTGTCGCTGTCATCGGACTCGAGCGTAACATAGCGTACCTGGTCAAGCGCCCATCGCCTTCGCCATAATGGGATCCACAGAAACCGGTAGAGCTTGGTGATCTGTCCGGTGTCCGGGCAAATGGTTACCCTCGGATGCAGGCTGCAGTAGGAGAACGAGGAGGCTCCAGTCAGGAGGAGGACGACTTGCAGCGGCATGACCCCTCGAATCTCCGTGCCAACCATGGATCCCACAATGGGGAACGGCGCCAACCACCCCGCGATCGTGTCCCAGAAGGGAACGAACGGCAGGGCAATGATCGCGAGGGAAATGATCACTCCTGACAGGCTTGGGATGTTCTCGATGACGGCCGGCAGCTCGGCAGAGAACGACTCCTCTTCGCCACGCTCCCGGATGCTGTGGGGCTCCATGCCTGTCGTGTACACGGTCTGCCTCCGTGTGGAACCGTTCTGTCTGTTACCCCAGGCGCGTGTTGGTCATGCGGGCGAGGAACATCCCCTTGTCGGCGATCTTCTTCTGGTTGTGGCCGGTCTCAACAAGGATGCGGCGGCGGTCCTGCAGGAAGAGGTAGAGCTTGTAGGGCGCCCAGCTTCGGGGGAGGAACGCCAGCCGGTCGAACAGCATGTAGCGCTCGTACTCCCACGGATGGGCAAAGTCCCCCGTGGAGAAATCCCACCGGTGGGCCCGGTCGGGAAGGTTCCCCGATCCGGTGACGGTGAGGTCAATGTACCGCACGTGGCCGAAGTGCCATGTACGCCGCAGGAAGGGGATCCAGATCAGGCGGTGGGTCTTCGCGATGGTCTGGCTCTTCTGATCGAAGGCCACGCGGTGATGGTGTGCGCTGGAGAGCAGAATCCACAGCCCGAAGAAACCGCAGATCACCCAAGGGACGCCGACACCGGCCCACGTGGCCGTGTCAAGGTCCCAGATGCCAAGAATCCAGAGATAGACGGCTCCGGCATACGGTATCTCTGGAAGAGCGGCTAGCGCTCCGCCAAGGATCAGGCCCGGGAAGTTCGGCCAGCTTGCAAGCACCATGCTTCCGGCGGCCTTCTCCGGCGCGGAGGGGTCCTCGGGAACGGGGTGGGTGGATTGCTGGGGGTTGTCTGTCATGGGCAGGCTCCTGCGTGGGGGGCTTCAGGGCCCTCCGGCCTGGTGCACCGGTGCCTGAATGGTTGCAGTCGCGGCCGCATGCGCGGCAGGGTAGCCGTGTTCGACCGGTGCACCGTGCCAGACTCCCTTACAATGAGGTTCACGGAACGATGGTTGAACCGACCAGGCCGTACAACCCTTTTGAAGCCCGTTTCGGAAAATCCTCGACGCTTCTGATGCCGCTCGCGGTGGGCAGCGTCCTCATCGCCCTGGCGCTCTTCCTACTCGTGGAGAGCGAGTGGCGGGCGGTGGAGCTCGAAGAGCAGCGTGCCGCCCGTGCCGGAGTCGTGGAGGCGGACCCGGCCGCTCCCGACCCGGAGCACGAGGGCCGGCTTGTCATCGTCAGCGGCGAGGTGACCCCTGCCGAGCCTCCCCCCGAAGGGATCGCCGACACCCTGCCATCCGTGCTGACCTACCGAGCCCTCGTGGAGGAGTTCGACGGGTCGAACTGGGTGCCGGTGGAGGAGGACCAGGAGTCCTGGATCGCGCCCGACGCAATGCTCGGCGAGTGGACAGTGCCCCACCGGCTCTGGCGCCGTGTGCCGGAGGTGGCGCTGACTGAGGACCGGGTCACCCGAGAAGAGGCGGAAGAGCTGGAGCCCGGCGTGCGCCGGACCCGCATCGTGGGAATCCCGGCGGGCATCTATTCACTCGTTGGCGAGCAGACCGGGGACACGCTCCGCCCCTGGAGGGGCCTTGAGGAGGGCGAGTCGCTCTTTGAAATGGAGCCCGGAGTCATGCGCCCGGAGGACGTCCTGCCGCCCGCGGACCTTGCGGAACTGCAGCTCGTCTGGGTCAAGCGAGGGGGAGCCTTCCTCGCGATCCTCATGGGCTACTCGATGATCCTGGGAGTGCTTGGCCTTGCCGTTGGCCTGTCCGGGGGACGCTGGTGGGCCGGAATGGGCAGCCTGACTTTGGGCACCGCGCTGGTCTTCGCTGGCATCTCGCAGATGGTGGCTGCGGGACCGGGGCTCAAGCTGCTCGTGATGGGGCTGATTATCGCCGGGCTCGGGGTCGTTCTGCTGCGGGGCCCCGCCGAAGAAAGCTCCTCCCCCGAAGAGGACTCCGGGGGAGAGGCGTCGTGAGTGGTTGTCAGCTGGGCTATGTGATGCAGGGACCTACTTGGCGTACTCCACGTTGCGGGTTTCCCGCAACACGGTGATCTTGATCTGGCCGGGGTACTGTACCTCGGCCTCGATACGCTTGGTGACGTCGCGTGCGAGCAGGGCGCACTCGTTTTCGCCCAGTTTTTCGGGCTGAACGATGAGCCGCACCTCCCGGCCCGCCTGCACCGCGAAGGCCTTCTCCACGCCGGGGAAGCCCTTGCAGATCTCCTCCAGTTGGGTCAGGCGCTTGATGTAGGACTCGAGGGACTCGCGCCGGGCGCCGGGTCTGCTGGCGCTGATCGAGTCCGCGGTGATCACCAGCATGGCGGTGAGCGTGCGGGGTTCCACCTCGAAGTGGTGGGCCTCGATGCCATGGACCACTTCGGGCCGCTCGCGGTGTTTCTTGGCCAGCTCCGCCCCGATCAGGGCGTGTGGCCCCTCCATTTCGTAGGAGACAGCCTTGCCCACGTCGTGGAGGAAGGTGGCTCGCTTGGCCAACTGGGCGTCGAGGCCGAGTTCGCTGGCGAGGACCTCCGAGATGCGGGCGCACTCGATCGAGTGCTGCAGGATGTTCTGCCCGTAGCTGGTACGGTACTTCAGGCGCCCCATGAGCTTCACCAGCTCGGGGTGGATGTCGTAGATGCGCAGTTCCAGACAGGCGGCCTCGCCGGCCTCCCGTGCAGCTTCGAGGACCTGCTTCTCCGTCTTTTCGACGATTTCCTCGATACGCGAGGGGTGGATGCGCCCGTCCGCGATGAGCTTCTCCAGCACCAGCCGGCCGATCTCCCGCCGCATCGGATCGAAGCAGGAGAGGACGACCGCCTCGGGCGTGTCGTCCACGATGAAGTTCACGCCGGTGGCCTGCTCGAGGGCGCGGATGTTCCGTCCCTCCCGGCCGATGATGCGGCCCTTCATCTCGTCGCTGGGCAGGTTGACGACCGAGACGGTGGTCTCGGACACGTGGTCGGTGGCGACCTTCTGTATGGCAAGGGTGACGAGCTGGCGGGCCTTCTTGTCCGCCACCTCGCGGGTTTCCTGTTCAAGGCGCCGGACGAGGGCTGCCGCGTCCTGGCGCACGTCCTTCTCCAGCTCCTGTAGCAGTAGCTTGCGTGCTTCCTCGGCGGAGAGGCCGGAGACCTCCTCGCAGCGGCGTATGACCTCGCGGTGCCGTTCCTCCGCTGCCTTGACTTCGCTGTCCGCCTTTTTGAGCAGGTCCTCGGCGCGCTTTTCCTTTCCTTCGACGCTTTCCTCGCGGCGGAGGATGGCTTCGTCACGCCGGTCAATCTGCTCCTCGCGCTTTTTCAGCCGTGCCTCGGTGCGATCGCTCTCCGCACGCCTTCGCGTGAGTTCCTTTTCGAGCTTCTCACGCCGATCCTCGGCCTCCTTCTCCGCGTCAATCTGCGCCTGACGGCGCATCTCGGCGGCCTGCTTCTCTGCGTCCTTGCGGAGCGCCTCGATCTTGAGCCGCTCCTGCTCCACTTCAAGTTCGAGGCGATTGCTCCGAACGCCCCGGATCACATAGCCCCCGGCTGCACCAGCGAGCGCGCCAACCACTAACGCGATCACTACCAGGAGCACTGGGTCCATCAGGGTTTTGCCTCCTTCGGGATGATTGAGTGAACAGTTTGTCTGTGGCACATAGCGTTATCCAATTGACCCGCCGCTGGAAACTGCAGGCGGGCCAAGGTTCGAAACGTCCGGTTGTTGCAGGTGGTGAGTCAACCGCGAAGGGTGAGACGTCCCGGCACCCACTCGCGGCGGATGGGCGGAAATGAGAGGGAGGGAGTTGGGGGGTGAACTACGGCAGCGGCTCGAACCCGGCCCGCTTGATGCCCTCTGCAATGGCGGTGTGGCTGTGGAAGAGCCGGCTCACGAGGCCGGTCCGGGCGTTTTCGATGCAGAGCAGCATGGGCCCCTGGGCGATGCCGAGCACGTCATCCGCGACCCATTGCCTGTCCACGTTGAAGCCGTCCCAGAACCCGTAGCCACCGTCCTCAACCGAAGTCCAGACGGGCTTGCCGTCCACATCGAAATGGCGCATGTGGCGCAGGGCGGCCACGGCATCCTCCGGCTCCCACAGTACGGCCATGCCGGCGCCGTAGGGGGCCAGGGTGCCATCAATGGGGTTGTCCGCATCTCCGTGCCTGGGCTGATGGCCTGGCACGATGTATCCGTCCGGTCCGAACCCCGCCGTAATGCCCCAGCGGTGGGTGCCGTAGGTGGCGAACTGGCCGGCGTGGTTGCGGCACCAGTCGCGGTTGGCTCGCACGGCGGCGCGCGAGTTCAGGAACCACTCCTCGCCGGTTGGCGCAGGACCATAGCCGGTGAAGTCGTAGAAGCACTGCGCGAAGGTGTAGGTGAAGAGTGTCCCCGGCCCCGTGTGCACGAACTCGTGCTCGCCATAGCGGCCGATCGGGCGCCGCCAGTTGGTCATGGCGACTTCGGGGTCGAGGCGCTTTTCGGGGTCCGGTGCGGAGATGCCGAGCAGGACGATCAAGAGCGTCTCGTCCGTATAGTGCCCCCAGTGGGGCGGTCCGAAGTACCCGGGCCCCTCGTAATCGTCAAGATCATCGGGCGTCCAGACCATGTACACCTGGTCGTTGTTGTCGGGGTTCGTGAAGGCCTTCCAATCCATGTTCGCGTAGAGTTCATCCGCGATCTCTTTCACCTCGCCCCCGAAGTACTGCCCGGCCACGAGTGCCCCGGCGATCATGAGCGCCGTGTCTATCGAGGAGACACCCTGCTCGTAGCCCAGCAGGCTGTAGTTGCCAGTCTCCATGTCGAGGTAGTGCGCGAAGAAGCCCCAGCGCTGGGCGGGTGAGCCCTGCAGGGTGCGAAGGCCCCTCAGGGCAAGTTCCTCCGCCTCTTCATGCTCGATCCACCCGCGCTCCACGCCGATGGGAAGGGCGGCGAAGCCGAAGCCCTGTGCCGCGATGCTGCAAAGCCCCGGCTCACTCACCTTGTCCGGCATGAGTCCCGTCTCCGGATGCGCCTCATCCACGAAGTAACGGAACGAAGCGTAGGAGATTTCCTCCAGCAGCGCATCATCCTCAGGATGGAAGTTGTAGGGCGGGAGCGGCCCGGCCGCATGGTCGGCCCCTGCAGGGTGGGCAAACAATAGCATATAGAGTCCGGCAAGCATGGCGGAAAGGAATCCTTTGGTTTTCACGTAATCACCTCATGAAGAGATTGTCCTGCTGGCCGGCCGCGCCCTGGCTGTCAGCCGGGTCCGTCAATGAACGAGAAGGATGTCGGTGAGTTCCGGAGCCGGCTCCTCCAGCAGCTCGAATCCGGCGCGCTCCATGCCCTCCTGTATCCACGGATGGCTGTGGAAGAGGTCGTGCACAAGGCCCGACCTGGCGTTTTCGATGCAGAGCAGCATGGGCCCGTGGGCGATGCCGTAAACGTTGTTTGCCACCCAGTCCGCGTCCACGTTGAAAGCATCCCGGAACCCGTAGCCGCCTGCGGCGGGGGAGGACCAGAGCGGTTTGCCCCTCACGGTGAAGGTGCGCATGTGGCGGAGGGCGGTCATAGCATCCTCCGGCTCCCAGAGCACCGCCATTCCGGCCCCGTAGGTGGCCAGTGTCCCCCCCATCGGGTTGTTGCCCGAAGCCCCGCGCGGCTGGTGCCCGGGCACTTCGTAGCCGGTTGGCCCGGAGGAGGCGGTGATGCCCCAGCGGTTCTGTCCGTAGGTGGCGTAGGTGTCCGCGTTGTCACGGCACCAGTCGCGGTTGGCTCGCACGGCGGCACGTGTGTTGAGGAACCAGTTCTCGCCCGTCGGGCCCGGCCCGTAGCGGCTGAAATCATAGAAGCACTGGGCGAAGGTATAGGTGAACAAGGTGCCCGGCCATGTATAGACGAAGGGCTCGCCGTCCCTGTACCTTCCCACCGGGCGGTTCCAGTTGCGCATGGCATGGTAGGGATGGAGCCGGTGGTCCGTCGTTGGCGCACCAATGCCGAGAAGGTTGATCAGGAGGGTCTCGTCCGAGTACCACCCCCAGACAGGCGAGCCGAACGAACCACTCCCGCCGTAGTTGTCGAGGTCATCGGGCGTCCAGACCATGTAAACCTGATTGTTCCGGTCCGGGTTCCGGAAGGCCGCCCAGTTGATGTTGGAGTACAGTTCGTCGGCAATTTCCTTCACCTCGCCACCGAAGTACTGCCCGGCCACCAGCGCCCCTGCAATCATGAGAGCCGTGTCTATCGAGGAGACACCCTGCTCGTAGCCCAGCAGGCTGTAGCTTCCGGTCTCCATGTCGAGGTAGTGCGCGAAGAAGCCCCAGCGTTGGGCGGGTGAGTCGCGCAGCGTGCGCAGTCCCCGCAGTGCCAGCTCCTCCGCCTCTTCAAGCTCGACCCAGCCCCGCTCCACGCCCACGGGCAGCGCGGCGAACCCAAAGCCCTGGGCGGCGATGCTGCAGACCTCCCGCGCGGAGAGTTTGTCCGGCATGAGGCCGGTGACGGGGTGGGCTTCCTCGAGGAAATAGAGAAAGGCGCCCTTTGAGATGTCGTCCAGCAGTGCGCCGTCCTCCGGCGAAAAATCGTAGGGCGGGAGTGGGGCTTCAGCCCCGGCTGTCCTCGTGTGTGCCGGCATCAGGATGCAGCACAAAAACAGGATAACGGCGTGTACTCTCATCTGGTCTCTGCCACGTGGTCTGGTATACATAGAGAAGCGGGGAGACGTCCCTCGGGGCGCCTCCCCGCCTTGTGTGGTTACCTGTCAGCCTTCACAGGACTCTTTTTAGCGAGCGATGCTGGCTGGAGCCTAGTACATCAGCCACTCGTCGACGCTGGTGGTTTCCGCGCCGGCACGGACGTGATCCCAGTACATGCGGCCTGTGCCGCCGGCACCAATGGCGCTGATTTCGAACATGGTGATGTCGGTGAGGTCGGTTGCACCGTCAA
>SLOM01000027.1 GCA_007132505.1 Candidatus Sumerlaeota bacterium
ATCATCTTGACGCGCATTTCGTCCGGATAGTGGGCACGTTCGAGCGCGGATTCACCCGTGATGTCCCCGCTCTTGTAGAGCTTGAAGAGGAAGTCGTCCAGGGTGATCATGCCGAGTTTGTGGGAGATCTGAATCTGGGAGAAAATGCGGTTGGTCTTGTGTTCGCGGATGAGCGACGACACGGCGGGGACGTTGTGCAGAATTTCGTATGCGGCGCGCCGGCCCTTGCCGGAGGCGTGGGGGACGAGCGTCTGCGCGACGATGGTCTTGAGGGCGACGGAGAGCACGGAGCGAATCTGTTCCTGCTGGTTGGCGGGGAACGCGTCAATGAGGCGGTCCACGGTGGTGCAGGCGTCAATGGTGTGCAGCGTACCGAAAACAAGGTGGCCCGTTTCCGCCGCAACGAGACCGGCTTCCATCGTTTCAAGGTCGCGCATTTCCCCGACCAGGATGACGTCAGGATCCTGACGCAGGGCACCGCGGAGAGCGTAAGCGAACGATGGCGTGTCCACGTGCAGCTCGCGGTGAGTGACGATGGCCTTCTTGTGCGGGTGGATGTATTCGAGCGGATCCTCCACCGTGATGATATGCACATAGCGGTTTGTATTGATATAGTCAATCATGGTGGCCAGCGTCGTGGTCTTGCCGGACCCGGTCGGTCCCGTCACGATACAGAGACCGCGGTGTGAGTGGAGCAACGCGCTGATGGAGTCCTTCGGGAGGCCGAGGACCTCGAAGGGGAGGAGCTTCGAGGGAATCAGGCGCATGACGATGCTGATATTGCCGCGCGCACGCATGATGGCGGTACGGAAGCGTGCCTGATCGGAGTAGGAGTAGGCGAAGTCGCAGGAGCCGTGCTCCTGGAGCATTTGCTGGTAGCGGGGCGGGGTGATTTCGCGCATCAGCCGCTCGGTGTCGTCGGGGGTCAGGACCTGGGGGTCAATGACGTCGAGCGTCCCCGAGTGGCGCATGACCGGCTGCTTGCCCACCGAGAGGTGCAAGTCGGAGGCTTCACGCTCCACGACAAGCTTGAGCATTTCATTGATTTCCATAGCCATGAGCGCAGGAACTCCTTTGGAGCGTGTTCACTGGCGTGCCGGCCACACGGGGCGGCGCACCTCCGGACACGGGAACAGCGATCCCGCGTCGCACCGGGACTGAAAGCGTCCGCCCGCGGAGGGGGCTCGTCAATCCAAGCGTTCTAATCGAAGCGGAGCCACTCGGTGCAGAGGCCCGTGGCGGGGAGGACGCGGATGAAGCTCTGCCGCAGCCTGGCGGCCTGGGCGTAGCCGTCCGAGGCGATCAGTTCCACGGTGTACTCGCCCGGCTCCGGGTAGGCGAAGCGTGGTTCCCTCGCCGTGGCGTCCGAAGCCCCGTCTCCCGTGAGGTCCCAGGACCACTGCGAAGCGTTGGCGGAACTCAAGTTACGGAAGACCACCTCCTCACCCACGGCCACGTTGGTCTCCTCCGCGTCGAAGTCCGCCATAACCGGCAGCCCGGCGAAGTGGAGGCGCGTGAGGGGCATGGTGTCCTCCAGCGTCCGCAGGCTGGGGGTGCTGCCGGTCCAGTCCTCCGGCGGCACGGGTTGGTCTCCCGAGATGCCGGCACGGAAGCGCTCACCCCGCCCGTCCACGTGGCGGACCGCTTCGGCAAAGACCGGTTGGTCCGCTTCAATGATGACGCTGACGTGGAGGGACTGACTGGCGGAGACCGGGAACGCCGTGTCGAGAGGGATGGTCACGGACCCGCCGTCCGCAGGCCCGGGAAGTGAGCCATTGTGGACGGTCGTCCACCCGTCGGCGTCGAGGCTGTCGTCCGGGAAGGCCGTGAGGGGCGATTCCTTGAGCCGGACCGTCAATTCCGCGCCACCGGGCAGTTCCGCACCCGGGACCGTGAAGAGCTCGATTCCGGTTAGTTGCCCACCCCGGCCGATTTCCTCCGGCAGGATCAACCATTCGGCGTTGGTGAGCGGGGTGCCGGTGGCAAGCGGGAGGTAGGAGTGATCCGCCTCCGGGCCGTTGACGAGGAGTTCCGGCGGCCGGTGAATGGTGGCGAGCCGGCGGAAGGGTTCTTCGCCGGAGCGTGGAACCTCCAGAATATAGACACCGGCCTCCGCCGCGCCGAGCTCCCCCAGCAGTTCCAGCTCCCCGTCCTCCTGCCCTGTGATCTCGAGGGGATAGGTGAGAAACTCGTCCGTCACGCGCTCCAGCATCGGTGTGCCGGCCGCGGTGCCGGAAAAACCAGCCACCTCGATGTGAGCATGTGGCGCGGCGGGAATGGGCTCGGGCAGCTCCGGCGGGAGGGCAGGGGCCGAAGCGATGGCCAACACGCAGAGTGCGGCCGGGAGTCCTTGCTTCCGTTTCAATGCGTGAGGCAGCGCCTCCCTGCTGGTGGTGCGGATCCTCCTCATCCTCTCCTCCTCGAATGCATGGCCTTTACGACGCCAGGCGGCGGTATTTCGCGCGGCGATTCTCGAAAAGCTTGCTGCCGAACTGCTTCACGCGCCAGGCCTCGTATTCCTCGTAGTTGCCGGTGAACCAGCGCACGACCCCCTCGCCCTCGAACACCAGCAGGTGCGTACAGACGCGGTTGAGGAAGAACCGGTCGTGGCTGATCACCATGATGCAGCCGCTGAACTCGGAGATGCCTTCCTCCAGCAGCCGGAGCGTGTTGACGTCGAGGTCGTTGGTCGGCTCGTCAAGGAGCAGGACGTTGCCACCTTCCTTGAGGAGTTTGGCCAGGTTGCAGCGGTTGCGCTCGCCGCCGGAGAGCTGCTGGACGGGCTTCTGCTGGTCGCCACCCTTGAAGCCGAAGCGGGCCAGGTACTGGCGCACGGGGACCGCGCGCTTGCCCAGCATGACATCCGTGGCGCCTTCCCCCACCTCGTCCACCACCGTGTGGTCGCCCTCGAGCGTGGAGCGCTCCTGGTCCACGTAACTGAGCTTTACCGTTTCGCCGACGCGGACGTTCCCGGCGTCGGGCTCCTCCTGCCCCACGATCATGCGGAAGAGGGTTGTCTTTCCGGCGCCGTTCGGGCCAACGAGGCCGACCACGGCCGCGCGCGGCACTGAGAAGGTGACGTTTTCCATCAGAGGCCGCCCGCCGTAGCCCTTGGCCACCTCCTCGCATTCGACGACCAGGCTGCCGAGATGTGGCCCCGGCGCGATCTGAATGGTGGAACGGTCCTGCCCCGCCGCGGCATTTTCCTGCGCCACGAGCCTCTCGTATTCCGAAAGGCGCTGGCGCTGCATTTCGTGCCGCTGCTCGCCGCTCATGCGGATCCATGCCAGCTCGCGCTCAAGGGCGCGCCGGCGCGGGGAGTCCTTCTTCTCCTCGCCCGCCAGCTTCGCCAGCTTCTGCTCCAGCCAGCTTGTATAGTTGCCCTCGAAGGGAATGCCCCGGCCGCCCTCGAGTTCGAGGATCCATTTCGTGATATTGTCGAGGAAATAGCGGTCGTGGGTGACGATGATGACGGTGCCGGGATACTCCCGCAGACGCATTTCGAGCCAATCCACCGTTTCCGCGTCGAGGTGGTTTGTCGGCTCGTCGAGCAGCAGGAGGTCCGGCTGTTCGAGCAGTGCCTTGCAGAGCGCGACGCGGCGCTTTTCCCCGCCGCTCAGGGTTGAGATCACGCGGTCGTCGTCCGGGAGCAGGAGCGCCTCGCTGGCCTGGCTGAGGCGCTGGTCAATGTTCCATGCGTCGGTGGCGTCCAGCTTGTCCTGGAGCACGGCCATGCGGTCCATGACCTTCTGCATTTCGTCGTCCGGGAGGTCCTCGCCCATCTTCGCGGTGACTTCATCGTATTCGTTCAGGAGCGCCATCGTTTCGGTGAACGCGGTCTCCAGCACCGCGCGCACGGTGCTTTCCATGGGCAGGACCGGTTCCTGTTCGACGATGCCGCGCGTATAGCCGCGGGAGAGCTCGGCGCGGCCCTGGAACTCGTCGTCCAGTCCCGCCATGATGCGCAGGACGGTGGACTTGCCGGACCCGTTCTCCCCCACGATGCCAATCTTGGCGCCGGGGTAGAAACAGAGATTGATGTCCTTCAGGACCTGCTTCTGGCCGTAGTACTTGTTCAGGCCAAGCATGGTGAAGATGTACTGCTCTGCCATGGGGGCTGTCTTCCTTGCGGGTGGTGTGGGAGGCGGATGGTGTCCGGCACGGGCCCTCCGGTGCAAGGAGTAGGTCCGAAACGGTTCCTGACTTCAACTCCCGGCTTGCCCCGTCCGCATTCGCGGGGCTTGCGATTAGGCTGCAGACCGGGCGGTCCGAATGCTTTTCAGGCTCCCAGCCACCAGCGGGAGGCACCGGAGCCGCCGGGACACCCTCCTTCCCCAGGCGGACAGGACCAATGGCAGACCCAGGCGATCGGCATCCCGAAGCTCCAGCGCCGGGCGGCAGGCTGGGGGCGTTGGACGGCTTCTACGCGCTGCTGCGCACCCCCGCCCTCTGGCTGTTCCTGGTGGCCCTTGCGGCGGCGTGGTACGCGGGCCGCCACGTCCAACCGACCTGGGCCGTGGAGCAGAGGGCGCTCGAAACGGCCCTGGACGAGGAAGGGCGGCCCTACACGAAGCAGAACGACGAGCGCCTCTACGTGGAGGACGTCGTGCCGCTGGCCGAGTCACCCATCCGCCCGGCGGAGATCGAGCGGATCAACCGCGAGGGCGGGGTCCCGGAGCTTCGCGAGCAGATCGCCGTGACGGAGGTCACAGTCAACGAGGAGACCGAGACGGTCTTCTACTCGCTCAGCATCGCGCGCCACTGGCGGTTCTGGTCCCTGCTGCCGGCGCTGGTGGCGATCGGGCTTTGCTGGATCACGCGCGAACCCGTGTCCGCCCTTTTCGGCGGCATAGTGGTGGGGGCCTTCCTGCTCGGCCGGTACGACATCACCGAGGAAGTGTTCATCCCCATGCTCACGACGCCGGAGACCGTTGGCATCCTGCTCATCTACATGTGGCTGCTCGGGGGTCTTCTGGGGCTTTGGTCGAAGACGGGGGCTGCGGTGGCTTTTGCGCAGATGATGAGCCGGCATTTCGTCCGCGGACCACGGACGGCCAAGCTCACCGCGTGGATCCTCGGCATCATCTTCTTTCAGGGGAGCACCGTCAGTGCGATCCTCGCCGGCACGACGGTCAAGCCGCTTGCCGACGAGCACAACATCAGCAGCGAGGAGCTGTCCTACATCGTGGACTCCACCGCGTCCCCGGTGGCGGGATTCCTTGCTCTCAACGCCTGGCCCGCCTACATTCAGGCGTTCCTCTTCATCCCGGGCGTGGCATTCCTTGCCACCGAGGCGGACCGGGTGAGGTTCTTCTTCCAGAGCCTTCCCCTGAGCTTCTACTGCATCTTCGCCGTTGCGGGGACGTTTCTCTTCGCGGTGGACAAGCTGCCCTTCATCGGCAGGAAGTTCCGCGATGCGATCAAGCGCTCGCGGACGACGGGGCAACTGACTGCGCCGGGCTCGAACCCGCTCAGCTCCAGGGAGCTGCAGACCAGCAACGTCCCGCCCGGCTATACGCCCCACGTCATGGACTTCTTCCTGCCGCTGCTGACGGTCTTCGTCATCGCGCTCGGCTCGTTCTATCATACTGGATCGCCGCAGGTGCGCTGGGCGTTCGGCGCGGGGGTGCTCCTGGCCATGACGCTCGCCGTGGTGCGGGGCATGACCATCCACGACGCGGTGGCCGGTTTCGCGGAGGGCATGAAGGGCATCATCCTGGGGCTGATGATCCTGCTGCTGGCACTTGTGATCGGGACCGTCAGCCAGGAGACCGGCGCCGGGATTTACCTGGTGGAGATGCTCGGTGAATGGCTTCCCTACTTCCTGCTGCCCGTGCTTCTGCTGATCCTGACCATCGTGATTGCGTTCTCGACGGGCACGAGCTGGGGCACCTACGCGGTGACTCTTCCGCTTTCGATGCCGCTTGCCTGGGCCGTGGCGCAGGAGCAGGAGCTCTCCAACCCCGTGCTGTTCCTGATGGTGTGCTTTGCGGCGGTGCTGAACGGGAGCATCTACGGCGACCAGTGCTCGCCGATCTCCGACACAACGGTGCTCAGCTCCATGTCAACCGGCGCGGACCTGATGGACCACGTGAAGACGCAGATCGTGCCGGCCACCGTGGCGGCAGGGCTGGCAGCGGTGTGCTGGACGGTGGTGGCACTCATCGCGGGCTGAGGGCGCCCTTTACGGATCCCCGTCCGGTTCCCCGTCCGGTTCCTGCTCCACCTCGTCCGGCCCGATCCGGAAGAGCACGGT
This sequence comes from Candidatus Sumerlaeota bacterium, assembly GCA_007132505.1. GTDB lineage: Bacteria > Sumerlaeota > Sumerlaeia > SLMS01 > SLMS01 > SLMS01. The sequence continues at coordinate 6,257 of SLOM01000027.1, forward strand.
GTATAGCAGCGGCACGACATAGAGCGTCAGCAGCGTGGCCACGAAGAGCCCGCTCATGATGGCCACCGCCATCGCGTCGAAGAACGGGTCGAACACGAGCGGGATCATCCCCAGCACCGTCGTCATGACGGCCATCAGGACGGGCCGCATGCGGGAGAGCGCCGCACCCGTGACGGCGGAGAACCGGTGCCGGGTTGTGGCAATGCGCCGGTCCGTCTCGTCCAGCAGCACGACGCTGTTCTTGATCATCATGCCGGAGAGGCTCAGCGTTCCGAGCATCGCCATGAAGCCGAGCGGCTTGCCCGTGACGAGCAGGCCAAGCGCCACGCCAACACCCGCGAGCGGCAGGATCACGAACACAATGAGAGGCTGCCGCACCGCGTTGAACAGCCCAACCACGATGAGCACCATGAGCAGCAGGCTGACGGGAATCCCGCCGAACAGGCCACGCAATGCCTCCACCGTGTTCTCGTGGGTGCCTCCCCAGCTCAGCGTATAGCCAGTGGGGAGTGGAATGGCCTCGATGTCGCCACGCACGCGGGAATGCAGCTCCCGCGCGTTCAAAACCCGTGCATCCGCCTCAACCGTGAGGGTGCGCTGTCGGTCCTGCCGCCAGACAAGTGGATCCTCCCAGTCTATATCAACGGCGGAGGTGACCTGGATGAGTGGAAAGCTCCGGCCCGTGGTGCGGCTCCACACGCGCAACTGCCCGATGTCGTCCAGCCTGCGGCGTTCCTCCTCCGGCAGGCGCATGAGGATGGGCAGAAGCAGGTCGCCCTCCCTGTACAGACCGGCCTGGAGCCCATCGAAAGAGCCCTTGAGCGAATCGGCCAGGTCCGTCCGGTCCACGATGGCGGGCCTTGCGCGGGCCTGGTCGAAACGCGGGACGATGTTCATGACCGGCTGGCGCCAGTTGTCCCGCACCGCATGGGCGTAAGGGTGGGCCCTGAGGATCTCCTTCGCCTCCTCCCCGAGCGAACGGAGGACCTCCGGGTCGGGGCCATGGAAGCGCGCCTCGATTTCAAAGCGCGAGGCCGGCCCCAGCGGGAAGGGGCGCAGGCGGGGCTCTGCGTGCGGGAAGGCCTCCGCCAGTTCCTCGCGCAGTTCCTCCAGCATCCCGTCTATATCGCGGTAGTCGTGCACGGTGACAACGGCCTGGCCGTAGTTCTCCGAGGGGAACTCCGGTTCCACGAGCAGGTTGAATCGTGGCGGTCCGCCGCCGATGAAGGTGGCGGTGCTCTTCACCCGCGCGTCCTCCAGCAGGCGCTCCTCGATCCACTCGAGGTCCTTCGCCACGGCATGGATGCCGCTCCCCTCGGGAAGCCAATAGTCGAGAAGGAACTGGTCACGCGTGGAGGGCGGGAAGAAGTCCTGCCGCAGCATGAAGATCCCCACCAGGCCCGCCACCGCCAGCACTCCCATGGACCAGAGGGCGATCCGGTGGTTCGTCAGCGTCCGGAGCAGTGACTTTTCGTAGAGACGGTGGAGCCGGCTGTCGTAGGGGTTGTGATCATCGCCCCCTTTCTCGATCAACAGCAGGTGGTGGCAGAGCACCGGCGTGACGGTCATTGCCAGCACCCAGCTTATCAGCAGCGAGGCGGCCAGCACCTCGAAGAGGCTCCGCGTGTATTCGCCCGTATTATTGGGCGAGAGATAGATCGCCAGGAAGGCGAAGATGGCCACGAGCGTGGCACCGAGGAGCGGCCAGGCGGTCTGGCGTACGGTCTCCTCCGCGGCCTCGACCGGCCGTTTGCCGCGCTGGCGCCGCACCACGATCCCGTCCGTCACCACGATGGCATTGTCCACCAGCATGCCGAGCGCGATGATCATGGCGCCGAGGGAAACGCGCTGCAGATCAATCCCCCAGAAGCGCATGAACACGAGCGTGCCGAGGATCGTCAGCAGAAGCGTCGTTCCGATGACCACGCCACTCCGCCAACCGAGGAAAAGAAGCAGCGTGACCAACACAATGGCCACGGCGGCGCCAAGGTTCCGCAGGAATCCCGCCACCGCCTCGCGGACCGTTTCCGACTGGTAGGCCACCGTGCCGATTTCAATGCCAATGGGCATCGAGGCCTTCAGCTCCTCGAGCCGGCGCGCCACCGCCTCGCCCATGCGGACGGCGTTGCCACCTTCCACTGTGGAGATGGCCAGGCCGAGCGCCGGGCGCCCGTCAAAGCGCATGAGCTTCTCCGGGGGTTCCTGGTACCCGCGGCGGACCGTGGCGATGTCCTCCAGGCGGACAAGCTGCCCGTCCGCCCCGCGCAACATGAGCGCGGAGATCTCCTCGAGCTTGTGGAACTCCCCGCCCGGGCGGACCGGCATGCGCCGGCCGGGGGCGGTGGCCGTTCCCGCATCCCGAACGCGGTTCTGGTCGGTGACCGTGGCAGCAATGACCTGCGGAGCGATGCCTGCCTGCGTGAGGCGTGCGCGGGAACTCTCCAGATAGACGACTTCCTGCTGCTCGCCCCATATCTTGACGCGGGAGACGTCCCGCACCTTGAGCAGCTCGTCCCGCAATTCCTTCACGTATTCGTACAGCTCGGCGTAGTCGAACCCATCGCCCACAATGGCGAGCAGGACTCCGTACACCTCGCCGAAATCGTCCTGCACCAGCGATGGCCCGGCGCCGGGAGGCAGCTCGTGCTGCATGTCGCCGACCTTGCGCCGCAGCTCGTCCCAGATCTGCGGGAATTCGTGCGCCTCGAAGTGCTCGTGCATCTCTGCATAGACGACGGAGAGCCCCGCCATGGAACGCGAGCGCACCCGGTCGAGCTGGCCCATCTTCTGCACCGCGTTCTCGATCCGGTCGCTCACCTCCTCCTCGACCTCCCAGGCAGTGGCACCGGGGTAGGGAGTGACGACAAGGGCCGTCTTGACCGTATAGGTGGGGTCCTCCAGCTTGCCGAGCCGCGCATAGCCAATCAGCCCCGCGATCATGAGGACCACACAGCAGAAGAGGACAAAGGTGGATCGGCGGATGGCTGCGCCGGCGGGGTTCACTGCTCCCGGGCTCCCCGGCCCGGCTGGTCAAGGAGCCGGACCCGCTGGCCTTCGCTCAGGAAATTCGCCCCGGCCGTCACGATCCACTCGCCGGCGGACACCCCCTCGGTCACCAACACACCATCCGTGGTGAGGGTACCGGTGCTGACCACCCGCCGGTGCACGGTTCCCTCCTCCTCGTCATAGACCCAGAGGGAGGGCTCACCGTCCGTCGTGGGCACCAGCGCGGAACCAGGTACCGGGTAGCCGGCAAGGCCACTGTCCTCCGGGAGCTCCGCACGGATTTCGACGGTTACCGTCATGCCGGGCAGCAGCTCTGCGTCCGGCGGGTTGTCGAGCATCACGGTGACCGGGTAGGTCTGCGTTTCTTCGGAGGCCTCGGTCCCGATCTCCTTGATTTCGGCGGGGAACTCCCTGCCGGGGTAGGTCTCGAACCGGCAGAGGATCTCCGAGACGTATCCGGCCATGATGATGGCGGCTTCGGGGACGCCGAAGCGCACCTCAAGGCGGGAATAGTCCTGAAGCTTCGCGATGGGCTGCTGAGGCCGGACGAGCTGGTGGTTTTCCACGTACTTGCCCGCAATCCGGCCGGTGAAGGGAGCTCGGATTTCGGTGTCCTCGAGGGCGTCGCGCGCTGCGTCGCGCCTGGCACGCAAGGACTCCACGCGGGCCTCGGTGGCCTCGATGTCCTCCTCCCGGGCACCCTGGCGGGCGATCTCCAGCGCCTGACGCGCCTCCTCGAGGGAGGACTCCGCCACCTCGAGCCGGGTGCGTGCCGCGTCGTAGTCCGAGCGGGACACCACCTGGTCCTCAAAGAGCCGGGCAACGCGGTCGTAGTTCCGGCGCGCGTCCGTGAGGCTGGATTCGGCCGAGGCCATCTGGGCTTCCCGCGCACGGATTTCCTCGGGCCGGGCGCCCGCCCGCATCGCACGCAGGGTGGCTTCCGCCTCGGCCAGGGAGTTCTCCGCCTGACGGACCTCCGCCTCGAAGTCCCGGGGGTCAATCCGGGCGATCAGGCTGTCCTGCTCCACCGCGGCACCGAGCACGATGGGCAGCTCCACGAGCGGCCCGCCGACACGTGGCGAGATCGTGGCCGATTCAATGGCGTGAGCCCGGCCAGGAAAGGTGCGCGCCTGCACGGCGTCCAGTTCCTCCAGCTGCATGGCCCGCACGGGACGGGGCGGTAGTTCCTCCGTAGCCGCCGGCGAGCAGCTGGCAAGGAGGAGAATGGGTAAGGCCGATATAATAAGGAGAGCGAAGAGAGAGGCGGAACGTGCCGCCCGGCGGGGCATCTTCATGTGGGGATGTTTCCTTTCCCCCCGGCCCGGCGCAAGGTGCCGGTGGGCACCCGACCATGGACGGAGTTTGTAAGAGTCCACAAACACGATGCCCGGGTCAAGAGTGCGAGGCGCCCTGGCGTGCTCCAAACAGCCAGCCGCTGCTTCTGCCTCCCATCCCCCTTGCGCCAGTGCCATCCGGGTGGAACGCTTCGCGACAGAGGTGTGTTCCTCCCACTTCGCCCCAGTGGAGGTCCAGTCAGCGTTGAAGAGAGTTCTTGTTACCGGCTCCGACGGAATGCTTGGAAGCGAGGTCATGCGCCTGCTGGCCCGCGACCGCGGTGCATCCGCTATCCCCACCACCATTGACATGATGGACGTGACGAACCTGGCGCAGGTGCGCGACGTCCTGGACCGCCACAGGCCCACCCACCTCATCCACACCGCCGCCTTTACCCACGTGGACACGGCCGAGAAGGACCCCCTCCGCGCCTACAGCATCAACGCCGAGGGGACCAAGAACCTCGCCTTCTTCTGCCGCGAGCAGGACATCGAGATGATCTACCTTTCCACGGACTATGTCTTCTCCGGGAAGGGCACGACACCCTACACCGAGGACACACCCCCCAGCCCCATCAACGTTTACGGACGCAGCAAGCTCTTGGGCGAGGAGTATGTCGCCACGCTGCTCGAGCGCTACAAGATCGTCCGCACGAGCTGGCTCAACGGCCTCGGGGGCGACTACACCCGGAACTTCATCGAGACGATGCTGCGCATCAGCCAGTCGCGCACGACACTCTCGCTGGTGAGCGACCAGATCGGCCGGCCGACATTCACCTTCGACCTGGCGCCGGCGCTCGTCGCGCTCCTCGATGTCAACTCCTACGGCATCTTCCACGTCTGCAATGAGGGCGAGTGCTCCTGGTACGACTTCGCGCGGGAGATCTTCGCCGTGGCGGGGCGGGACGACGTGGAGGTAAAGCCCATCACGAGCGACCACTTCCGCTCGGCGGCCCGCCGGCCAGCCTACTCGGTGCTGGGGACGGACCGGTATGATTCGCTCGGGATGGGAACGCTGCCGCACTGGCAGAGTTCCCTTCGCCGGTACTTCCGCAGGCGCGAAGTGTTCCAGGCGGCCGCCAGCCGCGGCGAGATCGGACCCTCGCCCCACGCCGAGCGCATGGCCTGAGGACCGGCCCGGATTGCCTACGGCCCACCACGACAGTCAGCGCGTCCGGAGGGACTACTCATGACCATGCCCCTTTTCGCCGGAATTGACAGTGGAACACAGTCCACCAAGGTCCTCATCGTGGATGGCGGTGGCGAGATCCGCGGCAGAGGACAGGCGCACTACGGGCTGATCGAAGGGCTCGGCACCGGCCACAAGGAGCAGCATCCCGATACATGGATTGCAGGCCTGCGAGAGGCCTGGAGGCACGCGGTGTCGGACCTCGACCCCTCGCAGATCGCCGCCATCGGTGTGTCCGGCCAGCAGCACGGCTTCGTGCCGCTGGACGAAGGGGGCAGCATCATCCGTCCGGCCAAGCTCTGGTGTGATACCTCCACCGCCGCCGAGGCGCAGGAAATCATGGAGGCACGCGGCGGCATGGAGGAATTCCTGGAGCTGACCGGCAACGCCCTGCCGGCCGGATTCACCGCCTCCAAAATCCTTTGGCTGAAGAAGCACGAGCCGGAGAGCTTCGCCCGCCTGGCCACCGTCCTCCTGCCGCACGATTACCTCAACTTCTGGCTGACCGGCGAGCGGCGCATGGAATGGGGCGACGCCTCCGGCACGGGCCTGATGGACGTGCGCACACGCCAATGGTGCCGCGAGGCCATCACCGCCATTGACGGGAAGCTGGTGGAGAAGCTCCCCGCCCTTAGCCCCTCCCTTGAGCCCTGTGGCACCGTGCGCCCGGAGATCGCCGCGGAATTGGGCGTGAATCCCGACTGCGTGGTCTCCGCCGGCGGTGGCGACAACATGATGGGCGCCATCGGCACCGGCAACATGACGGGGGGAACCGTGACCGCCAGCCTCGGCACCTCCGGCACCATCTACGCCTACTCCGCCGAGCCGGTCATTGATGCGCGTCACGGCGAGATCGCCGCGTTCTGCGACAGCACGGGCGGATGGCTGCCGCTATTGTGCACCATGAACGTGACCGTGGCGACCGAGCTGGTGAAGCGCACCTTCGGCCTCAGTACAAGGGAGCACGACGAGGCGGCGGGCACGGTTCCTCCCGGCGCGGAGGGGCTCATGCTGCTCCCCTACTTCGAGGGCGAACGGGTGCCGAACGTGCCGGAAGGTTCGGGCGTGTGGTTTGGCTACCGCGAACGTACCCACAGTGCGGCGCACTTCGCGCGGGCTGCCATGGAAGGCGCCACGCTGGGCCTGGGCTACGGACTGGGGCGCCTCCGTCAACTCGGCATTGAGCCAAAGGAAATCCGGCTGACCGGGGGCGCGTCCGCCAGTCGCATCTGGCGGCAAATCCTGGCGGATGTGTTTGGCACACCGGTTGTCTGTACAAGCGAAGCTGAAGGTGCAGCGCTCGGCGCGGCACTGCAGGCGGAGGCCGCGTGGTCCGCGGCGCTGGGACAGCCGGCAGACATGGAGGAAATCTGCGCCCGCGCGGTGAAGCTTGACCCGCAAACGCGCGCTGAACCCCGTCCGGAAAACGTGCGTCTTTACAAGCGGATGCTGGCCCTCCATGAGGAGCTCAGCGGCTCGCTTCGCCCCGCCTTCCACCACCACGCGGAGCTGTTCACCGAGGGCGGCTGAGGAGACATGCCCCGGAAGCCGGGGCACCGAGGACTCCGCCACCATTCGCGATTTCACGGTAACTCTCCGGCTTCCGTGTTGACAGCCTTCGGGCAAGGCGTAGCCTCCCCGCGCGACTCGAGTGCAGTGCACGGGGTGTCGCGCCGCTGGGGAGTAGTTCAGCTGGTAGAACGCGGGTCTTTGGAACCCGATGTCGCAGGTTCGAGTCCTGCCTCCCCAGCCAGCACCCCTTCTCGCGCGCCCACAGCGCGCCTGCCGCGTCCCGCCCAGGGAGGGAACAGCATGAAACCAGAACGGACTCCCCTTTCGCGATGACCTCAACCCGTATAAAGGCAGTCGTCCTTGCAGCCGGGCTGGGAAAGCGCATGCGCAGCAACATGCCCAAGGTGCTCAATCCCGTGCTCGGGCGCGAGATGCTCAGCTACGTCCTGGCCTCGCTCAAAGAGGCGGGAATCAGCAAGCCGATCGTCGTGGTCGGCCACGGTGGTGACCTTGTCACCCAGTTCGTGAAGGAAAACGCCGAGATCGCCTGGCAGCACGAGCAGCTCGGCACGGGCCACGCCGTACAGTGCGCCCTCCCCCAACTGAACGACTTCGACGGCGACGTGGTGGTGACGTGCGGTGACACGCCGCTGATCTCCGGGGAGTGCTACCGGACTCTCGTTCAGAAGCGGCGCGCCTCCGGCGCCAAGGCCCTCGTTGCCACGATGGTGCTCAACAACCCGAAGTCCTATGGCCGCATCAAACGGAACCAGCGGGGCGAGCTCTCCGCCATCGTTGAGTTCCGCGACGCCACCGACGAGGAGAAGGCCATCCGGGAGGTCAACACGGGGACCTACTGCTTCGAGGCCACTGCCCTCCGCGACGCCGTCTCGGAACTGCGGACGGACAACGTCCAGGGCGAGTACTACCTCACAGACACGATCGCGAACCTCCTCTCCGCGGGTGAGCCCGTTCAGGCCTACCTGCACCCCGACTCGGACGAGTTCCTCGGCATCAACGATCCGGCGGACCTGGCCATGGCGGAAAGCCGGTTGGGCGACAGGATCAAGTATCGCCACCTCTCCTCCGGCGTTCTGATCCACGAGCCCTCCACCGTACGCATCGAGCCCTCCGTGCGCATCGGAGCCCGGACGCGCATCCTGCCGGGTGTGGTGCTGGAGGGAAACACCGTCATCGGGCATGATTGTATCATCGGCCCGTACGTCACACTGAGCAACATCCAGATCGAGGACCACTCCCATATTGCCCCCCACCACCTGACCGGCGCTAGAAAGCCCGCAGGGCCGGTATTCTGAGGCACGGCCCTCCCGTCCCTGAGTCAGAGCGCCGAAGAAGGGGGAAATCGAGATGAACCGGCTGACGCATTACTCGCTGGTGTGTGAGGCTCCCGTGGTCATACCCGGGCCAGCCTCGCGGAAGCTGGGAGACGAGATGTGCAAGCACCTCAACATTGAGGTCACGGGCCTCGAGGTGCGGCAGTTCTCAGACAGTGAAACCTTTGTCAAGGTGCTGGACAACATCCGCGGACGCGATGTCTTCATCGTGCAAAGCACCAACAGTCCGGCGAACGACCACCTGATGGAACTGCTCCTGATGCTCGATGCGGCCCACCGCGCTTCGGCCGCACGCATCACAGCCGTGATCCCCTACTATGGATACGCACGCCAGGACCGCAAGGACCAGGGCCGCGTGGCACTGTCCGCGAAGCTGGTGGCCAACCTGATTACAACCGGCGGGGCGGACCGCATCCTCACCATTGATCTGCACAGCGGCCAGATCCAGGGCTTCTTCGACCTCCCGGTGGACCACCTGCAGGCCGGGCAGGTGCTGACCGACTGGGTGAAGGACTCCGGGCTGAAGGACTTCGTCGTGGTTTCGCCGGACGTTGGGAACGTGAAACTGGCCCGCAACTACGCCAACCTGCTCGACGCACCGCTGGCGATCGTGGACAAGCGCCGCACCGCTCCAAACGTCAGCGAGGTCATGTCCATCATCGGCGACGAGGAGATTCCCGGGAAAAACGTGCTGATCTTCGACGATATGATTGACACGGCGGGGACCATCTGCAACGCATCCGAGGCCCTTCGCGAGAGGGGCGCGAAGGATGTGTACGCCCTTGCGGTCCACGGGGTCTTGTCGGGCAAGGCTTTCGAGCGTCTGGAGGCGGCACCCCTTCGCGAAGTCATCATCACCGACACGATCTCCCAGGCGGAAAGGCCGCTCCCGAGCAAGATCAGGGTCCTGAGCGTCGCCCCGCTTCTTGCCAAGGCGATCGAACGGATTCACGACCACCGCTCCGTGAGCGACCTCTTCCACGAGTTGGCGCGCTGAGAAACACCACGCGCCCCATACGCAGAAAGGAAACACCAGCAGAATGGGCAGTTTCGCGCTGAAGGCCGAAGTCAGAAGCGACACCGGCAAGGAAAAAGCCAAGAAGCTCCGCAAGCAGGGGAAGTTCCCCGCCATCGTCTATGGCGGAGAAAAGGAACCCGCCTCCCTTACCCTCGACATCCGGGACACCGAGGTCGTCCTCGGCCGCATCCACGGCGAAAAGGTCCTCGTGGACCTGAGCTACGGGGACACCAGCGAGAAGGTCTTCGTTCGGAACATCCAACGCGATCCGGCCCTCGAGAAGCTCCTGCACGTGGATTTCTACCGCGTTGACCTCAACCGGGAGCTGGACACCAAGACCCCCGTCCACCCCGTCGGGCTTCCCAAGGGTGTCAAGATGGGCGGCTTGCTCGAGCATGGACTTCGCGAACTGGCAATCCGCTGCCTCCCAACCAAGGTTCCTCCCCACATCGAAGTGAATGTGGAGGAGTTGGAGATCGGACACAGCATCCACGTGGGCGACCTGCCGGAGATGGACGGCGTCCGGGTGCTGAGCCCGGAGGACTCGGTGCTCTTCTCCGTGGCCGCCAAGGCCAAGGAAGTCGAAGAGCTGCCTGCAGCCGAGGAGGAGGAAGCCGCAGAAGAAGCTGCCGGCGAGAAGAAGGAAGCCGAAGAGGACGCCGCTTCCCCGGCGGGCTGAGCAGCATCGAAGCTCACGCGGCCGGCTAGGACGGCAGCCAGGAAAACGAATTCCAGCCCCACCGGCTTCCAAAAGAGAACCGGTGGGGTTTTCTCGTGACAAGGCGGGATGGCCATCATGCGAGAACTCCAAGCCCTGCTTTTCTTCCTCGCCGCGCTGGTCCACCTGTTCTTTTTCGTCTATAATCGCCACCTGCTCTGCATCAAGGAGGGGCGGTGGAAGAGACCCATCCACCACCTGTGGCTGCTGGTCTCCGTGGTGCTGCCGTTTCTTGGGGCGCTGGTGCTTTGGGAAGTACCGGCAGTGCATCAGGCCATCGGCTGGCGGCCCGGGTCGCTCGGGGCGATTGCGCTGTTTGTTCCGGTGGCGGGGCTGCAGGCATTCTTCGTGGCGCGGGCGATCATGTGGCTGGGAGCGCGCATCGTCCCTGACAAGCCCGAAGGCTTGCTGTCCAGACAAGCCCAGAAGGCGGGGGTCCCCCCCGTTGCACCCCGGTTGCCCCTGCCATTCCGGGCTTGGGAAACAACGGGAGATCTTGTCGTGACGCGCGTTGAGCTCGCTGTTGGTGGCCTCGCTCCCGCCTTCGACGGCCTGACGATTGCCCAGGTCTCGGATGTCCACTACGGGCAGCACCTCGAGATGGAGAACTACCTTGAGGGCGTGGCCCAGTGCGTGGCGCGGCTCCAGCCGGACATCGTGGTGATGACGGGGGATTTCGTGGACCGGCGGCGCGACATCCGGCGGGGGGTGGAGTACCACTCCAAGTTCGCGGGCCGGCTGGCGACGCTGGCAGTCCTGGGCAACCACGACTACTGGACCGACCCGGACCGCATCCGGCGGGAACTGGCCAAGACTCACATTGTGTGGCTTGGAGGTGGGGAGCGCCGCGTGCTCAAGCGCGCCGGAAGGCGGCTCGTGTTCACCGGCACGGACGCGCCATGGAACAACCAGCGCTCGGCGGACTGGCGCCGGCTCATCCGCCGGGAAACGGGGGACGCGGTGGTGCTGCTCAGCCACACCCCGGACAACGCGCCCGAGGCCGCGCGGCACGGAGCCTCCCTGATCCTGTCCGGACACAATCACGGCGGGCAGTACTGCCTGCCACTGCTCGGTCCGTTCGTGGTGCCGAGCCGCCACGGCCTGCGCTTTCCGGGCGGCGTGTACCGCGTGGGGCCGGAGAGCACGCTGGTGGTTTCCCGGGGGATTGGCATCTCGGAGGGCGGGGCGCGGATGCTCTGCCGGCCGGAGATCTGCCACCTGACGCTGCGGCCGCCCGCTGTGGACGCGATGACCGGGGAGGTGGCTCCGGCGGTCCGCCGGCGCATCCTGCTCGATCGGCGATCCCCTGAGGAGGAAGCCCCGAAGGGCAGTGCCTGGGTGAACTGAGGCTGGCGGGGCGCCCCGCGCGGTCAGCCGACCCCAGTGATGATCAGGATCCAAGTGGTCAGGATGTAGTCGAATATCAGGATCAGGATGAGGGTGCTGACCACGCTGTTGGTGGTCGCACGGCCCACACCGGCTGCTCCGCCGGCGGTGTAGAAACCATAGAAGCAACCCGTCAGCGCGATGATCATCCCGAAAACGATCGTCTTGAACAGGCCCCCGTAAACGTCCTCCAAGTAGGCGAAGCGCAGGGTGATGTGGTAGTAAGAAATCGGATCAATGTTGAGCGAGGTGGCACCCACGATCATGCCACCAAGGAACCCCGTCACCAGGCATATGGCACTGATGAGAGGGAGCATGACCGTCATGGCAATGAGGCGGGGAGCAGCCAGGTAGCGGACCGGGTCCACGTTGAGCGTGTCCATGGCGTCCAGCTGCTCGGTGACCTTCATTGTGCCAATCTCAGCGGTAATGGAGGCGGCAACCCGCGCCCCGACCACGATGGCGACGAAGGCGGGGACCATTTCCCGGGCGTTGGCGATGAAGGAGATGCCGGGGACATAGCCCTTCGCGCCGAATTTCGCCAACTGCACCCCGGTCTGGAGCACCATGACCATACCGACGAAGATACTCGTCAGCACCGCGATCGGAATGGATCGAATGCCGATGACGATGCACTGATCCACGACGGCCCGGAACCGCCAAGGCGGCGTGACAGTCCGGCAAAGCACTCCGGCAACGAAGCGGCCGTACTGGCCATTCAGCTCTAGGAACCGCAGCGTCAATTCGCCGATGCGCAACAGGAAGATGGGGCAGGGAATACCACTATCGGCAGTTTTTTTCATGTAGCGTGAAACCCCGGCTGGCAAACAAGACTGCTTCGCAATTGACAGGACACCATGGCGCCCGCAGTCACTTCCATCAACAAGCCCCCCACGCGCAATGAGGATCGGACAAAAACCGGGCTTGGAGCGTCAATTCAGCAACAGGAGGAGCGGCACGCTGCCCGGCCGGACACCGAAGCAGCCCAGGGTCAAGAACGGCTCGGTTTTCGCGAAACGAAGGTCCTTCGAAACAAGGAAAGCAGCCAGCACAGGGCTGCGAAGGCAGAGAGAAGCGCCGAATCCCCCACGCGGAATCAGGATGGCAAGGACAAGAGCTCCCAAGCAACTCATCGGCCGTGAAACAGTGTACCGGCAGCAGCGCGAACGGGGCATCACCCTGTTCGAGTTGGCTGTTGTGGTGCTCATCGCAGCCGTGCTGGCGGGTTTGGCGTCGCTCTCCGCACGGGGACTGCTCACCCGGACAACGGTGGGGCGCGTCCAACATGACCACCACATGCTGGCAAGAGCCCTTGAGAATTACGTTCTCGACTACGGCAAGCTCCCGCCCTCTTCGCTGGGACTCGAAGCGCTCGTCCGGCCGACCGCGTACCTTGGTACCATCCCGAACGACCCGTTCCAGAAAGACAAGGCTTCCTACCTCTACCTGCCGGTGGATCATCCGGACATTGCCTATCTGCTCATCAGCCCCGGACCGAATGGACGCTTCGATCTGCCACCGGAACTGATGCGCCGTGCCAGCCACACCCCGCCCGGCGACAGGAACAGCGCCGGAGGCTCAGCCGGCAGGGTCTTCGAGATGCAGCGGGGTTCTGCCACGGTCTTCGGAGACGCACGCTCCGCGGAGCCGGGAACCACGCCGGAGGAGTTCACCGACGTGGAGCTGGCAATCCTGCGGACCTATCTGGTGCTGGGCCGCTACAACCCCGAAAGGGGAGGGAACGGCGACATCGTCTACGCTGCCCGCCACTGATTCTCCTGCCACAATCCCATTCCTCGTGACCTTCCAGCCGGGCGAGCGGCGGCTTGGGGCGGTGTGAGGAATTTGCGCCTTGACATACTTGGCCAAATGGCCAAATTGCCAACAGCACCGCGCAGGGAGGCCCGCCAACATGTCCACCATCACACCGAAAACGGAAGCTCGTGCCACCATCCTCAAGGCCATGGCCCATCCGGCCCGGCTCTTCATGCTGGAGGAGCTGGCCAAATGTGAGCGCTGTGTTTGTGAGCTGCACGAGATGGTCGGCAGCGATCTTTCCACAGTGTCCAAGCACCTTTCGATTCTCCGCAATGTGGGTCTCGTGGAGACGGACAGACGCGGCACACAGGTCTTTTATCGCCTGACGGCGCCCTGCGTGCTCGATTTCGTGAACTGCGTGGATGCGGTGGTGCGCCTGCGTGCGAACCGCACTCTGGAGGCGCTGAAATGAGCACATGGAGCCTGACCGCCGGCGGCGACTCGGCCGGGGCCCTCCCTTTGAGGGAGCGGCTCGCCCCTTTGCTGGGCCGGGAGGGCGTGGTCCTGCTGGGGCTCATCGCGGTCTTTCTCGTGGCGTACTTCTTCCCGGTGGAGACCGTGCGCGCGCCGGGGGCCGTGCATGAGTCGCTTGCGCTGACGAAGTGGTACGCTCGGGAGCACGTGATTCTGTGCCTGATTCCGGCGTTCTTTATCGCGGGAGCGATTGCGGCGTTTGTCAGCCAGACAGTAGTGATGAACTACCTTGGCGCGAAGGCGAACAAGGTCGTCGCCTACGGTGTGTCGTCCACGAGCGGGACTCTGCTGGCGGTGTGCTCCTGCACGGTGCTGCCCCTTTTCGCGGGGATCTGGAAGCGCGGGGCGGGGCTGGGTCCGGCGGCGGCTTTTCTTTACTCGGGACCGGCCATCAACATCCTGGCCGTGATCCTGACGGCGCGGGTGCTGGGCCTTGAGCTTGGTGTCGCACGGGCCGTCTTCGCGATCGTGTTCAGCGTGGTGATCGGAGTGACGATGGCGCTGATTTTCGCCCGGGAGGAGGCGGAGCGGGCGGAGGCGGCTGCCGTGGTGCCGGCTGCATCCGCGGCCCGGCCGCTCCGGCAGACGGCCCTGATGCTGGCCGCGATGGTGGGGATTCTGGTCTTTGCGAATTGGGCCAGCCCGGCGGACGAAACAGGCCCGTGGCACACAGTCTGGGCGGTGCGCTGGTACCTCGTGGGGGGCTTCGCACTGGCTCTGGCGGTGGGGCTTCACCTTTTCCATGGCGTGAGGCTGGCGGAGGTGGCCGGCTCGGCTGCGGCGGTACTGGTGCTGGCTGTGATCTTCCCCGCCCAGCCGCTGATCCCCTTCGTCGTGGGCGTCGTGGCGCTGACGCTGATGGCGGCCAATGGGGATGGGGAACTCTCCGTCTGGCTCGCCCAGACATGGGACTTTTCGAAGCGCATCCTGCCTCTCTTGCTGGTGGGCGTCCTTGTCGCGGGGCTGCTGCTGGGCCGCCCGGGTGAGGAGGGCCTCATTCCGTCCGCCTGGGTCGAGAGTGCCGTTGGCGGCAATTCGCTCGCAGCCAATGCCTTCGCGGCGGTGGCGGGAGCGCTCATGTACTTCGCCACCTTGACCGAGGTGCCCATCCTTCAGGGACTTCTCGGCGCCGGGATGGGCAAGGGTCCGGCGCTGGCCCTGCTGCTGGCGGGCCCGGCGTTGTCGCTGCCCAACATGATTGTCATTCGCAGCGTGATGGGGACGAAGAAAACACTGGTGTTCGTGGCACTGGTTGTCGTGCTGGCGACAATCAGCGGATTCATCTACGGGGCTCTCTTTGACTGAGCGTCCTGACATCTCAATCAGCAGGGAGAAGACAGGATGAAGAAACTGCAGATCCTTGGAACCGGTTGTGCCAAGTGCAGGAAGCTGGCCGAAATCACGGAGCAGGCCGCGAAGGAAGCAGGCATTGAGTACGAGCTGGAGAAGGTCACTGAGATCGAGAAGATCATGGAGTTCGGCGTCATGATGACACCGGCGCTGGCGGTGGACGGCGAGGTGAAGGTTTCCGGCGCCGTTCCGGACGTGAGGGATGTTAGGGCGATGCTGCAGTAGGCCTGTCCGGCGCAGCGCCGGGGAAAAACCTTGCCCCGAAAACGAGTGATTTCAGAGTCTTTGAGGCTCCACGGAGTCATGCTCCGGGGCCGTATGGGACTCGCGCGAAACCGCTTGCCCGGCACCATCATTGATGCCGGGCCACAAGAGACGGAAACACGACAGAGGCCGCACTTCATGCCCGCAAAGAAACCCGAGCCGCTGGCAAGCAATCTCAACCGCGAAGATATCGAGCGGCTGATTGACGTCATCCACGAGAAGCAGATCGAGGAATTCGAGCTGGAGCAGGGCGGCATGCGCGTGAGGATCGTGTCCCATCACCGCAAGGGGGCCGCCGCCTCCGGGAACCACCAACCGGTGGAACTCTCCGGGGAGATGCTTCCGGAACCCGCTCCCGCCCCGGCGCCCGCCACCTCCGTGACAGGGACCTCCTCCACGCCGAAGACAGGAGGGGCCGGCGCGGAAGACGACCCGCGGCTGCACAAGGTGGTCTCGCCGATGGTCGGCACGTTTTACCGCTCGGCGGCACCGGGCTCGAAATCCTACGTCGAGATCGGCGACAAGGTGGACGACGACTCGGTCCTGTGCATCATCGAAGCCATGAAGCTGATGAACGAGATCAAGGCGGAGTGCCGCGGGGTGGTGAAGAAGATCGTGGTGGAGAACGGCCAGCCGGTGGAGTACGGTCAGGTGCTCTTCCTGATTGACCCTGCCTGAGGGGGAAAACCCGGCGTGTTCGAAAAAATCCTGGTCGCCAACCGCGGAGAGATCGCCCTCAGGGTCATCAGGGCGTGCCGGGAGTTGGGCATCGCCACCGTGGCGGTCTACAGCGAGGCGGACAAATACTCCCTGCATGTGCACGCGGCGGACGAGGCACTCTGCATCGGCCCCCCGCCAGCCACGCAGAGCTATCTGAACGTGGCGCGCATCATCGCCGCCGCGGAGGTCACCGGCGCCGACGCCATCCATCCGGGCTACGGATTTCTGGCGGAGAACGCCCGCTTCTCCGAGATCTGCGCGGACTGCAACATCACCTTCATCGGCCCGAACGCGGAAACGATCAACCGCATGGGCGACAAGAGCATCGCCAAGGCAACGGCGCGGGCAGCAGGCTGCCCCGTGGTGCCGGGAAGCGACGGCGCGGTGGCCGATGCGCGCGAAGCCCTGCGGCTGGCGCGGCAGATCGGCTTCCCCGTCATGATCAAGGCCTCCGCCGGCGGCGGAGGGCGCGGAATGCGCCTTGTCCGCGAGGAAAGCCAACTGGCAGGCAGCCTCCAGACGGCCTCCCACGAGGCGGAGAGCTCCTTCAGCAACCCGGAAGTCTACTTGGAGAAGTGCATCGTCCGGCCCAAACACGTGGAAATTCAGGTGCTCGGTGATTCACACGGCAACACGATCCACCTCGGCGAGAGAGACTGCTCGATCCAGCGCCGGCATCAGAAGCTGCTGGAGGAGGCGCCCTGTCCGGTGCTGACACAGGAGCTTCGCGAGCAGATGGGAGAGGCAGCCGTGCGGGCGGCGAAAGCGGTGAACTACTGCGGCGCCGGCACCGTTGAGTTCCTGCTGGACGAAAACCAGCAGTTCTACTTCATGGAGATGAACACGCGCGTGCAGGTCGAACACCCGATCACCGAGGAGGTGACAGGGGTGGACGTGGTGCGGGAGCAGATCCTGGCCGCGGCGGGCGAAGAGTTGAGCCTCCGGCAGGAGGACGTGCGCTGGCAGGGACACTCCATCGAATGCCGCATCAACGCGGAGGACCCGGCGAACAATTTCATGCCCTGCCCGGGGAAGATCACGGCCTACATCCCCTCCGGCGGACCGGGGGTCCGCGTGGATTCGCACTGCTACTCCGATTACGTGATCCCGCCCTTCTATGACTCGATGATCGCGAAGCTGATCGTGCGGGACAAGACGCGCCAGAGGGCCATCGCACGCATGCAGCGGGCGCTGCACGAGTTCGTGGTCGAAGGCGTCAAGACAACCATCCCGTTCCATCTGGAGGTGATGGAAAACGCCTTGTTCCGGCACGGCAATTTCGGGACGGATTTCCTGGAGGTGTGGAGAAATACTGCTCGCGTTGGTCAGGTACCGGAGCCTAAGCAACCAGCGGGGATCAATTGAGAGCACGGAACGGAAAGCAAATGACGGAGCTGACGCGCAAGGAAGAGACCAATGAGCAACTCAGCCTCTACCCCACGGGTGCCGGGGCGCTGGGCAGCATCTTGATTAACCCCGACGTGATCGCACGCATCGCCGGCATGGCCGTGGTGGAGATCGAAGGCGTCAGCCTCGGCTCCAAGTTCACGCTGGCCGACATCCTGCCCGGCAAGGAACCCGTCCGCGGCATCCAGGTGACGCAGAACGACGAGGGGCGCTACAGCATCGTCTGCGACGTCAAGATGGCCTATCGCACCCCGATGCGCGACACCGCCCTGAAGCTCCAGCGCCACGTCAAGGAAACCGTCGAGCGCATGGCGGGTCTCGAGCTCGACTCCGTGGACGTGAAGATCGTGGACATCTACGTGGAGAAGCGCGAGCGCGAGGCCGCAGGGCCGGCACCCGACGAGACCTCTCCCGAGCCCTGAGAAGGCCCGCTCTGCTCGCCCGCCAGGTAGAGGAATGCCTGACCAATCAACCCAACAGGGACACTGCGCATCAGCAAAGTGAACAGAACCGGACAGATCACACTCGTCACCGTCTGCCGCTGGGTCCTGCTCGCCATCGGCTTTGTGCTCGTGCTTGTCTTCGGCGTGGACACGCTTTTCCGCACGGCCCTGATGAGCGACGGGCTGGCGGGTGTGGTGGAGTGGGTATCCCTCACGGAGATGGGCGAGGGGCCGTTGCTGGCGCTCGGCGCTCTGGGACTGCTGCTGCCGCTACTCTATGCTGCGGTGGCGCTGATGGAGCACCGGCTTGAGCGCGGCATCGTGGGCAAGGGGACAGACGGCGAGGATATCTGCCTCAAGCCCGAGGCCATCGAGCGCACCGTCCGCCGCGAGGTGAAGCACCGCGTGGAGGATGTGCTGCGAGTGATTTCCTGCCGCGCTAGGCAGGGCGGCAACGGCCCGCAGGTGATTGTCCGCCTCTCGGTGAGCGACCAGGTCCCGGTTCCCCGCGTCCGCAAGAAGGTGCAGGAAGTGGTGGCCGACACGCTGGAGCGGCTGATCGGCTTTTCCGAGGGGGCCAGGATCACCGTGCAGGTGCGGGAGATCGCCGACCCGGCAACGGCCGGAAAGTCCCGGCGTGCCCGCTCCGAGCCACCCAAGCCCGCTCCCAGGACCACCGACTCCCCCGCGAAGGGTACCTCCTCCACTCCATGAGCAGCGCACAGCTCATCTTTCCAAATCTGGACGGCCTCGTGTCGCACGTCTCGCGCATACGGCGCGGCGGCGGCACAATCGTCTTCACCAACGGTGTGTTCGACCTGTTTCACCTCGGGCACCTCGATTCCCTGCGCCGGGCAAAGGCGGAGGGAGACTTCCTCGTGGTTGGGGTGAACTCGGACGAGAGCGTCCGCCGGCTGAAGGGCCCCGGGCGGCCCATTCTCCCGCTGGACCAGCGCATGCGCGTCGTCGCGGCGATTGAGTTCGTCAGCGCAGTGACGCCGTTCGACACCGACACGCCGGCGGAGTTGATCAAGGCCGTGGCGCCGGACGTGCTCGTGAAGGGCGGCCAGTACGACATCCCCGACATTGTGGGACATGACGTCGTGCAGGCACGCGGGGGGCGCGTGCTGTCGCTGCCGCTGCTAACCGGCTATTCCTCGACGGGATTGATCGAGAAGATCAAGGAGCGGTTCGCCGGGGAGCAGGCATGAGGGGGCTTGTCCGCCTGCTGGACGGCGTCATTGCTCTGTTTCCCCGCCGCGCCTGGTGGTTCTTTGCGGTGGTCTGTGTGGCCCTGATCGCCTACTCGGGATCGCGGCCGGCCAGCGAGCTGCCGGACTTTGGCTACCTTCCCCCCCATTCGGACAAATTCCTCCATTTCGTCGCTTACGCGGGACTGGCGGCCTGCCTTTTCCGGGCCGTGTTTCCGCTTGTGGCCACACGTCCCTCACCGTGGGGGAAACTGGCTTGGGCGCCGGTGATCCTGATCCCCTCCATCGTGGGGGCCGTGGACGAAGCGATCATCCAGGGCATGGCTCGGGGCCGCGGGCAGGATGTGTGGGACTGGGTGGCAGACACCCTGGCGGGCGTGACGGTGTTCGCCGCCGGGGTTGTCTGGCGCGAGAGGGTCCGCCGCCGTGACGAGGAGCTCCGCCGCAGAGGCCGCTCACGCGTCAGGAGGCGGCACGGTCACAGCTTCCGGCAAACAAGGCAGTAGGCGCACAGGTTCTCCCGGTAGCGATTGAAGACGGAGCGTATCTCGCGGATGCGGGCCACGGCCACGTCGTCCTCCAAGGCATTCCAGGCAAACCGGAAGGCAGTGGCTTCGCCTTCGTCCTCGACCAGCCGTTCGGGCTCGAGAAGCCGGACCTCGCGCCGGTGCTCGGCGGTGATTTCGAAGCCGTGCTCCGTCATGAATTCGCGCCATTGCCGTGTGGTCTTTGGCCAAGCGGGGTGACGGACGGCGCGCATGACGTCCCGGCGGATGGTCTCGGCCAGCTCTCCGTCAATGTCGTCGGGCAGGACGGAGATCTCCTGCATGGCATACCGTCCGCCCGGCTGGAGCAGCCGATGTATCTCGCCGATGATACTGCGTTTGTTCTTCTCGGAATGGATGGTCATCATGGATTCGCCGTAGACGGCGGTTGCGAATCCGTCGGGCAGATCCACCGGGTCGGCCGCATCAGCATGGATGCAGCGCCGGCCTTCGGCCCCGGCGAACTCACGCTCAAGGAGCTCCGTCGCGGCGGCGTTGCGATCTATCGCCACGTACTGACGGGGGTTTTTCGCCAAGGTGAGGCGCGCGGTGACTCCCATGCCGGGAGCGAACTCGACCACACTGTCCCGCGAGGTGATGGCGAGGGAATCCAGCATCTTGCGGGTGAGCCCTATGCCCCCCGGCCGGAGGACTCTCTTGCCAAGGCTGGCCAATAGCCAGTAGCCGGGCATGGCATCGCGCTTGAGCCCGTCCCATGGGTTGGCGGCGTGGGTTTGTGCGGTCATTCCGGACATTGGGCTGATGCTCCGTGAGATAGGATTCCGTCCCTGCAATGCAGGGTCCGGGTGGTGGAAATGGGAAGGTCGCCTGCATGATGGGAGGCGATGAGGGTTGCGGTGCCGGGACGGGCGGCGGCGCGTTCGATGATCCGGCAGGCGTTCTGACGGGCCTCCCTGTCGAGGCCGGCGGCGGGTTCGTCCAGCAGAAGCAGGTCCGGCTCCACAGCCAGCGCGCGGGCGAGCGAGACGCGCTGCGCCATCCCGCCGGAGAGGGAGAGCGGCCAGTGGTCGGCGGCATCCCCGATTTCGAATTTGGCGAGGAGTTCACGCGCGCGGCGCTCCGCCCTGGCGGGAGGCCATCCGGCGTTCACGAGAGGAATGGCGACGTTCTGCCACGCGGCCCGCCACGGGAG
>SLOM01000180.1 GCA_007132505.1 Candidatus Sumerlaeota bacterium
GGGCTTGATGACCAATTTGTCAAGAAATGGCCCGTTGAACGCAAGACCAAACGCGCGCGCAACGATCCCGCGGGGCGGGCGGCGCTTCCGGCTTGCATCCGGGGGCTTTGCCCGCAGGGTAAGACTTCGCGCGTGCCCGTAGCTCAGGCGGATAGAGCGGCGGTTTCCTAAACCGCAGGTCGCAGGTTCGAGTCCTGCCGGGCACGCCACGTAAACCCTGACAGTTCAGTGTTTGGTGGCGCGGCCAGAGCCCGGGCTCCGCAGTTTGGGAGTCCTGATTCCGCGATCTTTGCGTTCCTTCACTTGCGCTCTGCCTGCAGGCGCTCCAACTTCGCCTCTTTCCCGGACAGCAAGTCCAGACTCAAAGAGGGGGTACCACGAGGATGTTCGAACGAAACCTGCCGGCATTGGCGGCGTGTCTGACCGGCGCTGCCCTGCTCGCCACGTCTCCGGGGCTTTCCCAGGAGACCACCGAAATGGCCGACCCGGAGCTCCGTGCTGTGTGGATCAGCCGGTTCAACTGGACTGGTGGCAGCAACGAGGACATGCAGGAGCGCATCTCCGGCATGATGCGGAACCTCGCCGAGTCCAACTTCAACGCTGTGCTCTTCCAGGTGCGCGGGGAGTGCAACACGCTCTACCCGAGTCCCTACGAGCCTTGGGGGCCGCAGTTCGACTGGAGCGACCCGGGCTGGGATCCGCTTCAGCACGCCATTGACGAGGCACGCGCCAACGGCCTCGAGTTCCACGTCTATTTCAACACGCACACGCTGACGGCCGCCGTCCCCCCCGAGGAGACCGAGCCCCAGCACCGCTTCAACCTGCACGGGCCCGACGCGGAGGACTCCTGGGTCATTCACGACCGGGAAGGAACCCCTCAGCAGGCCGGCGGGAGCTACGTGTGGCTCAGCCCGGGACACCCGGATGCCTCGGCTTGGACGCGCAAGGTGCTCATGCACATCGTGGACAACTACGATGTGGATGGTGTGCACTTCGACCGCATCCGGACCCCCGGGCGCGGCTACTCCTTCGACCCGGCCTCCGTGGCCCGGTTCGAGGGCGACGGAAACCCCCACGGCGGCAGCTGGGGCGACTTCATGCGCGAAAACATCACCCGCGACCTGCGTCGTATATACGGTGATATCGCGCTCCGGAATCCGGACATCAAGACCAGCGCCGCGCCCTTCGGCATCGCGAAGCGCGTGGAGGGCGGCTACCAGGGCACCGGCACACAGAGCTATTACGACTGGTACCAGGACTCCTGGGGCTGGCTGCAGCAGGGCGTGCTGGATGCCACGTTCCCGATGATCTACTGGGAGATCGGCTCGGCGCACCCGTTCGAGGTTCTGCTGGCGGACTTCCTGCGGAACGATGGCGGCCGCCACGTCTATGCAGGTATTCACGCCGGGCGCGATCCCATCGCCCAGATTTATGAGACTCGCAGGCAGGAAGGCCCCGGTTACGTGATCTGGTCCTATGGCCGTGGTGACTTCGAAGCCTACCATGCCGGCCCACAGGACCTCCCCGCTCCCATCCCCTCCATGCCGTGGAAGGAGGATCCCGAAACGGCCATCGTCGCCGGTAACATCACCGACGAGGACGGCAACCCCATCGTGGACGCATGGATCTGGCGCCGCGGTGATGATTATACCTATCTTTCGGGTGGCGACGGCTTCTATTCCATCCTGAACCTTGAGCCGGGCACGCACACCATCACAGTGCGGAAGAATGGCCTCGGAGAAACGGTCCGGACGGTCACCGTCGAGGCGGGCGATGCGCATCGTCTCGATTTCGTTGTTCCCGCAACGGAAAAGGACACCATGGACGTGATAGAGGACGTGACAGGGCTGGCCGAAGCGGGGGCGACGCGTCTCCGCCCCGAGTACGTGCGGGGTCTCCTGACCTCCCGCCGCGGTGCCCGTGTGGACAGCGCCCTGCGCGCGGCAGTGGATTCTCCCACGGAGGAAACACTGCATGAGGTGCTCCGGGCCGTGGAGCTTCAATTCGTGCACGACCCGAACGCATCCGCGCTGGACGCCCTCAATCCGGGCCTCAGCATGCATTACCACGGTTTCAATTGGGAACCAAACGATTACCCCGGCAACGGGGGGCCAAACGAGGACCTGGCGCGCGAAATGGTGGAGGCCGTCCGCGGGGATATTTTCCCCGAGCGCCGGGCAAACAGCGGCCACGACCCAGCCGTCCGCCGCGAGGAAGCCGATCAGGAAGTATGGGAATACATCCTTGCCCAGTGGGAAACCGTTCCCGGCGAGGAAAATCACCAGCTCAACAAACACGCCATCGAACCCTATCTCGAATTGCGCGAAGCGGCAAAGAAAGACGGGGTGGACCTCATCATTCGCTCAGCCCACCGCGACCCAATCCGTGCCCGGCAAAGGGCCGAGCAGGTGGCGAATCCCTACGCGGTGGCCAGTTTTTCCTCCCACTCGCTCGGGCTCGCCATTGACTTCCAGCTGACTCGTCCAGGTGGTGACGGGAACTTCCGCATCAGCACGCGCCCCATGGAGGATGTTGTCGAAATGCGCCGGTCCCCGGAGCACAAATGGCTCTTCCTCCGGGCCGATGAATTCGGGTGGTACCCCTTCACCCACGAACCGTGGCACTGGGAATACAACCCACCCGGCTTCCGGGAGGTTTTCTGGCAGGACTTCCCCGGTGGCGCCCCGGAACCGCCGGAGGACGAAGAATCGTAGAATGGAAAGGGACAGAAGGGATCCAAGGGACGAAGTGACGCTCCAGCAGAACCCCGGCCATGGCGGATGGTTACCACTGCACAGGCCAACACCAGATTCCACTTCGGTCCCTTGGTCCCTTGCAGTCGCTTTCAAAGAGAAAGGCCACCACGGAGAAACAGAGACACGGAGACAGTATCTTGTGACTCCTGCAAGCTTGTCTGAATGGAGGCCCGGTTCTTTAAAGCCCGGACGGCGGGCTTTGCGCCAGACAGCCTCCGTGTCTCCTTTTCTCGGTAGTTCAGTTTTTTCGCCCTTATTCCTGCAGGAGGTACGGCCGTGTTTGCTCATTCGTATCTGATGCTTGTGCTCCTTGGCCCCGTGTTCTTGCTCGGCATGATCGGATGTGCGGCGCGGGGAACGCCTTCGCCGGATGCCCGTCTTGCGGAGGGCATTCGCGCCATTGAAATGGAGACCGGTGGCACTTTTGGCGTGTCCGCCCGGCACGTCACGCTGGGGAACTCTTTTGACCACCGGCCGGAGGAGGTTTTCCCCGCCGCGAGCGTCATCAAGACACACCTGCTGGCCGTGCTGCACCGCAAGGCGGAGCGCGGGGAGGCGGCGCTGCAGGAGACCCTCGTCCTGCGGGAGGAGGACAAGGTCGGTGGAAGCGGCCGGCTGCAAAACGAGGGGGCCGGCGGAGACTATACCATTCAGCGGCTTGCCCACCTTATGATCGTCATCAGCGACAACACGGCCACGAACATGCTCATGCGCTACCTGGGCGGTATAGACGCCATCAATGCGGAACTGGAGGCGATGGGCTTCGAGCAATGCCGCTTCGGCCGTTACATGATGGACTTCGAGGCGCGGGAGCGTGGCGTGGACAATTTCATCTCCGCGCCGGAGACAGCCGAACTCTACGTCATGATCGAGCGCGGCACCGCCACCACGCGCCCCGAGGGAAGCCGCGCCGTGCTGGACGTGCTCCTTGCGCAGGAACTCCAGGACCGCATGCCCGTCCTGCTCCCGGAAGGCACCCTCGTGGCCCACAAGACCGGCAGCCTCTCCGCGGTGTGCCACGATTCGGGCATTATCTACGCCCCTTCGGGACCCATCGCCCTGGCCGTCCTTACCAAGGGCATCGAGGAGCAGGCCGTGGCGGAGGACGCCATCCGCAGGATCGCCCGCCTCGTGTACGACGAGTGGGGGGCTGCCGGCGGACTGGTGCCGGGGAGTTGACCGCGCGGCCCGGGGCCTTCCTCCCGCACCGGCATTGACCCGGTGCCATTCCGGCTCCACGGTATGCACGGAATACGATATTGCTGCCGCCTGGGTGCTCCCGTTGAGAACTGCTGACCGCTCGCCCGCCCGCCCGGCCGAATCCCGTTGGGAAATCCGGCCCTTCGACTCTGCCCTCAGCCAGCGGCTGGCGCGGGAATACTCGCTCCACCCGGCCGCCGCCCGCGTGCTGGCCGGCCGCGCCGCCTTCGCCGGGAATGGCGGCCTCCCCGCTTATCTTTCCCCCATGCTGCGCCACCTGCGCAGTCCGTTCGAACTGGCGGACATGGAGCCCGCCACGGATCGCGTCCTCCGTGCCCTGCGGGACGGGGAAAAGGTCTGCATCTACGGGGATTACGACGTGGACGGGCTGTCCGCCACGGCCATCCTCGAGGAGACCCTCCGCCGGCTCGGTGGAGATCCCGCTGTCGTCATACCGCACCGCTTCAACGAGGGCTACGGCATGAACACCGCCCGCGTGGAGCAAATCGCGGCCTCCGGCACCACGCTGATTGTGACGGTGGACAACGGCATCTCGGCGCTCGAGCCCGTCCGCCGGGCAAGGGAGCTGGGGCTGGACGTCGTCGTGACGGACCATCACCTTCCCTCGGAGGAGGGGCTTCCGGACGCCGCCGCCATCGTGAATCCCAACCGCCCCGACGCCGCCTACGAGCACGGCCGGCTCTGCGGTGCCGGGGTCGCCTTCAAGTTCGCCCATGCGCTGCTCAAGGCGGCCGGGGAGCCTGAGCGGCGGGCCAAGCCCTTCTTGCTCGGACTGCTGGACCTCGTGGCGCTGGGAACCGTGGCGGACATGGTGCCGCTGCTCGGGGAGAACCGCGTGCTGGCGCGCCACGGGCTCGAGGCCCTCGCGAAGACAAAGCGCCCCGGACTCGTGGCCCTGCTGCGTGCTGCCGGGCACCGCAACCGGAGCGTCAGCCCGTACACGGTCGGTTTCGTCCTGGGCCCGCGGCTGAACGCGGCCGGGCGCTGCGGGGACGCCATGCCGGCGCTGCGCCTGCTCCTGACGCGCGATCCGGAGGAGGCCACCCGGCTGGCCGGCCAGCTCGAGCAGCTCAACCGCGAGCGCCGCAGGATCGAGGAGGACATCCTTACCGCCTCGCTGCAGGAGGCGGATCGCACCCTTGCCGGTTCCACGGGCCACACCCTCGTCGTTGGCGGCCGGGGATGGCACCTTGGGGTCGTCGGCATCGTGGCGGCGAGGCTCACCGAACGGTATGAGGTGCCCGCGATCGTCCTCGGTATAGACGACGAAGGCGTGGCGAAGGGCAGTGCCCGCTCCATCCCCGGCTTCGACATCCACGAGGCGCTCATCGCCTGCGCCGAGCACCTTGAGACTTACGGCGGGCATGCCGGGGCCGCCGGGCTCCGCCTGCGGGCGGATGCGCTGCCGGACTTCCGCGGCGCCATCAACGAATACGCCGGGGGTATCTTCTCCGGGCTGGACCGCACGCGCGTGGTCGTCGCCGACACGGAACTCAGGCCGCGCGAAATCGGATGGGACCTGCACGGGGCGCTCGAACGCATGCAGCCCTTCGGCGAAGGCAATCCCTCGCCGCGGTTCCTCCTGCGTGGCGTCCGGGCCGTCTATCCTCCCCGCATCGTGGGAAAAAACCATCTGCGGCTCCGTGCCGGGGCCGGCAACGGACAATGGGACGCCATCGGCTTCTCCCGCGCCCACCTGAAGGAACTGTTTGAATCGGACGCGCCGAACGACATCATCGTCCATCTCCAGGTGAACGAATTCAACGGCCAGCGCCGCCTCGAGTTCGAACTGCTGGACGCGCGCCCCTCCGTCTGAGCCCGCACGCGCCTCTTCCGGGTTCATCCCGCCTCGCAAGACCCCCCCTCCCGCGCTTGCGTTCCGAAGAGCCGCCAGTACATTATTGATTGGCCATGGAGGTTGGTCTGTCCCATCCTTCGTGCCCTTCCGGAGGCTGGCGTGCGGCGTTTTGGACCGTGTGGCATGTCTTCGCGAAGACAACGATTCCACCGGCCGCGGAAGGGCGCCATACCCCGACCGCGAGTGAAGAGAGAGCCTTGAATCCCATCACCTCCTCCCTGCCCGAGTCCCAAACCGGGGACGTTTGGACCCCGCAAACCTGGAAACAAAAGCCGCTGCAGCAGGCAGTCGCCTACCCCGACAACGGTGCCTTGGAGCAGGCAACGGCCCACCTGTCCTCGCTCCCACCGCTTGTGACGAGCTGGGAGATCGAGCGCCTGCGCGATCAACTGGCCGAGGCCGCGGAGGGCCGGCGCTTCGTCCTTCAGGGCGGGGATTGTGCGGAGACCTTTAGCGAGTGTAGTCCGGAGTATATCACCAACAAGCTCAAGATCCTGCTTCAGATGAGCCTCGTGCTCACTGACGGTCTGAAGCGTCCGATCGTCCGCGTGGGACGCATGGCGGGCCAATACGCCAAGCCGCGCTCCAAGGCGATGGAATCCCATGGCGGCAAGGAGCTGCCTTCCTATTTCGGGGACCTGATCAACAGCGCGGCTTTCACCGAGGAGTCACGCCGGCCGGACCCCCGGCGGATGATTGATGCCTACCAGCACTCGGCAATGACGCTGAATTTTATCCGCGCGCTGGTGGACGGCGGATTTGCGGACCTGCATCACCCCGAGTACTGGGACCTCGGATTCCTCGGGAAGGCGGGCCTGGTTCCCGAGCGGCGCGCGGAGTACCTCCGGCGGGTCGAGGCACTCGGCAACGCCATTGACGTGATGGAGGTCATCGCGGGACGGAAGATTGACCGGGTCTCGCTGATGGAGTTCTACACCAGCCACGAAGGGCTGAGCCTGCATTACGAGAGTGCGCTCACCCGGCGCGTGCCGCGCCGGCCGGGTTACTACGACCTGGCCTGCCACCTGCCCTGGATCGGTGAGCGGACCCGGCAGGTGGAGGGAGCGCATGTGGAGTTCTTCCGCGGCATCCGCAACCCCATCGGGGTGAAGCTTGGTCCCAAGGCGACCCCACGGGAGCTCATGCGGCTGGTCTCGATCCTCGACCCGGACAAGGAGCCCGGCCGCCTGGTTCTCATCGGCCGGTTCGGCGCCGGCAAGGTGCGGCAGGTGCTTCCGGGACTCGTGGCCGCCACGGCGCAGACCGGGCGCCATCCGGTCTGGATCTGCGATCCCATGCACGCCAACACGGTCTCCACAAAGTCCGGCAAGAAGACACGCCACTTCGATCTGGTCATGGAGGAGTTGCTCGAGTCCATTGACATCCACGAGGAGCTGGGCACGAGCCTCGGCGGCGTGCACTTCGAGCTGACGGCGGAGAACGTGACCGAGTGCCTCGGTGGCGCGAGCGGCGTATCGGAGAAGGACCTGGATCAGCGCTACCACTCGTTCTGCGACCCGCGGTTGAACTACGAGCAGGCCATGGAGATCGCCTTCGCCATCGCGCACCGCATGGAAGCGGTCTGAGGCCCGGGCTGGGATCTCCCGGTCTGGTATTTCCTCCCGGGCGAAAATTCCGGGTTGCCGGGTCTTCCCCCACGGTCCAGCCTTTGCCGCAACGTAGGATGGATCACAGTGGAGGTGCGTGATGGGTTGGCTTGGGGGGATTTTCGCGGACACAAGCGGGAAACTTCGCGCGGGGGCACTGGCTGCACTGATGGCGGCAACTGTCCCGGCAGCCGCCGCCGTGGAGCCGGGAACGGTCTGCGGTGACGGCGTGACGGTGAAGGTGCCCGGGACGGTGGCCTGGCCCGGCCAGACGCCGGATACGCTGGAGCGCGAGGAGCCGGAGGTGCTCCATGCGATGGAGCTCCCCACCTACCGTTCGGAGCTGGTTCGGCTGGATTTCGCTGGGCTGGACCTCGGAGCGGAGGGAGCCCTCCTCATCTCGGACGGGAAGCGGGAGGAGTTCCTTGTCTATCTGCCGGAGGACATCGCGGCCGGCGGCACGCTCGGCACGGCCTTCCTGCCGGGGGGGGAGCGGCTTCATCTTGAGGTCATCTCGCCGGCACCCACGGGCGGCGAGTCCTTCCGCATCCACGCCATCGAGTACGTCTTCAGCGATCCGGCCTCGCCGGAGGCCGTGGCGGCGAAGGTTGAGGCGGGCTTCGGTGCACGCCGTATAGACGACGATCTGCCCGGCCATACGGAGTGGGAGGGGCCGGACCCAAAGGTCATCTACGGGAGGGACAGCCGGCAGGAGGTCCACACCATCGAAAATCCCATGCTCCGCGCCATGGCGGACTCGGTGGCACTTGTGACCGCACGGACCGGCCTGACGGATGTGGGCAACGGCCAGTGGGAGCTCAACACCGTGTCATGGACCAGCGTCTCGGGCTATCCGGTCTGCAGCAATGAGCGCTTCCGGGGGCAACCGCGCCCGGCAGCCGGGGGCGACTGTACCGGGTTCCTGGCCGGACCGGACATCTTCGTCACAGCGGGCCACTGTATAGACGATCAAAGCTGTGCGGGGCGCGCCTTCGTCTTTGGCTTCCGGATGGAGGAGGACGGCTCCGGCGCGAGGACGATTTTCGACCACGACGAAGTATACTACTGCAGCGAGGTCCTCGCGCGCCAGCTCTCCAATGGGCGCGACTGGGCGGTCGTGCGGCTGGACCGGGAGGTGACAGGCGCCGATCCGCTCCCCATTCGCGCCTCCGGAAGGGTGTCGCACGGCACGCCGCTCGCCATGATAGGGCATCCCGTGGCGCTGCCGATGAAGATGGCGAGCGACGCCAGTGTCCAGTCGCCCACCCTCAGCACGCTGCCGTTCTTCTCGGCGAACCTGGACGCTTACGGGGGCAACTCCGGCAGCCCTGTGTTCAACACGGAGAGCTACGCGGTGGAGGGAATTCTGGTGCGGGGACTGACGGATTTCCGCGTCCGCCCGGGAGAGAACTGCGCTGAGTCGAACGTGATGCCGCATTCGATCGAGACC
>SLOM01000066.1 GCA_007132505.1 Candidatus Sumerlaeota bacterium
ACGGAGGAGTGTGCGGACCACGACTGCGGGCAGGGCGACCTGCCCCTCCTGGTCCTCGTCCCGGCCGGTCTGCGCCAGAAGTGGGAGGATGCGCGCGTCCGGCGGAGGCTGGAAGTGACCTCCATCCCCGTCCGGCGCAGGGCAGTTCTGACCGCGCTCGACCGGCTTCTCTCACCTGCCTCCAAGGCGGGGCCACAGACGGTGACCGCAGCAGAGACCGCCGAACAGGGGATGTCCGCCCTTGTGGTGGAAGACAACCGCTTCAACCGCATCGTGCTTAAGCGCATGCTCGAGCGTCATGGTATCCGCGCCATGGAGGCGGAGGACGGGGCACAGGCACTGGCCATCCTGCGAGGCGGCGCCCATGCCTTCTCGCTCGTGTTTGTGAACATGCAGATGGACGGGATGGATGGCTTGCAGTTGCTGCGTGAGATCCGCGGGCTGAACCCCGCGAAGCATTCCCCGGGCGTTCCTGTCATCGCCGTCACGGCCCATGCCATTCCCGGAGATCAGGAGAAGTGCGTGCAGGCCGGCATGGACGATTACATCGCCAAGCCGATTTCGGCAGCGGACCTCGAGCGGGTGCTGAAGCGCTGGGGCAGGTCCGCCGGAGAGAAGTCAACGGGGAACGGTGAGGTCGGGTAGGAGTCCCGGAACGTGCTCATCGTATAGACAGGGGGAGCGTCAGCCGCCGCGGTAGCCCTGGAGGAACGCTTCGGCGATGCGGCGCTGCCAGGGCGGTTCGGCTGGTTCCACGCCACGCAGGCGCCGGAACCAGCGGCCAAGGAGCCCGGCAGGGGCAGGCAGTTCGAAATCACCAAGAATGCGCGCCGTCAGCTCCGGGTGGAGTTCCAGGAACCTCCGCGCGGCACGGCCCCTCATGCGGGCCTTCTCCACGTACTGGTCCTCCGTGAACGAGTGCACATGGTAAAGCACGGCGCGATAGGCGAGGGCGATCTTCATGCCCGAGGCGGCAAGCCGGCGGCCCAGTTCCGTGTCCTCGAACGCAGGCTCGGGGAAGGTCTC
This sequence comes from Candidatus Sumerlaeota bacterium, assembly GCA_007132505.1. Lineage (GTDB taxonomy): Bacteria > Sumerlaeota > Sumerlaeia > SLMS01 > SLMS01 > SLMS01. Next base: position 1,027 of record SLOM01000066.1, read on the forward strand.
GTCGAAGCGCGCGCCCTCGTCGAACCAGCGCCGGTGTACCGACAAGTTCATCGTGTGGAAGTACTCCCACCCAGCGTCCGCCGCATCCGCAATCAGGTAGTAGAACGAGTCGTGATGGGCAACCCAGTGCATGAACTCGGAGTTCACGGACTCGGGCGCCCAGCGCGTGTTGCCCATGACGGCGTGACCGGGGCGGAGAGCATGGGCCTCCAAGTGCGCCCTCAGCAGGCCCGGGGGAAAGCGGACGTCGTCGTTGAGGAAGAGAATAAGCTCGCCCGTGCAATGCTGGAGGGCGCTGTTGCGGGCGGCCGCGGGTCCCCGGCGCTCCATGTCGAGCCACTTCCACTCCCAGCCTTCCGCCGGGCCGAGCGCCTCGCGGCATTGCTCTCCGAGTGCCGGGTCGCCGCCGTCGCACGCCGTGATAATCTGTCCCCCGGCCTCCTCAAGCACCTCCCGGAGCGACTCCATACAGCGCGGGAGGAACTCCGAGCCGGGCCGCGTACAGACAAGGATGGAAAAATCCGCCATGAGAACGAATGCCCCGGATGAATGCGTCCTTCAAAAGGAAACCCGGAGAGGCGGGTGGCCTCCCCGGGTTCGAGACTGTGCGAGATGCCGCGCGGGCGGCAAGCCTACAGCGGCGGCACGTAGGACCGCACCACCATGGACTCCAGCGTCACCTGCAGGTCCGGATCGTTGCCCGTGCCCGGGACGAACAGGTAGTCGAAGGCGAAGTTGACCGGGTTGCCGACAAGTTCGGGGAGGCTTTCGAAGAAGATTCTGTATGTCTTCTTCTCCCCCGCCACCGGCACGTTGGAGCCTGTGCCCGGGGAATTCACGTCGAGCAGCACGGCGAACTGGTTGGAGGCGTCGTTGGCGCGCAGGCGGAAGGTGGGCAGCTGGTTGCGCTTGGCCGCCGGCGCGTCCGAGGTCACGGAGACCACGGCTTCGTATAGACGATTGACCTCCAGGACCACTCCGGGATTCGCCTCGGGCGATGCCCAGAAACGGAAGGCTGTCTCGCCCGCGGAGGGTGCGGGGCCGAGTCTCAGGCCCTCTGCCGTGGCCTGCGCCTGGGCCTGGGCCAGCGGCGGCCCGCTGCGGGGCTGCCATCCGCGGTTGTTTCCGGCGAAGATGGTCAGGGGCTGCTCCAGCCGCTGACCGGTCAGGGCGGTGCGGTCGAAAGCCTGCAGGGCGACTTCCCGGAGCCCGATCCCAACTCCCTCCGCATCCCAGGGGTCGAACGCCAGGACATCGAAGTACAGGTTGAACCGGTTCCGCGTGGCGGGGAGCTGGAAGTACTGCCGGTAGGTCCGCGTGTTGCCCGCCGAAGGCGAGATGCCGCCGGTTCCGGCGGAGGTAACCACCAGCAGGTTGGACTCCTCGAAGTCGCGCGAGGAGGCCCTCATGCGGAAGGTGGGCGTGTCCGAACTGCGTGCCGCGTCCGAATCCACGCGCCAAGTGGCACGATAGATGGAGTCCGGGCCGGAGATGCCGTTGATGGCGAGCGGCTCGCTGTCCGGATCAATATCCACCGTCGTGGCCACCATTTCGGGGGACCTCAGCCACCCAAGCGTATTGACGGTGTCGGGGTTGCGGACGCGATAGGCGCCCACTTCAAGTTCAAACTCCGGCGCTGTGAATCCGGGAGGGGCTTCAGGAACCCAGCCCTGCGCGGCGGGAACGGCCTGGGGATCGCCGCCTTCGAAGCCTTCCGTGGTGACGAAATCGAACAGGCGCGTGTTGGGGGCGGTCGGCCCATCCACCACGGCGCCGTAATTCTCCGCCACGTAGAGCATGGCGGCGGTACCGTCCAGCAGCCCGGCGCCGGAGACATCGTCCGTGCCGGGACCGGCGCGTTCGCCCAGCACATCCACCGCCGTTTCGACGAGGGCGGTGCGTAGCTGTGCGGGCGTCATGTCCGGGTTGAGCTGCCGGAGAAGCGCCGCCACACCGGCCGCGTTCGGAGCCGCCGCGGAAGTGCCGAAAAAGTTCGGATAGCCCGTCAGGTCAAAGTCCACACCACCGAAGAACGACGTGTTGTTGCCGTTCACCGCCGTCAGGTCCGGCTTGAAAGACGTCAGCACACCGGGGACGCCCGCGTGGGAGAAGTACCCGCTGACGCTGCCCCCGCGCGAGGTGAAGGGCTCCGGGTCTATATGCGGTGTTGGCCCGAAATCCATGTCGAACCACGGCGTGTCCATCCAGTTCACCGCCGCCGTCGTAATCACCGAGGGATGCCAGAAGTGACTGAAGAGCGAGGGCCCATGCAGGTCCTCCACAATGACACCGGAGTCCTTGCCGATGAAGACAATGGCAACCTCCAGCGGCGCGGAGTTGAGCTGCGGGATGTTGCCCTGGCTGCCCCAGAAGTGGTCCACGGCCAGATAGACGGTCTTCGGCTGGCCTGTGTTGTTCGTATAGCTGACGATCTCCCAGGCATCGCCCTGCGGGATGCCGGTCTGGCCCTGACGGTTGAAGCTGATGCGGCCCTGCCGTTGGCCGGTGGGCGTTGCTGCCTCCAGGATGCCCTGCCGGTTTGGGGTGAGCGTGATATAGACATCCAGGTCCACTTCCGCGCCCATGTGCTCGTTCAGTGAGGCCCACGGCTGGTTCCAGTGCACGATTGTCTGGAAGGAGGAGCCGGGCTCGAGGTGGATCGGAAGGTAGCCATCCCGCTGCGGTCCGGAATTGCCCCAGCGGTGCAGGTCATTGCCGGTGGCGGGGAAGGTCGTGTCGCTCTGCGAGCGGACGCTCTGGTAGGTGAAGCGCAGTCCGTCGTCGCCTTGGTTGCCGGCGGCGGCGAAGTACGGGATGCCGGCCCGGGTGGCGCTGTCCGCCGCGTTGGCAATGAGCCCCGTCTGGAAGAGCGGTTCGTTGAGGAAGCCCACGTCGTCCACGATGACCGTGCACCCGTAATCCACGAGCGCGGAGATGGCGTCCGCCATGGCAGCGGGAGTATCCCCGGCGGAGTGGAAGGCGATGGAGGCACGCGGTGCGATGGAATGCACCAGCTCTGCCATGGCCGCCCCTTCGTCCGTGGCCTGGCCGAAGGACATGCTGTCGCTGAGCAGATAGACGTAGGGCTCGCCGTCCTCCGCCTCCGGGTCGCCGGTGGGCAGGAGGCCCAGGCGCTGGCTCCTTGAGTCCTGCAGGACACCGGAGGAGCCGGCCGGGGGCGTGGTGGCGTCGTCCCTCATGCCGGAGGTGAGGGCAAAGCTGTCCGAGACGATCCCGACGGTCTGGCCCTCACCGTCCAAGCCGAAAAGGGCCGCGCCCGCGGCCACGTTCATGCCGGCGACGGTGGTCGGCTGGAGGCCATCATAGCCGACGACGCTCAGCTTCGGAGGAACCACCGGCGCGAGCCAGAGGACCTCCTCCATTTCCGCCAGGGCGTGGAGCCCTGCCGCATCATGCACCGCAAGGGTGAGCCGTTGGGTGGCCACGCTGGCATGGTGCACGGAGACGCCGAGGTTCGCAACGGCGTCAAGAAGCGCCGTGTCCACCTTTGCGACGCCTGCCTCGACAAGCGCAGCGGGACCGGCCTTCGTGTCCGTGCGGCCGAAGTGCGGCGCCAGGGCCTCGGCCAGCACGCCGCCTGCGCTCTTCTCCGCCGTGACGGATGCCACGAGCAGATTCTGGGAAATCTTCTCTGCTCCGGCGATGGCTGTGTAGTCTTCGAGTTTGGGGTGAATGGGCTGCGCACCCGGTTGCACAGGCCCCCAGCCAAGGCAGACCAGTACCGCGAGCAACCCGGCGGCGCGCAAACCGCGCCCGTAGGTCCTCAGTTTCATCGGTTCGCGACCTTCTCCGAGGGGGATCATCGGCTTCGATGATGCCAGTGTCGGAACGGAATGTCCGAAGGGGTCCGGTAAGACACAAGGAAAACTTCCCGAATTCCCCCGATGTAGGGGAAAATCCGGTCAATTCCCGATGGAAAGCGCCGCCCGGAACTCCCGCCTCAGCGCCGGGACCACCTCCGCTTCGAACCAGGGATGGCGGCGAAACCAGAGGATGTTGCGCGGTGAGGGGTGCGGGAGCGGGAAATGCCGGGGGAGGTAATCCTGCCAGGCGGCAACGGTGTCAGCCATGGTGCGCTTGCGCCGGGCGCCGAGGTGCCAGGCTTGCGCGTGGCCGCCCGCGAGGACCGTCAGCGTGAGGTTTGGCATCAAAACGAGAAGGTCCGGCATCCAGAGCGGCGCACATTCCGGCCGGGGAGGCATGTCGCCCCGCACGCCCTTGCCCGGATAGCACAGGCCCACCGGGATGATCGCGATGCGGGAAGCGTCGTAGAACGCTTCCCGGTCAATCCCGAGCCAGTGCCGCAATCGGTCCCCGGAGGGGTCATTCCAAGGGATTCCGGTCTCATGAACCCGGGTGCCGGGCGCCTGCCCCACGATCAGGACTCGCGCGGTGGAACTGGCCCGCAGCACCGGCCTCGGACCGAGCGGCAGATGCTCCTCGCATACCCGGCAGGCCCGCACCCGTGCCAGCAGTTCCTCCATGGCCTGCTCCATGGTCGCCCGTTTCTCTCCTGTGCGCCTCACTCCACTCCGCGGAAGAGGATGTAGCGCACCCGTTTCCGGAAGGCGCGGATCACCTCCTGCGCCTCCTTTCCCTCCTCGCTGGCGGCCATGGTCTTCATGCGCTTGATCGTGTCGTCGAAGATATCCTTCTTGTCGAAGGGCGAGTAGTGCTTCTTGGCCTCGGCCAGCGACTCCACGGCGTAGATGCGTACGAAATCCGCCGGGGTGGCCCGCTCGCGGCCCTTCTCGCTGCAATCGAGCAGGATCAGTTGCCCCGCGCCGGGCATGCCCTCCAGCGCCAGGTTGAAGGCGAGCCGGCTCCGGATGGCCACCTCCGATTCGTCGGGCTCGAGGGCCACCGCATGCCGGAGATGCTGGTTTGCCTCCTCACGCAGGCCCAACGCCTCGCATGAGCGCGCCAATGTCAGGACCATCCACGGCTTCACCCCAGCGCGCTGTGCGTACGTCTGCAGCTGAAAGACCGCCTCGGCCCACTTGCCGCGCTCCGCGTACCATGCGCCCACGCCCGCCCACAGGAAGGGGTTACTGTCAATCTCCGCCCAGTGCTTCACGATCCAGCGCTGGATGCGGCTGGGCCGGCCGGTCTCCCGGTGCCACTTGGTTAGAAACCGGGCCACTGTGTGAGGGTAACGGGCTGGTTGGGCGGACACGAGAGCCCAGAGAGAACGCAGCAGGGCGTGCAGATGACGTGTAGCGAAACGCGACGCGAGCTCCAGAAGAAACTCGTCCGGCACGGGATGCTCACGCACAAGGGAGAGCATCTCCTTGTCGGCCTTGCGGGCTTCGCGGCATTCGTAGAGGACCTTCAGGAGTGACCGGTAGAAGTCCGCGCCTGCGTCCGGCGAGAAGACAAGCTGCTGCAGGAGGGCCATGCCTTCCTCCTCCCGGCCGGAGGTCTTGAGGAGCGCCTCGGCGGCCAGAAGGCGGGCAGGGAGTGACGCCTCGCCCTGCCCGAGAAGCGGTTCGATCAACTTGACCGCGTCCTCGCGCCGTCCCCGGTTCAGCAGAAAGCGGCCGTAGTCCCGGATGGCCTGCTCGGTGTGGCCCTCCATCGCAAGGACCCGGCGATACGACTCCTCGGCTTCCTTGAATCGCAGACAGGCTTCCGCGGACCGCGCGGCCAGAAGGAGCACCTCGGGATCGTCCGGACTCTCCGCGAGACCTGCATGGGCCGCTTCCAGGGCCAGTTCCGGTTTGCCGCATTCCGGGGCCCATTCGATCAGCCAACGGCGGGCACGCCGCAGACCCGGCTGGCGAGCCAGAGCCGCCCGCAGCTCCGCCAGCGCCTCCTCGCGCCGGTGCGTCCTCCAAAAGACCCATGCCAGCCTCTCCGCCGCCTCCCCCATGTCCGGGTGGTAGCGAATGAACTCCTCGAGAAGCCGCTCGGCCAGAGTCGCCTCACCTTCCTCAACGAGGAGACGGGCTTCGATGTCGAGGGCGGGGTATTCGTTGGGATGGGTTCGAAGGCGCTCCTCGAGGAGCTGGCGTGCCTCACGCCTTTGCTCGCGGCCCCCGGCGAGCAGTTCTTCCGCGCGGGCGAGTGTCTCTTCGAGGGAATCGGGGGAATTTGAGGGCGATTGCCAGGTTCCGGTCGTCATGGGGGAACTTCTACCCCCCGCGGCCCGGCCGCCGAAAGGGAAAGCGCACGGCATGTGAGACCCCTCGGGAGTCAGAGCTCCAGCACCACCCACCGTGGCCGGCCGTAGGTGCTCCCGACGACCGCTGTGCCGATGGGGCCGGACCCCGGACGCTCCACGACATCGTGAAGGCCCGCATGCGTGTGACCGCTGATCAGGTAACGCAATTTGGGGAAGGCGCGCAGTTCCTCCCCCAGCGTCAGGTGGGCGAGGTACGGCAGGCTCAGGCACCCCTGCTCGTCCTCAGGATTCACCTCGTACTGGTTGCGAAAGACGGGCACGTGGGTGACACAGACCACACAGTTGACGGCGGGATCGGAGTCCAGCTGGCGCATTTGCCGGACAAGCCGGCGCCGGCAGATCGCCGCAAACTGCGGATCGTCGTATTCCCAGTCAATGTACTCGGCGTCCAGGCAGAGGCTTTCCTTGCGGGCAGCGATACGACCGGGGTCCCCATCGCCGTCCGTGTGGGCACTGTAGTCATACCATGCCACCGATCCGCAGATCGCCACCCCGCCGGGAAGCATCAGCGGATTGTTCTCCAGCCAGTGGAAGTCGAGTTCGCGCGCCACGGCGGGAAGGTGTTCCTCCAGCAGGGCGATGCTGGAGGCGCCGGGAGCCGTCCACAGGTCCTGATTTCCGGGCAGGACGGCCACAGGACAGCCCAGCACGAGGAACAGCGCAAGGCACTGCTCGTAGAGATGCGGGGGATGGCCTGCGTCCCCGGCCAGCACGACAAGATCCGGCGATTCGCGGTCAATCCCCGCCACGAATCTGCGGATCGTCTCGATCCCGGTGGCCTCAAAATGCAGGTCGGACGTGATCAGTATGCGCAATCCCGAGTGACGGCTCCTCCGGAATCAGCACGGGACTCCGGCGTCCACGCGCCGGGCCCGTTACTTCGCTCCTGTAACCTTGATCAGGTGATGCCCGAACTGTGTCTCCACGGGGTCGGAAACCTCGCCCTCGGTGAGGGAGAAGCAGGCGTCCTCGAAGGGTTTCACCATCATGCCCTTGCGAAACCAGCCGAGGTCCCCGCCGCTCTTTCCGGAGGGGCATTGGCTGTGTTCGCGGGCGGCGTCCTCGAAACTGGTCTTTCCCGCCTTGATGTCTTCCTTCAGCTGGTCCGCATCCGCCTTGCTGGAAACGAGAATGTGGCTGGCGCGTACTTCGTCGGCCATGGGTAGTCTCCTTGGTTTGGGCCCGGAGCCCTTATCTTGAGTCAGCCAACCTGATCGGGGAATCCACCGCAACCCCGTTTCGCCGGTGGGACGGGACCGGAGCGCATCCCCCGGCTTCGTGGGATGGCGTGCGTGAACCACTTGGGAACGATCAACCCGGCCACGCAAGGCCTGCCGCCTCGCAGCGCAAGGTGGAGGCGAACCGACGTATCGAGGCATTGAATCAACCGGTGAGGTATCAGGCCTCCACGAGATTACGGGATCCGCTGTGGAGGGTCTTTGCTCCGGCCGGAGCGAGCGTCCCCCAAACGGCGTTCGCCCCTCCTGCACGAAGCGGGAGGGGCGAACGGGATACCAGCAGGGTCTGCCGGGTGGTCGCGTGGGTGAGGCGGCAGGGGAGGTGGCCCGGGCGGGCCGCCTCCCTTTGCGCCTGGCTGTCTTACTCCTGAATGAACTCCTCGATCGTGA
>SLOM01000266.1 GCA_007132505.1 Candidatus Sumerlaeota bacterium
ACAGGACTGGAGTGAGCCGGATGAGCGGCACGGAAGCACGGCTGGAACGCATGGAGGAGAGCCTGCGTGCGGCGTGCGGGTGGGCCGGCCGGCCCCGCGAAGATGTGATCCTGCTCGGTGTCGTGAAGAAACGTCCCCTCGAAACGGTGCGGGAGCTATACGGGCTCGGCGTGACACACCTGGCGGAAAACCGCGTCCAGGAGGCCCGCCAGCGCATCCCGGAGCTGCCCCCCGGCATTGAATGGCATTTCGTGGGCCCGCTCCAGAAGAACAAGGCGAAGTACCTTCCCGGTCTGGTGAAGTGGGTGCACTCAGTGGAAAAGATGGAGCTCGCAGAGGCGCTCCAGAAGGCCTTCGCGAAGCAGACGGACGTGCCACCGCTCAACGTCCTGCTGCAGTTCAACATCTCCGGCGAGGAGCAGAAGCACGGCGCAGGTGAGGACGAGGCAGCGGAGCTCGCGCGCGCGGTGGCCGGGATGGACCGGCTCCGCCTGCAGGGCCTCATGACGATGGCGCCATACAGCGACGACCCGGAGACCTCCCGCCCGGTGTTCCGTGAGCTGCGGCGCCTGCGCGGCGAGTTGGAACGCCGCCTTGGCATCCCGCTCCCCCACCTTTCCATGGGCATGACGAATGATTTCGCGGTGGCGGTGGAGGAGGGGGCCACGATCGTGCGCATCGGCACGGCACTGTTCGAGGACTGAGGGCTGTCCGGCAGTCTGGCGCGGATACTCTACTCCACGCTGATGCGGAGTTCGTAGTGGTGCTCCTCCGGTTCACCCGTTGGCATGACTCCGGCGGCGCGGGTGAACACGCTTCGCATTACATCCGGTCCGGCGGTCATGGTGCGCGTTCCCCGGGTGGACGTGATCGTGTCCTCCCAGACGACGGAATTGCGCCGCCAGACTTCGGGGGGATTTCCGCCCGGCCGGGGGATCACAACAATGTGGTCGAAGTCCACGCGAACCGACCATTCGCCGGTCGCCCGGTTGTCCGGTTCCAACGTGACCGACATGCCCGCGCCGATGTTGGATATTGAGAACACCCGGCGCTCCCTGCCATCAACCTCCGTGGTGAAGTCAGCCAGGTGCGGGTGCTCCCTTCCGGTGAATCCGGCCAGCGTCATTCCGGGGTAGATGGGGAACTCCCAGTGCGCCACGGGTTCGGCCCCGGGGGTGCCGTCCTCCAGCATATAGACTGCGGCCGTCCCCCATGCCGCGGGATCCGGTCCGGTCCTGCCGGGAGAGGTTCCACCAAGCGCAGCGATGCCGCGCGAGATTTCGCCATGTGCAACCGCAGCAAAGGGGAGCGCCGGCGAATCTCCCGGGAGGACCAGCTCCGCGTTCGTACGCCATCGCCCAAGCGCCTGCCTGCCCCCCTCCAGCACGACACGATAGGGCATTGTCGCCCCGACGGCCTGGATTATGTCGCCGCCCTCGCGGACAAGGCGCGTGGAGACAGCTCCCTGGACACTCAAATCGGTGACCACGCGCTGGCCATCCACCTCCTGTTCCACGCGTTCCCTGAAGCCATAGGGGTTGACCGGCGTGCGCTCGATGGAACCGGGAGACGGTGGCATGTGCTCAAGCCCGAGGGGTTCGAAGCCTTCCATACGGCCCGGAAACGGCCAGGTTCCCATCAGTTCCGCGATGAGAGGCTTCACCGCGTCCTCCTCCTCCGGGGCGGGGAAAGCGCCCATGCCTTCCACCTTCAGGTGCTCGTACAGATCCCGCGCACGGATTCGGGAGGCTGCATCATCCGGGGCGATGAAACGGGCCTCCACGACCTCCGGGAGGCGGGAGGCGGCGATGGTGGGAGCCGGAGTGGGAGACGGCGTATCGGGGACGGCATTCTGTTGTGCCGGCGGCGCGGCTTCCCCACCAGCCGTCCCGGGCGTTGCAGCGGGCTCGGGGACTGTCGTGGTCCCCTCTGCCTGTGAGTCGCGGGGCGGCTCCGGCATATTGGCCGTGGCGCGGTTTTCGTCCGGGGAGAGGACGGCGAGGCCAACGGCGGTGGCGATGACGGCAGCGGCGCCTCCGAGTCCAATCTTCATCGCGGTTGCTCCTGAAAGGGATGCGAGGAAGGCGCCACTCCCTGCCGAGGCGGCGAGGGTGCTCACCTTGGCGGCGGAGATGGCCGGCGGGGCGCTCGCGGCGATCAGTCCACCGGCGGTAAGCAGGACGGACTCTGGCCCGCGGATTCCCGCCCGCTGGAGCCTCTTCCGCAGCCGGTCCGTCCCGCGCGCGAGCCTCGTCGAGACCGTGTTCACGCTCACGCCGAGCACCTCCGCGATCTCCCGGTGCTTGAGCCCGGCCAGGTAGTAAAGCCGCAGCGGGAGAGCGTAACGCTCGGGCAGGCCGTCAAGACAATGCAGGACCTTCGCGGTGGCCTCACGTTCGGCCAGGGCCGCGGCGGGCGAGCCATCCGGCGCCGCGAGCGTGTTAATCGCCTCCTCCCGGACCTCGCGTTGCGACCGCCGCCACCGCCTCATCCGCATCTTGCCCGCCTCCCGCGCCGCGCAACGCAGCAGCAAAGCCACCGCCGCTGGATCGTCGAGCGCTTCGGAGCGCCTGCGTGTCTCCACAAGAAACCGAACCCACGCCTCCTGGAACGCATCGGCCGCGTCCGCTTCCGAGTAGAGCACGCTGCGGCAGACCCGCCAGACATGGGTGCGCTGGCAGTTGAAGAACTCTTCGAACCGGCTTTGGAACCCGTCATTCCGCATGGAGGAAGCCTTGAGAGAGTGCCCTTCCTTCTCAAGTAGGAAACGGCGGACCGGAGGTTTCTTTCGGGAAAGTGAGCAGGGCGCAGTGCTTGTGGGACAGCCGTTTGCTGGCTGCCCCAGGCCGCGTTACTCGATGGTGATGCTCAGTTCGTAGAGGGTTTCGAGTGGTTCGCCGCCGGGGGGGAAGTCGGTTACGCGGACCTCTTGCGGCTCTTCACTGGCGGAGGTGATCCGCCGCGCTGTTAACTTCGGGACTTCGCGGCTCAGATCCCCGGGCGCGGGAGCAAGACTCCGGGTCCCCGGTGTCAGCCCGATTGTCTCCGTCCATCTCACGCGGTCCACCTGGCCGGGCATAAGGGGTGAGTACCGGCGATCGTACTCGATGTGGGCCGTCCATGTGTCTGCTTCCGGCTCCGTGGGCTCGAGGCGTACGACGATGCCCGAGCGAATCCAGTTCGTTGTTGAGCGCCGGCCGCCGTCCCCTGCCTGCGGCGTCATGGTCACGAACCGTCGCCAATCAGCACCAAAGAAACCTTGAAATGTCATCCCGGCATAGAGCGGAAAGGTGAATTGGGTGGGAGGCGCGGGCAGGCCATCCTCCAGTTCCGAATGGACGGCAAGGGTGGCCCATCGCTCCGGTTCCGGGCCTGTTGTGCCGGCATCCCCGGTTGCAAAGGCCAGGACGCCCCGCGTTGCTTCATGATCGAACGTATAGACAATCGGCAGGGCAGGTACGGCACCGGGAATTGTCAGGTCAACGTTTGCCCGGTTCTCCATCATGTGAAACGCGCCACCTTCATCGTGATGGAGGAATGGCAGGTCGAGGAGAACCGAATACGTGACGGATTCCGCGCCCTTCGTGATCCTGCCCGTGAGGACCTTTCGAAGATGAGGACCTGGTTGTGTCCCGGCTTCACGGCTACCGAGAACGTACTCTCCCCTCGTCGCGTCACGTACTTGCGCGGCGAGCGTTGCCGTGCGTGCCGGGGAGTCCTTCGCCGGGGACTGTTCCTCCATGGCCTCCTCCAGGCGGACACGGAAAGTATTGCTGATCTCCCTGTCCCGCTGCAGGTCACCTTCGAGGGTCACGGAGAGGCTGTCCGCGTCCCAGTATTCCGTTCCGCCGGGAACGCCGGGAAGGCCCGGGGCGCCTTCCGTGGCGAGGCGCCGATACACCTCCTGCGCGCGGGGGAGAGCATATCCCTGCGAGGGTGTCAGAACGTGGATGCCAACCCCGGAGTCGCGGACGGCAGGCGTCGCATCGTCCGTGGCGGAGTTACCGCCGGAGGCGAGGAGTACGATTCCGGCCACGCCGCCAAGGGCAATGATTCCTCGAAGAGCGGGTATCATGATGGTTGCTCCAAGGGGGATGCTGGGGGTGTCACGGCGCGGCATTGCCTTGTCAAGTAGAGAGCAGCCTGAAACGCGGCGATGCCACAGTCTCCAATTGTGCCCCGCCGGGGACAGCCAACAAGGTGCGTGAAGGTGCAAGGCCAGTGTCAGATGTGGGGTTTTGCGATGGAAGAAGGCAGAGAAGGGGAAATCACGCTGGAAGAGACGCTCCAGCTGCTCGACGGCATGATCGTGCACCAGCGGGAGAAATGCCTGCGGATCGCGCGCCGGATCGTGCCCCACTTGACTCCGGACGACCTGATGAACCCCTTCGACTGGCCGGAGGTTGCGGAGAATCCGCAGTTCGCCTGGGAGGACGGACAACTCGCGGGTTTGCAGTCCGCCCATGCCGCCATCTGTGCCCGGTTCCCCCCGGCAGGGCTGAAGAATTACGAGGTGCGCCGGCTCAAGACCGGCGCGGAGGCAAGCGAAGCGAACGAGCCGCCGCAGGAAGCCTGAACTCCGGCAAGATCAGCGATCCGGCCCGAAGGCGCTCCCGCCGAAACCACCCACACCCGACCAAACGCCAGGAGCGACTGACAGACGACATGCCCCAGGAAGACCGCACTCCGAGAGTCTTGCTTGTTGATGATGAGAAAAACCTGGTGCTCATGCTGGCGAAGATTCTCCGCCGGCATGGGTACGAGGTGATCACCGCACACGATGGCGAGGAGGGGCGGGAACTCCTGCGCGCCAACATGCCGGACCCCGGGCAACCGGAGGAAAGCGATGCGCCGGACCCCATTGATGCGGTGCTCACCGACCTCCAGATGCCGAAGCTCGACGGCATGGCGCTCCTGCACCAGGTCCGCGAGGAATACCCCGACATGCCGGTGATCGTGCTGACGGGGCACGGGTCCATCCAGTCCGCCGTGGATGCCATGAAGGCCGGGGCGGTGGACTACCTGATCAAGCCGGCGAACCCGGACGAGATTCTGCTCGTGCTCAGCCGGGCTCTCGAAATGCGCAACCTGCGGATGGAGAACCGCCAGCTCAAGGCGCGGCTCGGACAGGGAGAACCAAGCTACGAGATCATCGGCGAATCGGCTCCCATCCGCGGCATCCTCTCCATGATCGAGCGCGTTGCGCGCAACCGCAGCACGGTGCTCATCACGGGTGAGAGCGGCACGGGCAAGGAGCTGATCGCGCGGGCCATCCACGACAGCGGCCCCTTTGCGCGGTACCCGTTCATTGCTGTGAATTGCGGCGCGCTGAGCGAGACGCTGCTGGAAAGCCAGCTCTTCGGCCACCGCAAGGGCGCCTTCACCGGCGCGGTGAACGACCACGTGGGGTTCTTCCAGGCGGCGGAGGGCGGAACGCTCTTCCTCGACGAAATATCGGAGATGTCGCCCCACCTGCAGGTGAAGCTGCTCCGCGCCATCCAGGAGCGGGAGGTCATCCCCGTCGGCGACACTGTGGCTCACAAGATCAACCTGCGTTTGATCTGCGCAACGAACAGGGACCTTGAGTATGAGGTCCGCCGGCGGAATTTCCGCCAGGACCTGTTCTACCGGCTCTCGGTGGTGAACCTGCACCTCGTGCCGCTGCGCGAACGTGTGGAGGACATCCCCGCGCTGGCAGGGCATTTCATTCTGCGCTACGCGAAGGAATACGACGTGGCGCCGAAGTCCGTGCAGCCTGATGCGATGGACCTGCTGGTGCGGTACCCGTGGCCCGGAAACATCCGCGAACTGGAGAACGTGATCGAGCGCATCTTCGCGCTGAGCACCTCCGGCACGATCGCAGCCGACGAGCTTCCGCCGCAGCTCTTCCGTTCGCCGGAGGAGGCGCTGGAGGCAGTGCGGCCCTTCGACGAGGACGAGGCCGGAGCAGCCAGGGCACCCGCGACCCCGCCCCGCCAGACCCTGCCGCCTTCCTCGCGTCAGTCCGCCGCACCCGGCCCGGCAGTGCCACCCGCGGGCGGGGACAGCCGGCCCTCCACCGCTCCGGCACCCAGCTTCACGGAGCCGTTCGTGCCGAAGGCGGCGGAGAAGCCGCTGACGCTCGACGAGATGGAGAAGCGGCAGATCGTGGAGGCGCTCCGCCGGGCGAAGGGGCGCAAGGTCGAGGCCGCGCGTCTGCTCGGTATAGACAGGAAGCGCCTTTACCGGAAGATGAAGAAGTACGAACTGGACTGAGGCACGCCCACGCCCTCATCCGGCGTAGTGCAGCCACACGCGGAAGACGATATACCCTGCCGCGAACACAGCCAGGTAAATGATGCCCAGAATGCTCAGGACGCGGAGCCACGGCTTGGGCCGTGCCTCCGCCGGCATGTGCCTGCTCGTGACGACAAGGTGATTCAGCCAGGCGAAGACGGGCGCGACAAGGAAGGACAGGGTCGCCGCGAGGTCTATCAGACCGGTGAGCGTCGCCGCGAAGAACTGCATGACGATCACGGCGCCCACAAAGACAACAACAAGCCAAGAGCGGTACCAGAAGCGCTCCCGCGGATCGCCGGCGCCGCCAAGGAACAGCACAGCCGTCGAGCGCGACAGCAGACGGGGGAACGCGTCCAGGCAGGCCAGCGAAGTGCTGAACATGGCCGTCACGGCAGCGGCCAGCACCAGCGGCCGGCTCCATTCACCCAGCGAGGTGGCGTATAGATTGAGGAACTGGCGCGCAAAGGGTACCGAGCCTTGCTCGAAGGACTCCCCCGTACCGTACATCACCAGCGCCCCCAGAGCCAGGAAGACGACGGCCAGGAGCACCGTCACGATATAGCCGGTGTTGAAGTCCACCTGGTTCTCCCACATGGTGGGCCTGTGCGCCGTCTGCTTGGTGCGCTCCTGGCGCCAGAGGGAGTTCCACACGCTCAGGTCCACCGTTGTCGGCATCCATCCGATCAGCGCGACGAGGAAGATGATCGCGGCGGCGTCCCACATCGGGGTGGGTGTGAAATCCTCCGCCACGGTCCGCTCCCCCGCCACCAGCATGAGGACGACGGCGGCCACCGTCGAGACCGTCAGCACCACGACAATGATCTTCACCAGCAGGTCCAGCAGCGGATAACGCCCAGCCACGAGCAACACCGCCATGACGAGCATGAGGATCACACTCCATGCCACGGCGGGAGCGGCGAAGAACGGGAGGTTGATCTCGCCGAAGGCAATCGTGGCAAGAGAGCCGGTGACGAGTGTCACTCCGGCCTGGATGGTGAACATCGTGGCGAAAGTGAGTATGAGAAAGAGGATCAGCGCCCAGAGGCCAACCCGCCGGTAGCCCTCGATCAGGCTCTCGCCCGTGGCGGTGGCGTAACGGGGCCCGAACTCCAGGGCAGGGTACTTGAAGAGGTTGGCCACAAGAACCGCCCACAGCAGACCAAAGCCAAAAAGCGCCCCGGCACGCGTTGACTGCACCAGGTGCGAGACGCCGATGCTGGCGCCCGCAAAGATGAGCCCCGGCCCCGCGGCCATCATCAGGCTCCGCCAGGTGATGAACTTCCTCCCGGAGCCAGAGCCTGTCTGCGGCGATTCGGCAGTGCTCATGCGGTGGGGTCCTTCCATGACGGGGAGATTGCCGTGGGCGCGGCACGGATTGTACCCCTTTCGACTGCCGTCAGCCGGGCCAAGCGAAAAATCCGGCCCCGCGAAGGCTTGGGGGCGCCGGGAGCCTTTTTCCGTGGACGGCTCCCGGCCGAAAAGGGCATAAGCAATCCGTGCGGCGCCGCGTAGCAGAGGGCCCGCCGGGCGGAAAAGTCCGCCCGGGGAAGCCATGACCGGAGGCCAGCAATCATGCGATCCCTTTCTGAGGTTCATCACTCGATCCGCCAGTCCGCGGGACTCCTGTGCGGTGCGGCGGCGTTGCTTGCAACAGTCCTCCTGACCGGGTGCGCCCCGGAGCGCGACACCGAGCCCACCCTGCGCTTCATGACCGACTCGGTGGGCCGGCAGCTCGAGATAACACGGGGCATGGTGGCGGAGTTCGAGGAGGAACACGGCGTGCGGGTGGAGTTCCGCGTCGGACCGGAAAGCGCCACCGAAAGGCTCTCGCAGTACCTGCGCTCCTTCGCCGCCCGGTCCCGGGATATAGACGTCTATCAGATAGATGTCATCTGGCCGGGCATCCTGGCGGACCACCTCCTGGATCTTTCGGACACGGTGGATGTGGAGGACTTCTTCGCGCCCATGATCGAGAACAACACGGTGGCCGACCGGCTCGTCGCCGTGCCCTTCTATGCGGATGCAGGGCTGCTCTACTACAGGACCGACCTGCTGGAGAAATATGACTACGACGGGCCGCCCCGCACCTGGGATGAGCTCGAGGAGATGGCACGCGCCATCCAGCAGGGCGAACGGGAGGACGGGAACTCTTCCTTCTGGGGATACGTCTTTCAGGGCGCCGCCTACGAGGGTCTGACGTGCAACGCCCTTGAGTGGCAGGTGTCGGAGGGTGGAGGAGTGATTGTGTCCCCGGACGGCGTGGCGGAACTGAATACGGAGGGCGCGCGGCGAGCTTTTTCACGCGTGGCCGGCTGGATCGGCACCATATCCCCCCGCGGCGTGACCACCTACCAGGAGGAGGAGGCCCGCACGATCTTCCAGTCAGGCAACGCAGCCTTCATGCGCAACTGGCCGTACGCCTATCAGTTGGGCGAGGCGGAGGATTCACGCATTCGTGGCCGCTTTGCCGTGACGGAGCTTCCCGCAGGAGAGGCTCGTACGGCCTCCGCACTCGGGGGCTGGAGCCTCGGTGTCTCCGCCTACAGCCGGCATCCGGAGCTGGCGAAGGAATTCGTGG
>SLOM01000253.1 GCA_007132505.1 Candidatus Sumerlaeota bacterium
CCATCCGCCACAGCCATGCGCGAGCACTTCCTTTCGCAGGGAGATCCCGGCACGGCGCAGCTTTTCCTGCCGTCCAGCATGGAATTCGCCCGGAGCCTCGGCGGTGATCCACTCTGCATGGTGAGCGAGCTGCCCATCTTCCGGATCGCCCGTCAGGGACCTGACGCGACGGCGGACTGGGAGTCATTCCGCACCGAATCCAGGGCAGCCAGGGAGCGATTGATCGAGGGCAGCGACGACAGCCTGCTGCGCCAGCTCGCCGCCCGCTGGCGCCCGGTGCCGGTGCCGCTAAGTCTGCACGCCCGGACGCTCGTGGCAGCAATCGCGGGAACGGCGGAGTTCTTGCTCCCCTCCTGATTGCGCCCGCCGCCAGACGCAGGGAGTGCATCGAAAACCCCACCACCGGAGCCCCGCCGCCAATGAAGCAGGAGATCATTCAGGACTGTACCCCCGAGGAACTGAAGGAGCGTCTCGACAACGGAGACCGGCCGATACTCCTCGACGTGCGGGAGGCACAGGAACTTGCGATCTGCCGCCTGCCCGGGGCACTTCACGTGCCCATGGGGGACGTCCCGTCACGCCTGACCGAGCTTGAGAAGCACGCGGAAGAGGAGATCGTCGTCTATTGCCACCACGGCGTCCGCTCCGCTTCCGTACAGAACTATCTGCGGCACCATGGATTCGAATGCGTGCGGAACCTGACCGGTGGCATCGAAGCCTATGCGGTCCGGGCCGACCCCGGCATGCCGCGGTACTAATTCAATCCCGGAAAACCAAATGACAACCACTCCCGCTCCACCCCACACGCACGAGCACACTCACCACGAACACCGCCACGAGCACGCTAAACCCGCTGGCCCAAAGCAGGTGACGATCCTCTACGTGGACCCGGTGGCCGGTGCCTCAGGCGACATGTTCCTGGGAGCGCTGGTGGACCTGGGCGTGGATTTCGACCAGCTTCGCGAGGGACTGCGGGCACTCCGCGTGCCCGGCTTCGAGCTGCGCCGCAGCGCCGTCAAGCGCCACACCATCGCCGCCACCAAGGTGGATGTGGTCGTGGAGGACGTGGAGCACCCGCACCGTCACCTTGGCGACCTGCTCGCCATCGTGGACGCCGCGGACCTTCCCGCCCGGGTGAAGGAACGCTCCCGCCGCGTGCTGACCCTCCTGGCGGAGGCGGAATCACAAGCCCACAACATGCCCGTGGAGAAAGTCCACCTCCATGAAGTCGGCGGACTGGATTGCCTCGTGGATGTTGTAGGGACCTGTCTCGGGCTGGAGCTGCTCGGGGCCGAGCATCTATACAGCGGACCCGTGGCCCTCGGCACTGGTCACGTGGTGTGCGCGCACGGCCGCATGCCCGTCCCTGCGCCGGGTACGGTTGCCATTCTGAAGGACTTCCCTGTCCGCAAGACCACCTTCGAGGGCGAAATGACCACGCCCACCGGCGCCGCGTTGCTGGCCGGACTGTGCACGGGCGTGTTGTCCCCGCTCACAATGATCCCACGGCGCGTTGGCTACGGGGCGGGTACGAAGGACAAGCCTGCGCTGGCGAACATGCTCCGCCTTGTCCTAGCAGACACGGAGACACGCCTTCTTCCCGCCGGGAGCGCGGGGACCGCATCACACACGCACTCCCATCATCACTAATTGCCTGAGTCGAGGCCCCTTGGCTCGGGGAAGGGCGGCGTCTGACCACCAGATGCGATCGTGAAGTGCTGGTGCGCCATGTGGCGTATATTCGCGCGGGGATCTATCTGCGCCGCGGCGGACAGGTGCACCAGCGCCGCATCGCGATCCCCCCCCCGGTGCAGGGCCGCGCCAAGGAAGTAGTGCGCCTCCGCGTCGTTCGGCTCGACGGCCACGTAGTCCGCCAGAGCGTCCGCCGCTTCCCGGTAGGCACCCAGCTGGTAGAGCGACATCCCGCGCGTGCGGTCCACGGTGTACTCCTCGTCACGCCAGATGGTCTGCGGCGGCCGGAGCCTATGGGCACGGCTGGAGAGCGCCAACGCGGCGAGGTATTCCTCTTGTCCCAGCAGCCTTTGCGCTTCGGCGGCGTCCCGCACACTCTGGCGTTCGTCTCCGGGGGCGCGCTGGCGCGGCTGATAGACGTCCTCCGGCCGGAACTCACTCCGCCGGTGCGCCAGATTCCAGGCATTGAAGAGCGGCTCCATTGCATCCTCCCATGGCACATGACCATGGTACCGCACGACGTCCCCCAGGCCGAGGGCCCCGTTTGTCGGATCGTATATACTCCACCGCGGATCGTCGCCCGTCAGGGCGAAACGCGCGAGCGGATGCGACGGCGGTCCGTCCAGGGGCACGCCCGGGAGGCCCAGCTCCTTCACGCCGGTCTGCCCGACGCTGGCCAGGATCACCCCCCGGTCGCGGACAGCCACCCAGCGCATCGGATCGCGGGCGGGGTGGAAGGGGTCGCGTGGCGCCTGAAGGCCCTCCATCGCCTGGCCACGCTGCACGCGGCCCTGTGCGTCCACGTAGGGGAGCACCTGGCCGCCATCCAGCTCCGGGTAACGGCGAAAACGCTCGAAATACTCGTCAATCCTCGGGCCAAGCTCCTCCATCGCCTCGTCTATCTGCCGGTACATGTCAGCGGTTTGTGCGGCACGGCGTGCCTCAAGCTGCTGATACCGCAGCTCTCCGAGGATTGGCAGGTAGATCGGCAGAAGGGCGAGGTTCAGCGCCAGAAAAGCCGCCACCCGCCCGCTCACGGGGAAGTGCTCCGGCGGCGAAATCATCGCGACCACAAAGAGGAAGCCGACTATCGCGATCGGAATAAACGAGAGCGCCTCCAGCCCCACGAAATAGAAGATCACGGAGAAGCAGGCGACGGCAAAGGCAAGAGTCGGGGAGTTGGAAGACATCGCGCTCGTGGGTTACTCCTCGGAAATCGTGTCAATCAACGGGACAAGACAGGCCCTCAGGCGATGAAGTTCCGGCGGGGCGTCGCTGTCAAGCGGATGGAACTCCCAGACGTGGTGCGCCCGGCCGCCCATGCCAAGATTGAAGGTGTGACGTGTGCGTGAACCGGGCAGAACACCCTCCACCGAGTGCACCCACTCCTCCCCTGCCACAAGCGCCGGCAGGTACCATCGCCCGGGCTCGGTCAATTCCACTTCTGCCATGGCGTAGTACCCGAGCGGCGGCCCGTGGCCGGTTTCCCATGCGCGGATGAGGTCCGGGAAGTCTGCCTGCCTTGGGGGGTCCTCCTCCCGGCAGAAGGGCCGCGCCGTCAGCCAACTGGTAACCGATGGAGCCGGTTCCATCGTGATCACGGAAAGCAGCAGCGGCTCGTGCGGCAGGCCCGCGCCGATCCCCCAGAGCAGATGGTGTTCGCCGCGGGAGTGCTTGTAGACAGCCCACTTGGCCTGGTCCCAGGGGAGGATCTTTGCTCCTGTCTCGTTGCGCTGAAGTGGCCCCTGTCTATAAACTGCGAAATCCATGTTGTCGTGCACGGCGACGTGGGGCCTGTCGGGGTGACGGTCCTGAGCTGCGACGAGAGCCTGCACCACGGTCCTTGTGGACTGCCCGGCATCCCTCCAGGCATGATCGTACCGCGTATAGTCGTGGAGCGAAAGCAGCAGGAAGGCCCCTGCCACGCCAAGCACCACCGGGTACCCGCGTGCCTCCCACGCCATCTTGACAATACCGGCCAGCGCAAACGCCAGCCCGAGTCCGGAGATATACATCAGGCGGCCTTCCTCAACCATGTGGAGCGGAATATAGACAATCGGCACGGCCGCGAAAAGCCAGAGCATTCCTCCGCCCGCCACGGCACGCCACCCGTTCCACTCCCGCGAGGCGGCCAGCACCCACCCTCCGGCCAGAACCATCGCGGCCCACCCGACGCCCGCGGCGGGGCCGGCCAGCCAGAGCGAATGCCTCACGTAGGAACGCAGCCAGCGCAGCGTATCTCCGAGCGGGCGCTGCGCGATCTGGTCGCCGTAGCCGCCCAACCCACCGAGGAAATACCAGCGCCAACCGAAGACCAGCACCGCTCCCGCCGCGCAGGCAGCCACGCTCCCCCACCAGTCCAGACGGCCCCTTTCACGAGGATGGAAGGCCAGCACCGCCGCCACGAACAACGGAGCGAAGAATCCGCTCTCCTTCGAGAGACAGGCCAGAACCGTCCCGCCGAAGACGGCCGGATAGCGCACCCACCAACTCCATGGCAGGACAGCCGCATGCATGGCGAGAAGGAGAAAGAAGGTGGCAAGCAGGTCTGTCCGCCCGCTGATCCATCCGGTGGCACCCGCTGCGGGAGGATACCACAGGAAGGCGAGCGTCCCCGCGCCGGCAGCAGCGAGCCCCCCCGGGCCCAGCCACCTCAGCAGGAGCATCAGCAGCAGAAAGCCGTTGGCGCCGTGGAGCAGTCTGTTCGTGAGGTGGTACCCCCATGGCCTGTCCAGGCCGAAGACATGGTCGTTCACCAGCCAGACGATCCTTGGAATGGGCCGCAGCCAGCCCCCCGTGCCACGCTGGCCTGTCAGCCAATCCCCCGTGAAGGCGCGGGATACCGAGCAGGCGCCACCCCCATCCTCAAGGGTACCATGCCCCGCGAACCAGTAGTCGTCCGAGGTGAAGTGGTACCTCGGCGGCCCGAACAGGAACGGGATCGAGCCAAGGACGAGGCAGGACACGAGCAGTACCCACAGGGGGACCGGCTGTTTCGGGATCAGGAACACCTGCAACAAAGCTTCTCCTCCGGAGGGGGACATCGCAATTGACACCAGCTCCCCCCGGCACGCAGTTCATCCCCCGGGTTTTTAGGCCGCAACGCTTATCCAGGTGCCACGACAAACATGGGAATCAACTACAAGGCTTTACTTGCGGGGGCGGTGAAGAACCGCGCCTCTGACGTTCACATCATCGAGGACATGCCCCCGTACCTCCGAATCAACGGCGATCTTAGAAAAATCGAAGCCCCCCCCGTTTCCCACGAAGACATGAAAGACCTCATTCTGGAGGTCATGCCCGAGCACCTCAAGAGTGACCTCGAAGCCAACTACCACGTGGACTTCTCCTACGAGATTCCCGACGTGGCGCGCTTCCGCGTCGTTCTCTTCTTCCAGTCCAACAAACTCGCCATCGCCTTCCGCGCCATCCCGATTGAGATCCCGACACTCGAAGAGCTCCACATGGACCCGGTCGTCGCCAAGATCGCCGAGGAACACCGCGGGCTCGTCCTCGTCACCGGCGTCACCGGCTGCGGCAAGTCCACCACGCTTGCTTCGATGATCAACCACATCAACAAGAGGCAGGCGCGCCGGGTCATCACCATAGAGGACCCCATCGAGTTCCGCTACCCTCCCCACCGCTCGGTGATCTCCCAGCGTGAAGTCGGGACAGACGTCGGCTCGTTCGCCGACGCCCTTCGCGCCGCGCTCCGTGCCGACCCGGACGTGATCCTGGTCGGTGAGATGCGCGACGTCGAAACCATCCGCATCGCCATCAAGGCCACGGAAACCGGCCACTTGGTGTTCTCCACGCTTCACACCCGCGGCGCTGTCCACACCATCCAGCGCATCTTGGGCAACTTCGAGCAGAACGAACACGAGATGCTCCGCGACCAGCTCTCCTTCAACATGCTCGCCTCCATGACCCAGCGCCTTGTGAAGACCGCCGATGGCAAGGGCCGCCGCGCCGCCATCGAGATCATGTACAACAACGGCGTCGTCGCCAAGCTCCTCCGTGAGAACCGCATTGCCGACATTCACGGCGTCCTGATGAGCCGCGAGGACGGCATGCGGACGATGGACCAGGCCCTCGCCGACCTCGTGCGCGAGAAGATCGTCACCGTCGAAGAGGCGCGCGATCACTGCAACGACCCCTACGCCCTGAAGCGCTACATCGCGGGCATCGCCTCCTCCGGCGACAAGGGCGCCATCATCGGCGGCGCCTGAGCCGGGGCCGCCCGCCGCGGCCGAACAGCCCAATCCCCACATCCCCGCCTGGAGGACCACACGTTGAGCCTCTCCGGTAAGCATCCACTTGGCCTGAAGCACAGCGACTTCCCCGCAAGGGACCACCTCATCTACCTCAACCATGCCGGCACGGCGCCCATCACCGGGCCGGCCGCCACCGCCATGAAACAGTTCGCGGAGGAGTGCGCCAACCACGGCAGCGCCGCCTACTCAGGCTGGACAGCGGGCGCCAAGGCCACGCGCGCCAGCGCCGCAAGGCTGCTCGGAGCCGCAAGCGAGGAAATCGCCTTCACCAAGTCCACCACCCAGGGGCTCAACCTCGTCGCCCTCGGCATCGGCTGGAAGCCGGGCGACATCATCGTGGCGGAGGAGAAGACATTTCCCGCCAACTGGCTCCCATGGAAGATGGCTGTCAACCGGGGTGCCACGGTGGCCGTCTGGCCGGAGCGGAATTACCGCTACGAACTGGAGGACCTGGAGGCGCTGCTCAAGAAGGGCAACGTGCGCATGGTCGCCGCCACCTCCGCCAACTTCGCCACCGGGTTCCGTCAGGACATGGAGGCCGTGGGGCACCTATGCCGCAAGTACGGCGCCCTGCACTGCGTGGATGGCATTCAGACCCTCGGTGTGCATCCGCTGGACGTGAAGCGATGCAATATAGACTTCCTCGCCGCGGACAGCCACAAGTGGCTCATGGGGCCGGAGGGCAGCGCTATCTTCTATGTCTCCCGCGACTGCATTCCGCTGATCCACGAGGACCTGGTGGGCTGGATGGGGCGCCAGCGATACTGGGAGTTCGACAGGCTCGATTTGCCGCCCGACCCCACCGCGCGCCGTTTCGAGGAAGGCAGCCCCAACATCGCGGGCATTCTCGCCATGGGTGCATCGCTGGACCTCATCCTGAAGACCGGCGTGGAAAACATCTTCCCACACAACCGGTCACTCTGCCGCCGGCTTGAAGGGCACCTCGAGAACAACGGCTGGGAGATCGTCACGCCCCGCGAGGACCAACGCGCCGCCTCCATTGTCAGCGCCCGCAAGGACGGCACGGAACCGCACGAGGCGGTGCGGGAACTGTGGGAGAGAGCGAAGGCCTTCTGCGTGGCCCGGCGGGGGTTCCTCCGCCTCTCGCCCCACTTCTACCAGACCGTGGAGCACATGGACCGCGTTGGCGAGGCGCTGCGGGGGCTCTGACACCGTTGGACAGTGTCCATACACAGGGCCCGCCGGGATGAGCCGGCGGGCCTTGGTGCTTTTCATGCGGGGCTGTCGGGACAGCGTCCCCCTACTCCTCAGCGAGCCGCGTCATGACGTATTCGGGCTCAACGCGCTCAACGGGGTACTCGAACACTTCGATGATGACCGGCATGCCGGGAGGCGGCTCCGAGCGCCGAAGGGAATCGTCCCAGCGGTAGTCACGCTGAGGTGGACTGTAATACCCCTGTTCTTGGTTGAAGTTGTGCCAGTGACGCGGGCCGGCACGATTGTGAAGGACCGCGACCTGGCTGGGGAAAAGAACAATGATCGAGCCCTCAAAAGTGTGGCGGCGACCGCTCCAATTCTCAAGATAGCGGATAACGTTGTGGGCACCACCGCTCTGGTGACGGTACTGCAGCGGGTTGTTCGGATTCTCAACCGACGGTGAGTTTCCCATCAGCAGGATGGCGTTGGTGGTGGTGTTCACGGCACGGACAGCGTTGTTTCGGCCATCGGTGCTGTTGTTGGCCTCCCAGTTGTAAGCGTTCTGGTTCCACCATTGACGGTGATTCCCGATGTTGGTGTCCCAGCGGTTCCCCATGTCGCGGGTGTGGCCATTGTCTATACGCCCTCCCGTGTCCGGGGCGTCGAGGACGCCACTGTCGTTGAGGTCAACCGTGGCAAGCTGCTGCATGTAGGCAGTGACCGTAATGGCGTCACCGCCCAGAACCGCTGTCACGCGCTGCTGCGTGTTGAAATCTCCGGCCACATACATTGGCCGGTCGGTATAGAAGGCGAACCCGTTGCCCGCGTTGCTTGGAAGCCGCTGCGCGTTGTGCAGCCGCACGGCGGGCATGTAATTGTTCCGTCCAGCACTGCGCCATCCCGGAGTCTGTGTCAGCGGGTACCCCCAGTTGTCGAAGCGCACGTTGCCATCGTCATCGCGCACGAAAACCGGGTCCTGATTTCCGGCCGCCAGCGAAAAGCTGTCGTGAATGCCCGACGTCGTGCTGATATAGACAACACCTTCGCCTTCCTCGAAGTCCACCGGCGCAAGCTGCCAAAGCCTCTTCACATCGATGTCTATTGTCCTGACAACGGTGAGCTGCTGGCCGTCATAGAACTCTCCCAAATCCACTATCTCATTCATGATGGCGGGGTCCAACTCATTCACGCTGGTGATCTCACCCGCCGCGTTCTTGTTCGGTATGTACATGCGAAGCGTTTCCGGCCTGCCCGGATCGCCACTGATGATCAGGTCCGCCATGTACTCGAACTTGGTGGCGCGCAGCGCCGGCACATCGTCGGTCTCGGCGCGCCGGATCATCACCTCCGCCCCCGAATCTGCGGGCAGCGGCGGCTCGATGCGTGTCACGCCGTGGGCCATGTCGCGCACATTGCCATCCCAGGCGTTCAGTGCCGCCTCGAACCAGTTGGGCACAAGGTGGGTCAGCCACGCCGCATTCACCTCGGGATGCGCACTGCCCCGCATCGAGACGAATTGGGGATTCGGAGTCCCGCGATTCATGAAAAGCACGTCACCATTCTGGTTCTCTGAAGTGAAGCGGAGCAACCGCCCCGCTGAAGTCACCCGCTCGTGAAACCGCATCGTGTTGACGGCGGAGAACTCCAAGTCCGAGTTCGAGTGCACCCTGCCACGAATGTCCATCACCGGCCCGGGGTGGAGCTCAAGGTCAGGCTCGTAGA
>SLOM01000205.1 GCA_007132505.1 Candidatus Sumerlaeota bacterium
AAGCCCGCCAACACCTGGCCGCACCCCCGGCCGAGGCGACGGAGGAACAGTGGCGCCTGGCGGCTGAGGAGCTCGCCGTGACCATGCGTCTGCACCTTTGGGCCGCAGAGGAGGGCTGGCACGAGCGCGAGCAATACTCAGAGCGCGTGACACAGAACGAGAACACCATCATGGCAAGGGCCCTCTTCGATGAGCTCGTGAGCGAAATCGAGGTCACCCGGGAGGAAATGCGCGAGCACTTCGAGGAGAACCCCGGACGGTTCCGCCACCGCGAGGAGTACGAAGTCCGGGAGTTGTTCCTCTCCGCACCCACCGAGCAGGAGGTTCCCAACCGCGGAGACCTTCACCTGGCCCGCCAGAAGGTGCGCGAGGCCATGGAAAGCATCCGGCAGAAGCTCGTGGAGGGGACCTCGATGGACGATCTGCCGGAGGAGCTGCCAGAGGAGAGCTCCGGGCTCGTGGTGACCGACCGTGGCTGGGCGCCCCAAGGACCCCGCGGCCGGCTTCTCGACGTGGCAGTCCGTGACCTGGAACCCGGGGAATACTCCGGGGTGGAGGAATCGCGGCGGGGGTTCCACATCTATCTGCTCGAGGACAAGCGCCCGCCGCGGCCGATGGAGTTCGAGGAGGCGGAGGAGCGCATCGCGGTCATGCTGCGCGCCACCCGCACGGAGGACATGCGCCGGGAGCTGGTGGCGGAGATAGACGGGGAACTCGGCTTTTCGGACGAGCCGTAAGCCAGCCCGCCCGGCTCCACAGCCGGGAGCAGCGGGGGCATAGGCGTTGACATAACCGGCGATGGGCCATGAGGCTCCCGCCTTGGCAACACCCGGAGCAGGACCGCCGGGAACTTTCCCAGAGCGCCCGCAAAGCGGAGGGGCCGCAGGGTACGGTTACCATAACTCGATGACATCAAGGGACTACTACGAGCTGTTGGGCGTGGACCGCCATGCTCCCGACAGGGAGATAAAACGCGCATATTATAACCTTGCGCGCGGTCTGCACCCCGACAAGGCGAAGTCCCCGGAAGAGGCGCGTGGAAACGCCGAGCGCCTGGCCACGATCAGCAGGGCCTACAACACGCTGAAGGACCCGCAGAAGCGCGCGGAATACGACAAGTCGCTCGGCGTGAGCCAGCCCACCTCCCCGCCGGCCTCCACCCCTGCCCCGAAGGCGCCCGCACCGCAGCCCGATCCTCCCACCTCCCCCGGGGCCTCCCCGGGTGGCGGCCCGGCAACAGCACCACGCCCCGCCATCTCCTCGCGCGACCTCGCCTCCCAGCGGGCCGTCACGGCGCAGAAGGCCTTCGTCAAGGGCATTGAGTTCTTCAAGACGGGGGACTTCAAGAAGGCGCTGCCCTTCTTCGAGGTCGCCGTGGAAAACGATCCGGAGAGCGAGGCGCTCTACCACCTGCGGCTCGCGCAGTGCCTGATGAAGACGCGGGGAAGTTTCACGCGAGCGGTGAACGCCGCAGAGCAGGCCTGCAAGCTCGACACCTACAATGTGGAGTTTAAGCTCAGCCTCGGGGAGATCTACGAGACAGTGGGCGTGACAAGCAAAGCGCGCCAAGTGTACGAGGATGTGTTGCGCTGGGAACCGGACAACGAGAAGGCCAAGGGGCGCCTGCAGATCCTCGGGGCCAGCGACTCCAAGTCCAGCGCCAGCATACTTGCCAAGATTTTCCCCTCGATATTCGGCCGGGACTGATTCCCCATGGGACATTCGATCGGCATTGACCTCGGGACGACAAACTCGGTCGTAGCAGTCGTCTCCGGAGACCGCGCGGAAACCATCCCCAACCCCGAGGGGCAGAAAACCACGCCCTCGGTGGTGCTCTTCGGCGAGAAGGAAACGGTCGTGGGAGAGCTGGCCAAACGCCAGCTCGTCACCAGCCATGGCCTGGTGGTGCGGTCGGCCAAGCGGCTCATGGGCCGGCGGTTCCACGAGGTGGAGGACTACGCGGACGAGCTGCCTTTCCAGCTCGTGGAAGCGGAGGATCAGCGCGCGGAGATCCAGCTCGCCACCGGCCGGGTGGTCGCACCGGAAGTGGTCAGCGCCCAGGTGCTCCGCAAGATGCGCGAGACGGCGGAGGAGTTCCTCGGCGAGCGGGTGGACAGTGCGGTCGTTACCGTGCCCGCCCACTTCAACGATGCGCAGCGCACCGCCACGAAACGCGCCGCGGAGTTGGCCGGGCTGCACGTCTCCCGCATCATCAACGAGCCCACGGCGGCGGCCCTCGCCTTCGGATTCCGCCGGACGGACGAACCGAAGATCATCGCCGTGTTCGACTTCGGCGGCGGAACCTTCGACATCTCCATCGTGCAGCTCCAGGAGGACATTTTCGAGGTCCTCTCCACCAATGGGAACACGCACCTTGGGGGCGACGACATTGACGAGGCGATCTACTCCGAGCTGCGCCAGGGGATCCTGACCCAGACGAGTATTGACGCGGCGGAGGACCCCCAGGCGGTGGCCCGGCTGCGCGAGGCAGCGGAGCGCGCCAAGACCGAGTTGTCCTCCCTGAACACGACGCACATCTCCCTGCCCTTCATCGTGTCCGATTCGTCCGGACCAAAGCACTTCGAGCGCGAGTTCACACGAGGGGACTTCAACCGGCTGATCCATCCCGTGCTGGACGAACTGATTCCCCCGTGCCGCAACGCGCTGAGCGACGCACGCCTGCGCCCGGAGGAGATTGACGAGGTCATCCTGGTCGGTGGCTCGACGCGCATCCCGATGGTGCAGCAGCTCGTGGCGGACTTCTTCGGCAGGACGCCCAACCGGTCCGTGAACCCGGACGAGGCGGTCGCCATCGGTGCGGCCATCCAGGCGGGCGTGATGCGCGGTGAGCTGGCGGAGATTCTCCTGCTGGACGTGACGCCGCTCTCGCTTGGAATCGAGCTGGCCGGCGGGGTTTTCAAGCCGCTCATCGAGCGCAACTCCTCCATCCCCTGCGAGGCCACCCGCAAGTTCACCACCGTGGTGGACAATCAATCCTCCGTGATGGTTCACGTGCTGCAGGGCGAGCGGGCCATCGCGGCGGAGAACAGGACGCTGGCGCGCTTCCGCCTGACGGGCATCCCCGCGATGCCGAAGGAGCTGCCGGAGATCGAGGTCGCCTTCCGTATAGACGCCAACGGCATCCTGGAGGTCAGCGCCACGGACCTCACCAGCGGCGTCAACACAGGCGTACAGGTGGAGGACTACGGCGAGTATGCCCCCCTGACCGAGGAACAGAGGCAGAAGCTGATGGCGGACGTGGCAGCCCACAGCAAGGAGGACCAGGAATTCCTCCGCACCGCGCACCGCCGCGCCCAAGCCCAGCACGTCCAGGTCATGGCCCAGCGCATCGCCGACACCGAGGACGACCGGGTGGAGGAGGAGGACCTCAGGGCGCTGAAGGAGACCATGCTCCGCCACGACCTTGCGGTGATCCGCGCGGACTGGGACGCGGCAGAGGCCCAGGAGGAGGTGCTCGGCCGCCTGATTGACAAGTACGAGGGCATTCTGCCCGAGCACCAGCGGCGCGCGCAGGGAACAGTCCCGGACCGGCTCCCCCCGGGCACGGACCCGGAGCTTGCTCCCACGTACGATGACCTGCCCGAACTGGAGGAGCTCCTCCGGCGGACCGAGATTGCAGCTGCCGGCCTGGAAGACAGCGGCGAGGGGCCCGGCCAGAAATCAGAAGAAAAGGCCAGCACCCGCGAGTCCCGTCAAACACCCCGGCAGGACAGCAAGACGCACCTCGAGGAGGACGCCGAGGAGGCTGACTTCGACCCCAGTAAGGCGCCCCCTCCTCCCCCGCCACCGGAGTGACACATGATTTCCGCTTTCCGCGGGCTGCATGAACCGCTTTGCCATTGACCTTTCGCAGCGGGTAAACGGGAGTGGGGGAACAAGTCACCAAGTCCTCGCCAAGTGATCCGAGGAGGTTCTGTGCTGTGACCAAGGCTGAAATCGTCCGGCTCCTCATTGAGCGCAGTGGTCTGCCGAAAAGGGAGGCCGTGCAGTCTGTGGAGCTGTTTCTCGAGTGTGTGAAATCCGGGCTGCAGCAGGAAGGCAAAGTCAGCCTTGTGGGGTTCGGAACCTTCCTCGTGAAGGAAAAAAACTCCCGCAACGGCAGGAATCCCCGGACCGGTGAGTCAATACAGATACCCCCGAAGAACGTGGCAGTCTTCAGGCCCGGCAGGGCATTCCGCCATGCGGTGAACAAGGCCTCCGCGGCCGGAAAAGAAAAAGTGGGCACTCCCGGTTGAATTCGGGTCCAGCCTGCCCCACGCTGTGGTTGAAACCCGGATGGGAGAGGAATGATGCGCCCACACCCGAAGCCGCGCCTGCTCGCGGTTGATGATGACACCGACATTCTGAAGATGCTCCAGGTCGTCCTGCGCGATGAGTACGAGTTGGAGACAGCCGAAAGCGCCGGTCAAGCCCTGCGCAAGGCGGAGGAATTCGCGCCAGACCTCCTCCTCCTCGACCTGATACTCCCCGACAAGGACGGACTCGAGCTGCTTGAGGAACTCCGCAAGCTGGACGGGCTCGGCGACACACCGGCCATCTTCCTCACTGGCGTCACCGACAAAGCCAAACTGCGCGAGGTCCTCGACCAGGGCATCGAGTACTACATCACCAAGCCCTTCGAGCCGGACGAGCTGGCCGCCAGAATCCGCCAGGCACTCCATGCCA
Source organism: Candidatus Sumerlaeota bacterium (assembly GCA_007132505.1). Taxonomy (GTDB): domain Bacteria; phylum Sumerlaeota; class Sumerlaeia; order SLMS01; family SLMS01; genus SLMS01. The sequence goes on from SLOM01000205.1 coordinate 4,687, forward strand.
GCGGCATCGGCCCGCCGGAAGAAACGGACTGATCGCCTGCGCCCGCTTCGCCCTTGAGCACCCTGCCTGCCCTCCCCTAGCGTCACACCTCTGCCGGAGGGATGGGACCGGGTGTCACGCCAAGCCCTTTCCCGATGGCATCAATCCAACCAGAGGGAAATCGCTCCCCCATGTCCCAGTCCGTGGCCGAGATACGGATCCAACTGCCCGACGGCTCCACCAAGACTTTCGACCGCCCCGTGACACCGGCAGAGGTTGCCGCCTCCATCGGGTCGGGACTCGCCAAGGCGGCACTGGCCGCGAAGGTGAACGGCAACATTGTTGACCTGACACACCCGATCACCGCGGATACGGAACTCGAAATCCTGACCTCCAAGTCCCCCGAAGCACTCGAGGTCCTGCGTCATAGCTGCACACACCTCATGGCTCAGGCGGTCAAGAGGCTCCGGCGGGACGCCATGCTGGAGGATGGGCCGCCGACGGAGGAGGGATTCTGGTACGACATCAAGACCGACCCGCCCCTCACACCCGAGGACTTCCCGGCCATCGAAAAGGAGATGCAAAAGATCACGAAGGAGGCGCTGCCGATCGAGCGCAAGGTGCTCACCCGGGAAGAGGCCCGGCAGCTCTTCGAAGAGCGCGGCGAGAAGTATAAGCTCGACCTGATCGAGCGCATCCCCGAAGGCGACACCATCAGCGCCTACCGCCAGGGCGAGTTCATAGACCTCTGCCGCGGCCCCCACGTCCCCCATACCGGGGTCTTCAAGGCATTCAAGCTTCTCGGCGTGGCAGGCGCTTACTGGAAGGGCGACGCGGCGAACGAGCAGCTCTGCCGCGTCAAGGGAACCGCCTTCCCGACCAGGCAGGAACTCGATGCCTACCTCAAGATGCTCGAGGAGGCAAAGCGGCGCGACCACCGGCGCCTGGGGCGGGAACTCGAACTCTTCATGCAGCACGAATGGGCACCGGGGGAGATCTTCTGGCTCCCCAAGGGGAATCTCATGTACAAGCTCCTCTCCCGCATGATGAGCGACCTTTGCCGGGATGAGGGCTATGGGGAGGTATTTACCCCGCTGCTCTTCAAGTCGGACCTCTTCGAGGTTTCCGGCCACTGGGAGCACTTCCGCGAGGACATGTTCCTCTTCGAGGACAAGGACGAGACACGCTACGCCCTCAAGCCGATGAACTGCCCCTCCCACATGCTGATCTTCCGGGAGAAAAAGCGCAGTTACCGCGAGCTGCCCCTCCGCATTCACGACCAGGGTGTCATCCACCGCAACGAGCCAAGTGGCACGCTCAGTGGCCTGACTCGGGTGCGTCAGTTCTGCCAGGATGACGCGCACATCTTCCTCGCGCAGGAACAGATCGAGAAGGAAATTACCGCCCTGATCGGACTGGTGAAGCGCGTCTACGCCCTGTTCGGGATGGACTTCGCCAAGGTCTTCCTTTCCACCCGGCCGGGGAGCTACCTGGGCGAAAAGGAAACATGGGACCAGGCCGAGCAGGCCCTCGCGAACGCGATCGAGTCCAATAAGCTGCAGTGCACGATCAACGAGGGCGACGGGGCCTTCTACGGACCCAAGATTGACTTCATCGTGCGCGATTGTCTCGGACGGGAATGGCAGACCGCGACAATCCAGCTCGACTACCAGCTACCGGCGCGCTTTGGCCTCCGGTTCATCAACCGGGACAACGAGGAGGAGATGCCGGTCGTGGTCCACCGGGCGATCTTCGGAAGCTTCGAACGCTTCTTCGCCATCCTCATCGAGCACTACGGCGGGAACTTTCCCACGTGGCTGGCTCCCGTGCAGGCACGCGTGCTCACGATCAGCGAGAAGCACGAGGAGTACGCCAACGAGGTCCACAGGCTGCTCCAGGACGCGGGAGTGCGGGTGGACACGGACTTCTCCGCGGAGAAGATCGGCGCCAAGATCCGCGAGGGCAGGATGAAGCGCATAACTTGGCTGCTCACCGTCGGCGAGAAAGAGGCTGCCTCTCGCTCGGTTTCGGTTCGCTCGCAGACAGAGGGCGACTTGGGCAGTGTGCCGCTGGACGATTTTCTGGAACGGATAAGCCGGGAGAAATCAGCGGCTTTCTAGAGGACACCTCCGCCGCGTCGCGTTGACGCGGGCGAGTATGGCACCAATGTTGCACCCCCCTAAGTTGAGCAAGATAATATTGGATTCGGAAAGGACTCACTCATGAAGCGCACAAAACTTGGAATCGCAGCGAGCACCCTCGGAATCGCCTCCTTCGTCTTCCTCGGATGCGGACAGGACCCGGGCCCGGCGGAAGACGTCGGACAGGACGTTGACCAGATGCTCCTCCACATGGAGGAAACCATGGAAGACGCCGCGGAATGGACCGAAGAGACCGCGGAAGAAGTCTGGGAGGAGACTGAAGAGGCGGCTGAGGAGGCTGAGGAAGCCGCCGAGGATGCAGTGGAAGACGCGGAGGAAGAGGTGGAAGAGGCGGAAGAGGCGGTCGAGGAGGACTGACCGGCTCCCAATCAAGTCGCAGAAACAGAGAACTAATCCCCCGGCCCGCAGGAAGACTCGCGGGCCGGGATTATTTCTGTCATCATGGCATCGGTGTTGCGGGAGGTGAAGACAGTTGCGAGCAACTCCAACCGGGAAGGATAGAGCCATGAAACGCACGAAACTCGGAATCGCAGCAAGCCTTCTGGGGACTGCCGCCTTCGTCTTCATGGGTTGCGAGCGGGACCCACAGCCAATGGATCCCATGGACGACATGCCCAAGCCGCCCATGGAGCCCAAAGAGCAGTATGATCCCATGAAGCCGGTGGATCCGGAACCGGACATTGAGCCGATTGAAGAGCCGGATATCGACGAGGACGAGGAAGACGAGGAAATGGAGGAGGTTGACCTCGACACCGAGCCCCCGGCTGAACCGCCGCAATAGCATCACAGGCAGCATGACCTCTCGGGAGGCGTGCCCCGGGGCGCTGGAGAGGCAGGCCGGCGCCCCGCCCACGCCGCCCCTTGTCTTGATTTCTCCCAACCACGAACCGTAATTCTGCGGCAAAGCTTACGCACGAAAGCAGCGCTGGCAAGGTGACAATACTGCTACCCCGGTGCTTCCTGCTGTTGACGCCCGGGTGAGAACCCGCTTTCCCTCGTGCAACACCAAATCAGAGAGGGAGAGTGCCTCATGGTTGCCAGACCGTTTCTTGGATGCTTGGCCGCTGCTTGCGCGGCAATGTTTGCGGGCCTTCCGGCCCAAACTGTACACCCTGTGGAGCAGCAATTCGGCGAGCTGGTGGAGGTCCTCCAAGACCAGCGGGTGGGATTGCTCACCAATCCGACCGGCGTGGACGATCAGTACCGCCTGATTGCGGACCGCCTGCACGATCATCCGGATGTGAACCTTGTGGCCTTCTTCGCGCCGGAGCACGGCATCCGTGGCGACCTGCAGGCCGGCTTGCCAGAGGAGGACTTGGAGGACCCGGTCACCGGGCTCCCGGTCTATTCGCTTTACGGCCCGCGCCGGTCACCAACCCCCGAACAGATCGAAGAAATTGATGTCATGGTTTTCGACATCCAGGACGTGGGCGCCCGCTTCTACACCTACGTGTGGACGATGACATTGGCGATGGAGGCCTGTGCCGAGCAAGGCAAGTCCTTCGTTGTCTTCGACCGCCCCAACCCAATTGGACTGGACCGGGTCGAGGGCGCCCCGAACAGGTTCGACGTCGGCCTGATCGGCAGAAAGTGGCCCGAGGCTGAGTTCGGTGTGCCAACGCGTCATGGCCTGACCGCCGGCGAGCTGGCCACACTCGTCAACGAGGAGTGGATGGATCCGAAGGTTGACCTGACGGTGATCAAGGTGCCCGGGCTTACGCGCCGCATGACGTTCGAGGAGACCGGCTACCCGTGGGTGTTGCCCTCCCCGAACATGCCGACCAAGGAAACGGCACTCGTCTATCCGGGCACATGCGTGTTCGAGGGCGTGAACATCAGTGAGGGGCGCGGCACCACCCGTCCGTTTGAACTGCTTGGCGCTCCATGGATCGAAGGGCACGAGCTGGCGGAGCACCTGAACGCCAAGGGCCTTCCGGGCGTGCGGTTCCGTCCGGCCTGGTTCCAGCCCACCTTCTCCACCCATGCCGGGGATCGCTGCGGCGGAATCCA
>SLOM01000049.1 GCA_007132505.1 Candidatus Sumerlaeota bacterium
AGGATAGACACGTCGAACCTGAGGAGCTTCGCCATCAGGCGTGGCCTCCCCGGCTTGGGAGACAGTGGATACACCATCGAGTTGGACGGTGAGGGCTTTGCCCTCCCCGAGGAAGAGGGGTCCTGGCTTCACTTCGAACGCGAGCGCCGAACCTGGAACCTCTCCGCCCTGGATACACGGCCTTACCCCACAATCCCCGAGTTCGGCGTGGCCTCCCATGTCCCGGAGTGCATTTCGCAGGCCATCGCCCGTACCCTGCGCAACCGCATGGATGCAGATGTGGTGCTGATCCCGGAGGCCTACGTGGCCCCGGAGGTCCTTCACACACACTGGACTCTGGACGTGGTGCTTGACCTTTTCCTCCATCCCCAGGACGAGCTGCACACCGCTGACCTCACCCCGGCGGAATTTGATGCCCTCATGGAGAACCGTGCGAACTGGTTCCCCCGCTGGTGGGACGACTTGGTCAGGTGCCCGCCACTACCGGAGGAGGAATCCCCGCAACCGGCCAGTGCGGAAGAACAGAATGCGGAAGAGGCTGAAGAAGAGCTGCTTCGAATCGCCTTTCCTGCGGTTCTCGCGGAGAAGATCCCCCACGAAAGCGCTCCGAGCGGCATCACCATCAGGCGCACACTCGTTGAACACATCGCCTCAGGCCAGCTCCTGCGCGAGTAGCCCCCTCCACCGCTTCCGGGGACGGCGCCAGCCCCCGGTTGGAGTCTGGTGAGACAGGGTGGACCGGTCCTATTGGCCTTGCCACGCCCGCCCACACCCGCGTTTCATCTTCGAAGCCAAACCCACAGGAGGGACACTGACCATGGCTGCACGCTTGCTGAGCCTGGGAATGCTTTTGGGGATTCTTGCCATCATGACACCAGCGCAATCCTACGCTCAAATCACCCGCGACGTCACCGAGCCGCGGGTCACCACGGGGCTGGAGGTCTTCCTCTCCACTCCCGAGCACATCGAGATGGTGAAGGGGAAGAACGTCGGAATCATTGTCAACGCAACCAGCGTGGACAGGCACCTGAAATCCACAATCGACCTGTTCAACGAGCACCCCGACATCAACGTCAAGCGCCTGTTCGCCCCCGAGCACGGCGTGCGCGGCGAGGCTTACGCAGGAGAGTACGTCCCGTCCTACGTTGACGAGAAGACGGGCCTTGAGGTTCAGAGCCTCTACGGCCGCACACGCCGCGCTCCCGCCGAATCGCTCGAGGACATTGACATCATGTTCTACGACATTCAGGACGTTGGCTCCCGCTCCTATACCTACATCTACACGATGGCCTACACGATGGAGGAATGCGGCAAGCGCGGCATCCCCTTCGTCGTTCTTGACAGGCCCAACCCCTGCGGGGCGGACATCGTCTCCGGCAACATCCTAGACCCGGAGGAACACCAGACCTTCGTCGGCCTCTACGCCATCCCGTATCAGTACGGCATGACACCCGGCGAGACGGCGCGCCTGTTCAACAAGGAGTTCAACGACCCGGAGGTGGAGCTCACTGTCATCGCCATGGAAGGCTATGAGCGCGACATGATGCAGTGGGACACCGGCCTGCCCTTTGTCCCGACTTCCACGCACATCCCGGACGCGAAGCATGCCGTGTATTACAACCTCACCGGCATCATCGGGGAACTCCGCGACCACGTCTCGATCGGCGTTGGCTATACGCTTCCCTTCGAGACCATCGCGGCGCCCTGGATTGACGATCCGGACGAGCTGGCCGAGGAAATCCGCAAGCTCGAAATCCCCGGACTCCTCGTCCGTCCCATCATGTACCGCCCCGCGTATGCCTCCTTCCAGGGCGAGATGATTGGTGGCGTGCACTTCATCATCAGCGACTACCGCGCCATTATGCCGTTCGAGGCGCAGATTCACTTCATGGAAGTTCTCCAGCGCATGTACCCCGAAGTGGAGCTCTTCTCCGACGCGAAGGCCGGCCCCTTCCTCTTCGACCAGGTTCTGGGGACTGACTCCATCCGCGAGCAGATCCTTGAGGGCGTTTCCGCAGAGGAAATCATCGCAGGCTATCAGGACGACGTGGCGGAGTTCATGGAAATCCGCGAAAAGTACCTGATGTACTGATATCGCACGTAACCCGTTGGATAATCCGGCCGGTCCCGCGTCTACACGCTGGGCCGGCCTTCCTTTTGCAGCCGGAGCCGCAGCATCAGGGGGCCGAGCAGAATACCGATCGCGCTCAGCCCTGCACCGAGCCGGAAACTGAAGGGCGCGTACTGGAGGCGGACCGACTCCGTCCCCGGCGGGAGCACCACACCGAGCAGGAACCCGTGGGACGGCATGACCTCGGCCCACTCACCCTCGCCCGTCACCGCGCGCCAGCCCGGCATCCAGGAGGAGGAAACCGTCAGGAAAGTGAAGTCCCGCGGGCTCTCCTCCAGCGTCACCTCGATGGTCCGGGCGTTGGGGAAGGTCACCGAAACCCCGGGGGGATCGGCCAAAGTCGGAATCTCGATGGATTCCTCCACGAACGCGTTCCGGTAAGGATCGTTCACTGCAGCGAGCTGCAGCGCCCTTGCGGGGCTCTCGACGGGGACAACGGCCTCCGCCACCCACGCCATTGGGCGCTCCTCTGTATAGCGGTAGAGGGGCCACCACTCGCTCTCCCGGACCCGTTCGACGCGGCCCGCCAGTGCCTCCGCGTCCATGGCCGTGCCGGGGATGACCGCACCCGGATCAAACAGGTCCCACCTGCCGATCAGGTGACGTACGCCCAGAAGCCGCAGAATGGGGGAGTTCGGATCGGTGAAGAAAGCACCGTGCGAGGGATAGAATACACCCGAGCGGGCGCAGGCCAAATCACGCGCCAGAGCGTATCGCTCCAGCACCAGCGGATCATACCCCTGCGCGTCCAGCACACCGTGCCACGCGGCAAGGTTCGGGGTGAGGCTCTCACCATAGTCCGGCCGGCGCGAGTCGTAGGAGTAGTTCAGCGAGGGGTCCACTGTCAGGAACCGGCCGCCTCCCTCCCGCAGCTCGTGCAGCACCTCCACCGGCGGATAGTGCCGGCCGGGTTCCGTAAAGACGCGCTCCACACGCAGCGTCACCCACAGGTTGCTCAGGATCGCGAGGAGCAGAATCGTGGGGTATAGCCACGGCGGCGCATAGCGGAGCCACGTCCGCACCTGGCCCGCGCCCAGCCCGGCCAGGATGCAGCCGCAGACCGTCCAGAACATCAGGCTTCGGCGCGGTGCGTGAAAGTGGTCGTACAGCGGCAGGACGGTCTTCCAGACGCCCGCCAGTGGCCCCATCGCAAGCAGGTAGGCTCCGACCGCCACGGCAAGGTAGGGGAGCGCCACCCGGCGGCGAACCGGCTCAACGAAGGCAAGGAGCAGGAGCAGCATAGCTCCCACGCCGATGGCGTTGATGGTGTCTGTATCCTCGAAACCTTCGCCCGTCAGCCCGAAGAGCGCACGCCAGTGCTGGTTGCCATTCAGTCCGCCGCCGCTGAGGCGCTCCATGGAGAGCGCGGCGCGTTCCACCTGCCCGCCCAGTTCCACGGACGGTATCAACTGCACCCCCGAAAGCAGCAGCGCCAGCACGGTCGCGGCCCCTCCGTGCGCAACATACCGGATGGCGCGCCTGCCGGCAGCCTCCGCATTGTCCAGCGGCAACGCCCACCGCATGCCCCAGAAAAGCAGCAACGCGAGGCCCGTGTAATACGTCACCTGCGGTGCTCCGGCGAGTATTTGCAGCGCCAGTGCCCAGCCGAGCAGGAAGGCCGGCAGGCCCGGGTACGGCTGCCGGTCCCGCATCGCCCATTCGCTCAGCAGAAAGACCCACGGCACCCAAGCCATGGTATAGACATGCGGCAGCAGGGCGATGCGTCCGACCAACATCGGACTGAGCTGGAGGAGCAGCGCGGCAAACAACGCCGCCGTCCGGCTCCTGCCGTGCCAATAGACAAGGGCGTACAGCCCCACACCCGCCCAGATGTAATGGAGCACCGCCAGCAAGCCGTGCGTCAGGGGCGAGGGATAGAGATAGAAGAGGACCTGCAGCGGGTACCAGGCGGCGATCTGCGGGTTCGCGGCGAGCGGCATCCCGGAAAACTGGTTCGGCAGCCAGAGCGGCAACGTCCACTCCCACACCTGCCGTGCCACTGCCATCCGCATCGGATAGGTGTGGGTCACCGTGTCCATGAAGTCCGGCAGAAAGCCGGCCAGAACCGGCCACCACCACAGGAGCGGCAGGGCGGTCATGACCATCAGGGGAACACGGTGACGGCGAAGCGGGGGGGAGGGGTCCATCATGGGGCGCTCCTACTGCCTCCCCGGCGTGTGCGAAAGGGGTTTTCAACGTCGTGGGGCGGGGACCCTCCCCGGGAGGGTCCCACCCCGGGCACGCAGGCGTGCCTCAGTCTGCCGGAGGGCGCAACCGCGTCCTACTCTTCATCCTGCCCGCCGTTGCTCTCCTCCTCGTCTCCGCCTTCCATCTCGGGGAGGAGTCCTTCGCTGCTGATGCCGGCCTTCTCGTCTTCCTCAGCCACGCGTGAGATGGCCACGATGCGATCGTTCTCCGCGAGGTTGAAGAGCCTTACCCCCTGCGTGGCGCGGCCGATCACACGCAGGTCACTCACGTGGAAGCGCAGCGTCTGGCCCTGGTGGGTGACCATGATAAGCTCGTCGCTGTCTATCACCTCGTTGATGCCGACGATCTCGCCCGTGCGGTCGGTGAGGCGCATGTTGATGACGCCCTTTCCGCCACGGTTGATCGTGCGGTAGTCCTCGATGGCGGACCGCTTGCCCATGCCCTTCTCGGAGATGGTGAGGATGGTGCAGTTCGGCCGCAGGCTCTCCATGCCGACCACGTAATCGCCTGGCTGGAGGTTGATTCCGCGCACGCCCTGGGTGAAACGTCCCGCCGGCCGCAGCGTGTTCACCTTGAAGCGGATAGCCATGCCCTTCCGTGTTGCCATCAGCAGGTCGCTGGTTTCCTCGGTCAGCTTCACCGTCACCAGCTCATCATCGTCGCCGATGTTGATGGCCTTGATGCCGCCACGGCGCGGGTTGCTGTAGAGCGACAGGGCGTTCTTCTGGACGCGCCCCTGCTTCGTGCAGAAGACGAGGAACTGGTTGTCCCGGAATTCGGACACGGCGACGACTGCCTCCACGCGCTCCTTCTTCTCGAGCTGGTCCAGCAGGTTCACGATCGGCCGGCCGCGGCTGTTCCGGCCCCCTTGGGGAAGCTCCCACACCTTCAGCCAGTAAGCCTTCCCCTTGTTGGTGAAGAACATGATGTAGTCGTGGGTTGTGCCCACGAAGAGGTGCTCGACCCAGTCCTCCTCCTTCATGTCCGCGCCGATGAGCCCCTTGCCGCCCCGGCGTTGCTTCCTGTATAGATTGGTGTCGGTGCGCTTGATGTAGCCCTGGTGCGTGATTGTGACGACCATGCGCTGCTCGGCGATGAGGTCCTCGATGGTCATTTCGCCCGGATCGTCAATGATCTCCGTGCGGCGCGGGTCGGCGAAGCGCTTCTTCACGTCCAGCAGGTCCTTGCGGATGACGGAGAACTGCTTCTTCGGGGAGGCCAGGACTGACTCGAGGTACTCGATCGTCTCGCGAAGCTGCTTCGCCTCGTCCTCGAGCTTGTGAACCTCGAGGGCCGTCAGCGTGCGGAGGCGCATCTCGAGGATGGCGTCGGTCTGGCGCTTGGTCAGGAGGAACTTGTCCATGAGCGCCGTGCGTGCCGCATCCGTGTCGGCGCTCTCGCGGATGATGCGGACGACTTCGTCTATATTCGCGAGCGCCGTCAGCAGCCCCTCCACGATGTGGAGCCGTTCCTGCGCCTTGTTCAGGTCGAACCGTGTGCCCCGCAGCAGCACCTCCCGCCGGTGCTGGAGATAGAGCTGCAGGATTCGCAGAAGCGACAGGTACCGCGGCTGGTTGTTCACGATGGCGAGCAGGATGACGCCGAAGTTCGTCTGCATCGCCGTGCGCTTGTAAAGGTTGTTGATGATGACCTGCGGATTCTCGCCCCGTCGCAACTCCACCACGATGCGCATGCCGTCGCGGTCGGACTCGTCGCGAACGTCCGTGATCCCCTGGAGCTTCTTGTCCCGGATCTGCTCGGCGATGTCCTTGATCAGGTTCGCCTTGTTCACCTGGTAGGGGATTTCCGATACGATGACGGCTTCCTTGCCGTTCTTGAGCTGCTCTGTCTGGCAGCGTGCGCGCATGGTGAGCCGGCCGCGTCCCGTGGAGTAGGCCTGCCGGATGCCCTCGCGCCCGACAAGGTAGCCGCCCGTCGGGAGGTCCGGACCCGGGAGGACCTGCATCACGTCCTCCAGCGCCGCTTTCGGGTTATCAATCAGCATGATGAGCGCATCAATCACCTCGCCCAGGGCGTGGGGAGGGATTTTCGTCGCCATGCCGACCGCGATGCCTTCCGACCCGTTGACAAGCAGATTGGGAAATGCGGCGGGCAGGACGCTGGGCTCCAGCTCCTTGCCGTCGTAGTTGGGAACGAAGTCCACCGTGTCCTTGTCAATATCGGTCAGGAGCGCCTCTCCGGCGGGAAACATGCGCGCTTCGGTGTAACGCATCGCCGCGGGGGGATCGCCGTCAACGGAGCCGAAGTTGCCCTGCCCCTCGACGAGCGGCAGGCGCATGGACCACGGCTGGGCCAGACGCACCATGGCATCGTACACCGCACTGTCGCCGTGGGGGTGGTATTTGCCGAGGACGTCGCCCACGATGCGGCCGCTCTTGCTCGGGGCGCGGTTGGACCGGTAACCGCCATTGTACATGGCGAAAAGGATCCGCCGGTGGACCGGCTTCAGGCCGTCGCGCACGTCTGGAAGCGCACGGCTTACGATGACCGACATCGAGTAGTCGAGGAAGCTGCTGCGCATCTCCTCTTCGATGGCGATCGGATTGATGTTCTCTCGGATTTCGTCCATCTGGCGGGCTGCTCCGGCGGGGAAGGAATTGGAACGGGATGTTGGAAAGGGCCATCAGCCCTGAGTCTCAATAATGCCTCTGTGGCGGGCAGGAGAGCAAGGGCGGAGTCCAGCCCGGGTCCCGGGTTCCGGGGTCCGGAGACAGCAACTCCCGGCGCCCACGGGCCGGCACAAACCCCTGCCCATCTCGCCAGAGTCCGGTTGACCGAGCTTTGTGCCAGCTGCGACAAACACTCTCGGTCCAAGACCGCCTGAATGGGAGGGGGCTCGGGATGATGGAAATGCACCACTGCTGCCGGGAGCGCGTCCGTTCGGCTGGCTGGTTGACGGGGGTGTTGGCGCTCTTCCCGGCCCTCGGTTGCCAAGCGTTGGGGGCGAGTCACCGGCGGGAGCATGCCCTTCCGCCAATGATGCGCACCTTCCCAAGGAATCGCTCGGCGTCCGGGCATCGCGTCTGATGGCGGAGGAGGCCGCCCGCGTTACCGTCCGCCCATCCCCCTGGGACCGGACACACAACCTCGTCATCGGGAGGATCCACCTGATCACGACACCGGAGTAGCAGGAGGATGCTGGCAATGCACCACGATCGAGGCAGAAATCACGGCGGCGGACGCCCCGTCCTCCCCCTCGCCCTGCTGGCGGGGACGGTGGTGCTCGTGGCAGCCGTGCTGGTCTATTCCCGCACGGGCGGGAGTGGGGACACGGGCACTGTCCATACAGAACATCCGGAGGAGGCCGCGCTGGCGGGGGAAATGCCCTCCCGGGTGGAGGACACGCGTCCCGTGGCCGAACGGCTGGCACCTGCCCGGATCCGTTCCCCACGCTCCGGGGATGACGGCACCGTGGTGGACGAAGAGGAGGAAGAGTCGCTCGAAAGCATCTTCTCCGGTGCTGATCCACGCTCCATAGGTGGGCACCGTGTCACAAGAGACAGGGAGAGCACCCTCACCCTTGCCGGGCGTGCCTTTGATGAGGACACCGGCGAGTTGCTGTCCGGCATCGCCTTCGAAATCGTTGAGGCGGCGCATGCGCCTCCGGCCTGGCTGGCTCCGCCCATCGGAGAAGTGGTGCGGATCGAGACGGACAGCGAGGGGCTGTTCCGCAGGGACGTCACAATGCAGGGACGGATACCACCCTCCCACGTCTCGCTGGTCCTGGGGTTTGAGGAGAACCGGGACGGATACGTCTATACGGGACGGGGTGAGCTGGGCCGTCCAATGGCACTCTCCACCCGGCTCACCTCAGGCGCCGCGTGGTTCGATCTGCCGTTCCGGCGCGGTGCGCCGCTTCGCGGGCGGGTGCTGGGGCCGGACGGGCGGACTCCCGCGCCCGGGACGAGAATCGCCGCCGTCGCCGAACCGCCCGAGGATATTCCCACCCGGCAGTCCTCCGCCGGCACACGGTCTGCCCCAGAGCGGGGTCCATTTGTCGCACCATCTGCTTCAAGCCGGGAAATTGAGGATATCAGCGAAATCTTCCGTCATCCCGGCCGGCACGACGCGCACTTCACCACCACCTCGGGGAGCGGCGGGCGGTTCGAGTTGCTCCTCCCGCCCGGCTCCAGCGGCACGCTCCACGCCCAGGGGCCGAAGGGGTCGGAGTGGACCGGCTTCACCATGCCTGCCCAGGGCGCGCACCCCGAGATGGTCATCATCCTCTCGGCCAGCGGATCGGTGGAGGGGCGCGTGCTCCATCCTGATGGCCGGGGGGAGCCCGGCGCGCCGGTTACGCTCAAACCGAATCCGGAGGCGTTCGATGGCGTCATGGGCCCCGTCAAGGCGGGGGAGGACGGCGTTTTCGCCTTCGTGGACGTGCCGCCCGGCCCCGTGGTGCTGGAGTTCGAACCGCCGGGAGGGGACGACGGGCCTCCATACGCGGGCGAGCCCGTGGAATTCGAA
>SLOM01000219.1 GCA_007132505.1 Candidatus Sumerlaeota bacterium
CTTCACCGCGCCACCGGGTTGCCCGGCTTTTGGGTGCTGCTCCTCGGTGCCGGACACGCCCTCGCCGCCGCCATACCGAGCGCCCTGATAGCTGGCGGTGCGCTCTATGGGACGTCCCGGCTCCTGGATATGTTCCTCGGCGAGACCATCGCGGAGGTATCCTTCATCCCCGGAAATCCACTCGTGCCCACTTGGGAGGTCTTCGCTGCCACCGGAGCATTCGCGTTGGTGTTCGCCCTCGTTCCCGCACTCCTCTTCTCCTTCCCCATCGCTACGGGAAAGGTGCAGAAGCTGCTCGGCGAAAGGTCACTCTAGCTGGCCGCAGCCCATGAGGCAAGACAGGGCCGGGGGGGTCGCGATCGCGCTCATTCCTCGCTGTAAAGACACCGTGGCCCGAAGGCGCAAAGGGGCCTCACGGGACGCAACACAGCATCCCACCGTGACAGCTCGGGAGCCTACCTGCGGCGCTCGAAGGCGATGGCCTCGTCGAGATCGCGCTCCATGCTTCTGGCGAACTCGGCGATGGTCTCATTCTCGTCATTGCGTTGCCTGCGGATGATGGAGCGGGCCCGGCGCGCGTCGACGGCTCCCAGCCAAGTCATGGCGGCGCGCCGTATATCCAGGTCCTCGTAGGGGTCCTCCACGATCGCGCGCAGATCGTCAAACCTGTCCTCCGCGATCCTTTCAAGGACGACACGTGCCTCGTACCGAGCGTCGAAGCTGCGCATGTTCATGCTTTCCCGCAACGCTCCCCGAAGGGATGTCGGGTCAATGGCTTCACGCCGGGGCGGAGCCTGGGAGCGGCGCTGGACATCGGTCCGCCGGACCTCCACATCCTTGCCTTCCTTCTCGAACCACTCGTTGAGTTGCTGCACCAGCACCCGGCGCCGGGCCATCGCGGTGAACTCGTTATAGCCGTAATTCCGACCGGTGAGATAGTAGATGGTGCGGAAGGCCTCCGCGCTGTCGTTCGATTCATAATCAGAGGCGAGGAGGACCACGGCTGGCAGGCCGTCACTCCGTCCCATCCGCCCGAGAGCCATCGCTCCGCGCGTGGTGAAGGCGGTGCCGCTCTCCTTGCGTATCACTTCCAGAACGGTCGGGGCGGCTCGTTCGTCACCGATGTGCCCCAGTGCCGCTATCGCATTGAGGGAGAGCGCCCGTTCCATGAGCGCAACCTGTTCGGCGCGGCCCTCCATCGGGACCTGCTCGAAATCCTGGTCTATGATTGCGCGGACCCCGGCCGGGTTGTCGCGTTTGGCTATCCGCTCCAACACCGGGACGGCTTCCTGCCCCCGCCGATCCCCAAGGGTCATCATCGCCATGGATATCACTTCGGACTTGAGCAAGGGATGCCGCGGCAGGCCACCCGGTGTGGCTTCACGCGGGAAGCCCCGCTCAAGGAACCGCACCATCGAGCCGGTGTCCTCGCCAACACCATGGCGCATGAGGATTTCGAGGCGCTGCTGCTTCGTCGCCTCCACTGCGGTGGGGACGCGTTGCCGTCGCTCATCCTCCTGCCGGTTCTGCTGCGCCGTTGCCGCGGCGGGGCCGAAGGCCAGCGCCGTGCAGATGGCAAGCATCGCGACGAAAAGTGTGTGTCTCATCGTACCTTCATCTCCCTGCGCAACTCCCGCTCCATGTCGCGCTGCTTTATGGTCTCCCGCTTGTCATGCGCTTTCTTGCCCTGGCAGACACCAAGCTTCACCTTGGCCCAGCCGCGGTCGTTGAAATAGATCCGCAACGGCACGAGCGTGTAGCCCTTCTGCGAGACAAGACCAATCAGGCGGGAGATCTCCTTGCGATGGAGCAGCAGGCGCCGCTCCCGGATGGGGTCCGTGTTTTCGTAGTTCCCCTGCTCGTAGGGCTTGATGTGCATGCCGCGCAGGAAAAGCTGCTCGCCACGCGGCGTGGCATAGGTATCCACGAGCGACGCCGTGCCGAGCCGGAGGCTCTTCACCTCGCAACCGCTAAGCTCAATGCCGGCCTCCAGGGTGTCCACCACGCTATATTCAAACCGCGCCCGGCGGTTTTCTATGCGGACATCGTTGCTGAATTTGGGCTGCTTGCTCTTCTTCTTTGCCATTTCTTCCGCCGGGAGAGGATGATGCCGGGCCCACCGGCGCGCTTCTGCCGAACCGGCAGGCCTATTCCTGGTTCTGGCGATTTCGCTCTGTTGGTGATCCAACGCGAACGGCAATGCCGGTTGCGCCGTCATCGGGAATCTGGAGGTCGCCAAGCACGTTGATCCCGTTATAGACAGCCTGCGTTGTCTGGGCACGGGGGCGCTTGCTGAATTCAAACCGGAATGCCGTCCCGCGGGTGGGCCGATGCGCCACCGCATAAATGCGCGCCACGGTCCCCACGCGGCCCCGCGTCATTTCGGGATCGTGGGTCCCCTTCTTGTAGTGTATGGTTCCGCGCCGCCGGTCCACCGTGTTGTCTATGTGAAACGCCCACGGGTAATCGCCCCGGAACTTCCCGTCGAGGATGTTCGTTCCTCGTGTGATCCAGTTGTCCTGGTCTGCGTCAATGATCTCAATAATCTCGGGGTCGTAGGAGATCAGGAAGCTGAGGCCGTCCACCATCGAAAAGGCGCGGTTGTCCAGCACCACGTCTATATGGAAGGGTTCACCAGCCACGATGGGCTCTTCCTGTGGCACGAGGCGGAGGAGCACGCCCCCGATTTTCTCGTCCGTTCCGGTGTAGAGCCGTGGGTCGGAGAGCATGGCTTGGGCCTCGCGCTCGTCCTCGGGCAAAACGGTGACGGTCATGCCGAGCGTCCCGTCACCCGGCACGCGCGGGTGGCCGACAAGGTCGCGCCCCTCGCCCACCAGCGCGGTGAAAAACTCGTCGCGCGAGCTGAAGACGATCCGGCTCCCAACCGTGAGTTGCTGCGCCTCCCACCGGATCGTCAGGATGGGTGCATCGTGCGAGGCCAGGGGCTCCTCCAGTTCCGCCTCATAGAGGATCATGCCGAAGACGTCGTCCACCTCCGCGGTGGGCTCGCCCTTCAGGTTATCGGCGAGTGGCCGGTCGTTGATCGCCACGGGACGGAAGATCTCGGGGTTGTAGGAGAGGAATATCCGCACCATGTCGAATGGCAGCATGGACTCATTGCGGAACGAAACGTCAGTCAGGAACTCCTGGCCGACGGTGACCGTGTGGTCCTGCCGCGTGGGATGACCGCGCGGGTGGAGCCGCAGAATGCGCGATGTGGGGTCAACGGTGAGGTCGTACTCGCCGAGGCCGGGGCGCTCGGGTTCCACAGGCTCAGCCACCACCTCTTCGGCGGGTGCTTCTTCATCGGGAGTTTGTTCGGGCTCCTCGGGTTCCTGCTCCTCCGCAGGCGCCTCGTCGTTTTCCTCCTGTGCAACCGCGGTACTCGCTGCGAACAGGAAAAACGCTGCCACGAGTGGCAGAATTCCCCAGCGAAAAGCCATCATTGTCTGATTCATCTCAAACTCCCGCGGATTTCCCCTGCCTTCAGTGAGCCATCGCCCCTCAGGCAGACTGTCGAGCAAAACGCTAGGATTGGCACAGCACGCTGGCAAGGGAACTCCAATCGGGCTGACACAGCGGCGGGGCCTCGGAGGGGAGCCCGGCCATCCCATTACTCCCCTCCTGTCATGTTACATTCGTTTGTCAATTTGCGCACGGTGTGAAACCCGGCTTGCCGCCCAAGGCCCTCTTTGCCATGCCAAGGGCCGGAGCACACTCCCTGCGGGAGCGCCAACTCAGCCATCATGACGACTTCGCCACCTCCAACGTCCAAGACCTCTGAAAGCGACAGCGAGTCCAAGGCGGACACCGTCCTTGTGGTGGACGACGAGGAGGATCTGGCGGACCTGATCGCGTTCAACCTCGAACGCCAAGGATTCCGCTCCATCAAGGCGCTCAACGGCACCGAGGCGCTGGCCCTCGCGTCGGAAAAGCTCCCCAGCCTGATTATCCTCGATCTAATGCTCCCGGACGTGGACGGGCTGGAGGTCTTTCGCCGACTCCGAAAAGACCGTCGCACGGAACAAATCCCCATCATGATGCTCACCGCGCGCGTGGACGAAGTGGACCGCGTCGTGGGCCTTGAGCTGGGCGCCGACGATTATGTCACGAAGCCCTTCTCCCCCCGCGAGGTCGCCCTGCGCGCCAAAGCCATACTCCGCCGTATCCGCACGCCCCTGCAATCCCCGGACGACGCCTTGGAGTTCGGGCCCATCCGCCTAGATCCCCAGCGCTTCGAAGTCTTCATTGACGGAGAGCCCGTAACCCTCACGACCACAGAGTTCCGCCTGCTCCAGGAGCTGATCCTCCGCCGTGGCAAGGTGCTGAGCCGAAGGCACCTGCTGGAGCACGTCTGGGGATATGTCCACAACGTCACCGACCGGACCGTGGACACCCATATCAAGCGGCTGCGGCAGAAGATCGGCCCCGCCGGAGCCGCCTACGTGGAAACCATCCGGGGCGCCGGTTATCGCTTCGCTGACAGTCCGCGCGGCCTGCTCGGCAACTACGGGGCAGAGAACGGCGAGGACGCCGGCGAGGATGTATCCTTGATCTAGGGCCGACGCCGGTCCAATCTAACAACCATCCTACCTGTGAGCCCTCCGATGCCCCCGTGGGAAATTCTTCTCGCCTTTCTCGCCGGAGTCCTGCTGGCCGCCGCGGCCGGCTGGTGGGTCTGGCTCCGTGCCTCAATGCAACCGCGTCGGCGTCTCGCCGCGTGGGAATCACTGGCAAAGCTGCTCAATGGCGGCAGGGTCCCCCGCGAGGAGCGTCTCCAGCTTTGCCGCAAGGCACTCCTTGAAGGGCGGGTCCGAGCCGCCCTGCTGGACGAGATGGCAGAGGGCCTCGCCCTTCTCGACCGGCATCGCCGTGTCCTCCTCTCCAACCGAACATTCCGCGACATGTTTCGCACGCAGGAAGGGGAACAGCTCGGGTCGGGAGCCCTCTCCGTCTCCTCGCGGAGCGAAATGGAAAGCGCGATTGACGCCGCCGCAAACCATGACCGCACCGCCACGGCCGATCTCCGCCTCGGGACCACGCCACCCCGCGATATTCTCGTCACACTGACTCCCCACGAGCACCCGGACGGCCAGCACGCGGTCATCCTGACGGCGCTTGACGTCACCTCCCGCAAGCGCGCCGAGCAGGTACGCACGGAATTCGTGGCCAACGTCTCCCACGAACTGCGCACACCCCTGGCCGCAATCCGAGGGTACGTGGAAACCTGCCTCGAGCCCTATCCCGAGGGTCAGGAACCACCCTACCGCAGGTTCCTAAGCATCGTACATCACCACACCCTGCGCCTCACCGCCCTCATCGAGGACCTGCTGATCCTCTCCCGCATCGAATCCAAGGCCGCAACGCTCCAAATGGAGCCCATCGCCATTTACCCCGCCGTGGAGACGGCCATCAGCACCCTGCAGAAAGAAGCCGAGAAAAAACGCACCAAGGTCAGCAACTCGCTGCCTCCCGGGCTCCCCCGTGTTCACGCCGACCGAAACGCCCTGGATCGCATCCTCCTCAACCTCATCGAGAACGCGATCAAGTATTCCGATGAAGGCATGCCAGTGGAGGTTTCCGCCAGGCTCCAACCCGACAGCATCTGCGTCTCCGTCCGCGACAAAGGTTTCGGTATCCCGCGAAGCGACCAAGAGCGCATCTTCGAGCGGTTCTACCGGGTTGACAAGACACGTTCGCGCGCCGCCGGCGGCACGGGGCTCGGACTGAGCATCGTCAAGCACCTGGTCCAGGCACACGGCGGAGAGGTCTGGGTGGACTCCGAGCCCGGACGTGGCTCGACGTTCTACTTCACCGTGCCTCTAGCCAATTCGGACAAGCGGGCACTCCAGGAAGAGTCCCGTCCCGTGGACGAGGAAAAGCCGGAGGGAGGCGGTCACTCCTCTGAACAGAAGCCCGAATGAGCGCGGATCCGGGTTTTCCGTTGACCTGAGCCGCGTGGCACCCAAAGAGTCCCGCTTCCGCTTCCGCTGCCGCGGACCTGCGGAGAGGTGGCCGAGCGGCTGAAGGCAGCGGTTTGCTAAACCGCCATACGGGCTAAATCCCGTATCGGGGGTTCGAATCCCCCCCTCTCCGCCAGACCTCGAACCTCAACAACCAGAGACAGGAAGAACCAGACCACGCCGGCGTCATTCACGCCGTGGCGCAGCGGCACGCACATGTGGGATGATATCGTTTCTTCAGGAGAATGGCGGACAGGGAGGGATTCGAACCCTCGAGACGGGGACTACCCGCCTACACGCTTTCCAAGCGTGCGCCTTCAGCCGCTCGGCCACCTGTCCGCGAGCGGTCCCCGGAGAGTGGCGCCAGAAGCCGACAGGTCAACGGGAAACCGGCACCCACAAACGGGCCAGCGAAGGTTGACTCCATTGGCCCGGAATATGCACCCTTGCTCGCGCAGGCCGAAATCGTGTGGTTTGTGGCCTTCTCACAGCAATTAGGGACAGAACAAGGAGCCATTCATGCCTGTTTCGCAAGAGACCGAAACCCGCGCCAAAGAAATCCTGGAGCAACTCCGGCCCTATCTTCAGGCTGACGGTGGAGACGTGACGTTCGGGCGCATCGAAGACGACACGCTCTGGATCGAGCTTCACGGCGCCTGCAGCGGATGCGCCAGCTCCCTCATGACGCTCAAGATGGGCATCGAGCGCCGCATCACAGAGGAACTGCCAGAGATTCAGGCAGTGGAGATGGTCTAAGACCACTTTCCGAATACCGCGGCATTCTCCGTACCGCGGCATTCTCCGCCAGCAACGACAGCAGTCAGAAAGATTCAGGGGACCCGTGCGGCGAGGGACTCACGCTCCGCGAGGGTCCCTTCTGCTTTGTAGGTGGACCCATTGTGCTGAAGCGTGATGCCAACCTTACGCGCAATGGGCTCGAGGTTCTCAACCCGCACGAGCGCATCACCGTCCAGCGCCTCGAACACCAGGTTCAGCCCGCGCCGGCTCACGAGGCGCACTCCTTCCATTTCGACCCTCGCATTGTCGATCAAGGTGACAAGCTCCCGTGGTGGTTCGGCATGCGGCTGGTCGCTCATGACATAATATCGCGGGTCCGGCCCTTCCGGAAGCCGAGCGATCCAGTAAAGCCCCCGATCGTGGGGATTCTCGATGTCACTGCTGAGCAACCACCACCACAGCTCCCCCGAATCCCGGACCAGGAAATAGGCTGCGTTCTCATGAAGCACCGCTTCCTTGAAGGTCCGCTCGAAGCTGTGCCGCTGGTAGATGGTGTTGAGGAAGAACTGCGGCGCGAAGGGCCCGTCGGTATGTATGATGGGAAAGTCTCGCCCCAGGTTTTTCTCGATCCACTCTGCGGCGATGCGTGACTCGGCGGTCCATCGGGCATCACGTGAATCACCATAGCCAATCCGAAGGAACCCCGTTATGCCGATCAGCACGAGCGCCAGCACGGCGGGATAGTACTGCAAAGCCAGCCGCAGCCGCCCCGCATCAAACCACTGGGCCAACTCCAGCCCTGCCAGTATCGCGGCGGCGGGCAGAAGTGGCAGCAGGTGGTCCGCCCGCTGGTGTGGTGCGATGGAGAAAACAGTCAGGCCGAGCAGGAAGTAAAAGGCCATGAAACGATGGAACAGGCGTTGGCGCGGGTCTTCCAGCGGACGGAAGAACGCACGCCACAGCGCGTAGTAAGTCACCACTGACCAGGGCAGAAAACGGCTCAGGAAGTAAAGCGGCTGCTTCCAGAAGCCCTCGAAGGGCCGCTGCCCTCTGGAACTCTCCACAGCGTGCCCGACCAGCTCCTGGCCGATCACCTTGTCAATGAACGGCTGCCCGGCGTGCAGCCATGCCAGGAGGAACCAGCCCCCACAAATGACCGCATACGCGGCGAAGCCGAGGGCTTGGCTCGCAAGCGGGTACTTGGCGAGACCGGTGGGCTCCGGAAGGACGCGATGGTCCTTCGGCCAGAGGAACGCCACCAGTCCTCCCGCTGCCAGAAGAACTCCAAGCGGCCCTTTCGTCAGCGTGGCCAGAGCCGCGGCAAGCCAGAACCAAATCCATGACATCTGGCGGGTGGCGGCCATCCAGGCCATCAGTGCCGCCACGAAAACCGTCAGCGAAAACAGTGCATCCGTCCGTGCCAGATACACCTGCCGGAAGGCGGTCCAGGCCACCAGGTAGGCGAGCGCCGCGAGCAATCCCGCTCCCCTGCCGAAGAAGTGCGCCGTCACGAACAACACAATCAGGGCTATCGCCAGAACCGACAGCGCCCCAGGCAGGTAGAGCGCAAACTCGGTCAGTTCGCCTCCGAGCGCCAAGACCCCCAGCGCCATGACCCATGTGTAGAGCGGGGGCTTGGAGGCAACGTCACCCCTGTCATCGGACTGGACGATCCAATTGCCGTTCACCAGCACGTCCAGCGTGTAGGCTGCGGGTCGCTGCTGGTCGCTGTCCGTAATCATGAACGGCCCGGCCATCCGGACGGAAAAGATGGCAAGCCATGTCAACGCCACGACGGCGGCAAGGACGGTCAGCCGGGGCAAAAGGCGGTCGCGCTCTTCCGGGGGAAGGGCCACGCGATAGAGCATCCGGCTCTCCGGAAGGGATCTTGATCGGCACGGAATGTGGACGTCCGCGCCGCCGGGGAAACTCCCGGCGCCAAACGATCCAGCGCAACGGGAAACCGCGCATCCGGGACAAGGAGGAAACGGGACGAGGCCCTGATCTTTCAGCCGTTCGGTATTTGTTTGGGGGTTGCCATCGAAGAGCACTGATTTTGCTTCTGTTACGGGTGTGACAAACTCGAACAGAGAGGCTCTTCGATGGCGAGAC